>NZ_PDGW01000013.1:0-328451 GCF_014335015.1 Corynebacterium sp. LK31 | reverse complement strand
CTAGTCGGCAATCCCATCAATGTGCGCCAGCAGGGCCGAGTTGTAGTACTCCGGGGTTTCCTGGTTGAGCAGGTGCTTGGCCGGCGAAATGACGACCATGGTCGAGCCCGCGATGCCGTCGTGAAGCGAAGTGACGACGTCGAGAGACGTAGAGGTGTCCTGCTTGCCGGCGATGACCAGCGTCGGAGCGGTGATCTCGGCGAGGCGCTCGCGGGTGTCGAAGCGAGAGAGTGCTCCGCAGGCGCCGATGTAGCCGTCATCGGGGCAATCTGCGATCATGTCGCGGAAGCGGGCGGGGAGCTCAGGGGTAGTGTCGAAGCACTCGTCGGTAAACCAGTTGCGGACGACAGTGTCGGCGAGTGCGACCGTGCCCTTGTCGCGCACGAGCTGGGCCTTTTCCTGCCAGGCCTCTGGTGTGCCGAATTTCGGCGCCGTCGACGACAGTGTCAGGCTGACCACGCGATCGGCGTGTTCTAGTGCGATGGTTTGGGCGATAGCGCCGCCGAGAGATAGTCCCACAAAATGTGCGCGGTCAATATCCTCCTCATCGAGGACCTCGATGATGTCGGCGGCCAAGTGGCTCATGTCCCACTCACCCTCGGGGATAGGGGAATCGCCATGGCCGCGGACATCTGGCGTGATGACCTGGTACTTTTCGCTCAAAGCGGCTACCTGTGGCTCCCACATCTCCTGTGTGGTGCCCAGCGAGCCAATCAGGACAACCGTACCGTTGCCCTTGTGGTTGATTGCATGTGCGGTGTAGTCGATGGCCACGGGAGAATCCTCCTTGAAGGTGTTGGCTGTGTCAGCTGTGTCAGCTGTGTCTGCTAATTCTCGGCGTTGCGAGCAGCTTCAGCGGCAGCCCGACCAGGGCCGTCGTCCTTCTTGGTCTCTGCCTCAGCGGCTTCCACGCGCTGCTTCGCCATGGACTCACGAGCAGCCTCCAGCCACTCCGGCATCTGCTCGAGCAAATCCTTAATCTCCGCCGTTGTCAGCGGCTTGTCCATGTCGTTCTTCTTCAACGCCGTGATAGTGATGCCCAGCTTGCGGGCAACTTCTGGACGCGGGTGCGGTCCGTTGCGGCGTAGCTCAGCGAGCCATTCCGGCGGATTGGATTGCAGTTCGGCAAACTGCGCGTGCGAAATCTCACCAGTGCGAAATTCCTCGGGTGTGGCCGGGAGGAAAATGCCAAGTTTTTTGGCTGCGGTTAGGGGTTTCATGGGTTCAACGCTAGCACCCATTCGAGTAACCTTGCGGAGTATGTCGACTCCTGAACCCGCCGTCCTGCGCATCGTGTTCGCCACCGGCACCAGTCCCGAGAAGTGGTTTCGCCGCTTTAGGGATCGAATTCCGGCAACACTGCACACCCACGCCGCCGACGATCCGATGTCCGACCTGGTCGGCGGCGCCGCTGACATGGCGCTGGTTCGGTTAGAGTCCGAAAGCTCGCTGCCCGAGTCGCTCCATCGCATCCGGCTTTACGACGAAGCCTGGGGCGTGGCCTTCGAGAAAGAGCACGTGTTCTCCCTCACAGAGTCCGTGCCGGAGGAGCTGTTGGCGGACGAAACTGTGCTGTTGACCTCCGTGGATCCGGATGAGCTGCGACAGATGCTGCCCGTTGCGGCCACTGGTGCAGGTGTCGTGGTGGGACCTCGCACGATTTTGAAGGCGCTGTCGAAGAAGGCGGTGGCCTCATCGAACTTGGTGGCCGAGGAAGGCGCCACGGAACCGCTGTCTCGGACAGCTATTTGGTTGGTGTGGCCGAAAGTAGAGGACGACGAGCTCCGGCAGGAGTTCGTCGGCATTGTCCAGGGGCGCAGGGAGGGCTCGACGCGCACGCAGTTGGGGCGCAAGAAGGCTGATGAAGCTCCAAAGAAGTTGTCGGCCCGAGAAAAGACGCTTGCTAAGCAAGCCCGCCGGCAGCGCGCTGGGGCCGTCGTAAAGCATGCGCGTAGTAGCCGTAGCGGGCGTCGAAGCAGCGGTGGAAGCGGTCGACCGCGCAGGCGAAAGTAATCTTTTTACAATATTTTTGCCGTTTCGTTCGACGTGCGCGGAAAAATTAGCCACACTTGTAGTTATGGCTGAAAAGAAGCGCGATTTCACGATTCGAATGATGCGTGAAGAGGACTATCCACAGATCCAAGAGATCTACGAGATTGGCCTGGATACGGGGCACGCGTCCTGGGAGCACTCCGCTCCCGAGTGGGACGAATTCATCGCACTCAAACGAGTGGATTTGTGTTACGTCGCCGTCGACGCAGAAAACCCGGACAAGATTCTGGCTTGGGCATCGGCAGCGCCGGTATCCAAGCGCCCGATTTTCAATGGCGTCATCGAAGACTCCATCTACGTCCATCCTGACGGGCAGGGCATGGGGCTGGCGGCGACGCTGCTGCAGAAGCTTATCGACGATGCCACGGAGCTCGACTGCTGGTCGATTCACTCGTGGGTCTTCCCGGAGAATGTGGGATCGTTAAAGCTGCATCGAAAGCTCGGCTTCCGTGAAGTGGGGATTTACCACCACATGGCAAAGATGACCTACGGCCCAATGGCGGGGCAGTGGCGCGATGTCATTATTTTGGAAAAGCTCCTGGAAAAGCCAGAGGAGCGCGCACTGAAGCGCGTCCAGGAAGAAGCAGAAGCCGCCGGTGAGCCGAACCGTCCGATTCTGGACAAGCTCGACCGCGCCGACGGCCAGGTGGGGGCATAGCTGCCGGGAGCCGCGGCTCCCGCGAATTAATTATTCGACGGTTTCCTTCAACGGATCCTCGCGAACAAAGAACACAATGATTGCTGCCAGAATAATCACTGGCATTAGTACCAAGAAGATCGGCGTCAAACCATCGTTGTAGCTGGAGATCAGCGCTTCGTGGATTGGCGCCGGCATGCTATCTAGGACGTGCGGCGTCAGTGAACCAATCGACTTAGAGGAAAAGCCCTCCGGGCCCATCTGCTTTGCGAACTCTGCTGCAGCCTCCGGTGATGCGGCCTTGATCTGTTCGATAGCCGCCGGAACGCGTTCGCCTGCCAGGTCCTTCATGCGGTGGATGAAAATCGAACCCACAATGGAGGAACCGACCGCACCACCAATCTGGCGGAAGAAGTTATTCGCAGCGGTAGCGGTACCGACCATGGCGACCGGGAAGGAGTTCTGCACGATGAGAACCAGAACCTGCATGCCGGTGCCCAGGCCGAAGCCCATGATGAACAGGTAAACACCAACCTGCCACAGCGGGGTGGTGGTCTCCAGCGTGGACAGCAAGTAGAGGGAGACAGCCATAATCATCAGGCCGACGAAGGGGTAGAAGCGATACTTACCAGTCCGCGAAATAATCTGGCCAACGCCAATTGAGGTGAGCAGCATGCCGACCATCATCGGCGTCATCATCAAGCCTGCAGCGGTCGGTGACATTGAGTGCACCATCTGCAGGTAGGTCGGAATATAGGCCATAGTGCCGAACATCGCGATACCCAGAATGAGACCCGACACAGTCGTGAGCACGAAGTTCCGGTTATTAAACAAGTGCGTCGGAATCAGTGGGTTGGAAACACGAGTCTCGGTGAGGAAGAACAGCACCCAGGAAACCACGGAGGCAACGATAAGCGAGATGATGACTCCGGAGTTCCAGTCGTACTGTGTACCGCCCCACGTGGTGGTGAGAATTAGCGTCGAGGCAGCGGCAGTCAAGAACATCGTGCCGATGTAGTCGAAGTTTCCTTCACTCTGGCGTCGGGGCAGCTTCAGGAAGGCTGCAGCTGCCGATAGTGCAACCACGCCCATCGGGACGTTGATCCACAGGCCCCAGCGCCAGCCCGGGCCGTCGGTGAACCAGCCTCCCAGCACTGGTCCCAGCACGGAACTCAGGCCGAACACAGCACCCATGATGCCCATGTACTTACCGCGCTGGCGTGCGGGAATAACCTCGGCCAGGATGGCCTGTGAGGAAACCATCAATGTACCGCCAGCAAATCCCTGAAAAGCGCGGGCGGCGATGAGCAGGCTCATGGAGTTGGTGATTGCACCCATGACGGAACCGACCATGAACAGCGCGATGCCCATCATGAACAGGCCCTTGCGCCCAATCATGTCACCGAGCTTGCCGACAATCGGCATTGCCACAGTCTGTGCCAACAGGAATGCAGAAATAACCCACGACATGTGGTCAACTCCGCCGAGCTCGCCGACGATGGTCGGCAGGGCGGTGGCGAAAATCATCTGCCCCAGCGAGCTCATCAGCATAGTGAGAATGAGCGCGAAGAAAATGATTCCCAAGTGGGACTTGTTGTCAGAAACCGTGGTGTCGGTTTGATCTTGAGCAGTGGTGTTGCTAGCTGTCACTATTCCTCCTCCAGAAATTTTTAACGACGTCGGCGGCGTCGTGAAGCGGTGTATCTGTTGTGAATTCGTCCCGATGAGCCGATGAGTACAGCACGCATTCGCGGACGAAACCGACCGACAGTGCTACCTCGTGCCCGACGGGCAGCTCGGGGTGCGTGCGCGACTGTGGATTCATCTCGAAATAGCGCTCAAAGGCAGAACGGACGCGGCGCATTGAGTTGCCAAAATTCGAAATGACAACCGTCGATAGCTTTGGCTCATTGCGCAAAATCTCGCGGATACGCTCCTTGAGCAGACGGTGAAACTCTTCGGTTGCCCCCAGCTCTTTATATCGGAGTAGCTGGGATTGCTGCTTTTTCTCGATGAAATCGAGCATGTCCGCGATGGGGTCTTGGTGAATTTGGGCGAGGAATACCTCTTCATCGTCAGCATCGAATGACATGATGCCGTTGCCGAAGATGGCTTGATCCTTGGAGTCGAAGTAATTGAAGAATGTGCGTCGACTGATATTGACCCGCTGACAGATGTCTTCGATGTTGACTTGGTCGTATCCGCGATCCAACACAAGGGCGGTCGCGGCATCGGCCAAAGCGCAGTGTGTTTGAAACCTTTTGAGCTCCCGGAGACCGCACTCGGGGTGTTGGCCCGGATCCAATCTGTGATAGGTATTCTCATCAATTTGCACGAGGTGCAAAGTTACACCGAGTGCAATGTGATGGCAAGTTGATGAGTCAACAGGTGTTTAAGTACCTATGCAGAGAGCATCTTTGGGTTGTTCAGGATGCCGTGGACTCAGGCGCAGGGGGCGGGTTGTTGATAGTCGCAACGCGCCATTCAATTACACAACCTTCGTGTTTTGTGTAGGCACGGTGGAAGGCTACGTCTCCTTCAATAGCTCGTGGCGCAGGGCGTCGTTAAGCGAAGTGAAGCGGAACCTGTGCCCCGCCTTTTGCAGCGCTGCTGCCTCTACTCTCTGATTCGCGAGAGCCAACTCCGCAGCACCGCGTTTGCCCAGCAGTACTGCAGGCCCCAGTGAAGGAATCGGAACCGCCGTCGGGCGGTGCAAGACCTCTCCCAATACCCTCGTGAACTCCGCATTATTCACTCCGGAAGCCAGTGGCGCCACCGCATTGACAGGTCCGGCAAGGCCGGAATCTGCCAACGACCGGTGATAGATGTCCAACAGGTCGTCCAAAGCAATCCACGGGAACCACTGCTCGCCCGACCCCAATCTTCCTCCAAGTCCGGTGAACACCACGCCCGCTAGTAGCGGCAAGAGACCGCCGCCACCAGCAAGCACGAGACCAGTACGGACGTTTACGACCCGCTTGCCTGCATCGCGAGCGGGATCCCATGCATTTTCCCAATCGCGCACAATAGCCGAGAGACTGTCCGCGGCGGCGCTGCCGTCGTAACGCTGCGCTTCCACGCCAGGGCCAGCGTCCTCGGTGAGTACCTCTGGGCCACGATCCGCACCGTAGAACCCCACCGCCGACGCTCCAACCGCGACCTTCACGCTGTCAGTAGATGCAACGAGCTTTGCCAGAGCTCGCGTTGGTTCGACACGGGAATGGCGAACCTTTCGAAGATGCGCCTCCGTGAAGCGCCCCGCAATCGGTGCGCCGGCCAGATGGATGACCGCGTCGACTCCCTCCAGCAAATCAGCTGCGGGTGCCGCAGTATCCCAATATCGCTTGTCCACACCCGTCTGTTCACGTGAGCGCACCAGCGAAATCACCTCATGTCCGGCCGTGGTCAGTAGCGCGCGCAGCTGCGTTCCGACGGTCCCCGTAGCTCCACTGATCGCCACTGTCAGCGGCTCCGGCACATGCCCCAAATACTCCGAAAGCCTATCGACGGCCGCAAGGTCTCCAGCAACCTTCGTAGCACGGTAGGCGAACATCGAATCCAACCCGGGTACCGGAACCTTGGTGTCAACGGTGTCCTCTAAAACCGTGCCAGCGCTGCCGTCGTCAAGCGGAGTATCGGAGAGAACGTGGGTGTGCTTCCACCCCGTGATGCGGCGAAAGGGCTCGCTGGTGACTTCGTCAATGAATCTCTGGCCGGGGAGGAAACCGGCCGGGTCGTGACGTGCAATCCATTTGAGGCCAGCCGGCATGGAGAATACGGTCGTGCCGTCGGCGAGGTTGGCGGATTCGGATTTCGGTGACATCGGGAGAAGCCCCGGTGTTAGGCGGGTGACAGCGCCTGGGCGGGAGAACCACTCGGCGACGCAACGGCGAGGAAATGCGATGGTGTGGCGATAGGTGGGAATAGTTAGTCACTCTCTGAAACTTGTCCGACGTTAAGGAAAAATAGTAGACCCCGAAGTCTTTCAGCGAAGTGAGACTACGGGGTCTTATGCGTAAGGTGCTCTCACACCTTCGAGTTCAGAAAGAACTAGTCACGATCAGTGTTGGCCATTGCCAGCACGTCGAGGCGCTTGTCCAGCTCTTCCTCGGTCAGCTTCTCGCCGTCGACGAAGCCCATGTCGATAACAGTCTGACGGATGGTCTTACCTTCCTTCAGAGCAGTCTTAGCGACCTTAGCTGCGTTCTCGTAGCCGATGGCGGAGTTCAGCGGGGTCACAATCGACGGGGAGGACTCAGCCAGAGTCTTCATACGCTCAACGTTCGGCTCGATGCCGTCCACCAGCTTCTCGGCGAAGACGCGTGCGGTGTTCGCCAGCAGCTTAGCGGACTCCAGCACGTTACGTGCCATGACCGGGATGAAGACGTTCAGCTCGAATGCGCCGTTAGCGCCAGCAAACTCAACAGCGGTGTCGTTGCCCAGAACCTGCGCTGCGACCTGGGTGGCAGTCTCGCACAGAACCGGGTTGACCTTACCCGGCATGATGGAGGAACCCGGCTGCAGATCCGGCAGGTGAATCTCAGCAAGGCCGGTCAGCGGGCCGGAGCCCATCCAGCGAATGTCGTTAGCGATCTTGTTCAGGGAGACTGCGACGGTGCGCATAGCGCCGGAGAATTCGACCAGGGCATCGCGGTTAGCCTGAGCCTCGAAGTGGTTCTGAGCCTCGCGCAGCTCCTTGATGCCGGTCAGTTCGACGAGCTCAGCGGTGACCTTGGCACCGAAGTCCGCCGGGGTGTTCAGGCCGGTGCCAACAGCGGTACCACCGATTGGCAGCTCGCCCAGACGCGGCAGGGTGGCCTCGATGCGCTCAATGCCAGCCTCAATCTGGCGAGCGTAACCCGAGAACTCCTGACCCAGGGTCACCGGGACAGCGTCCATCAGGTGAGTGCGGCCGGACTTAACAACGGTCTCCCATTCCTTGGCCTTCTTAGCCAGGGACTCCTGCAGAACCTTCAGTCCCGGGACGAGGTCCTTGACAGCTGCCTCGGTTGCTGCGACGTGAGTGGCAGTCGGGAAGGTGTCGTTGGAAGACTGACCCATGTTGACGTGGTCATTCGGGTGAACCTCAACGCCGTTGGCCTTTGCGATGGACGCAATGACTTCGTTGGTGTTCATGTTGGAAGAAGTGCCCGAACCGGTCTGGAAGACGTCAATCGGGAACTCAGCATCGTGCTTGCCTTCGGCAATTTCCTTGGCAGCGGCGACGATGGCATCTGCCTGCTCAGCAGACAGCAGGCCGCGCTCCTTGTTGACGATGGCGCAAGCTGCCTTCAGCAGACCCATAGCGCGAATCTGTGCAGACTCCAGCGGACGGCCGGAAATCGGGAAGTTCTCAACTGCACGCTGAGTCTGTGCGCGCCACAGGGCGTTAACCGGAACCTTAACCTCGCCCATGGTGTCGTGCTCGATGCGGAACTGCTGCTCTGTCATTCGTTGCCTCTTTCAGTTAGGGGAACTTGAGTGCGCGCAGAACGACCCCTCATTGCGCATGCAATTTTCATGCGATGCAGAACCGTTAGCGCATTCGTCTTCAAGTATGAATCAGTTTGTTAAAAAAGTGGTGCCCTGAGGGCACCACTAAAGGGGTAGTTACTTACAGATCGATGTCAGGCATCTCGCCCTTGCCGTAGTCGATGCTGGCGTACTTGCGCAGCTTCTCCAGGGAGTGGAAAGCCTCGATGCGACGAATGGTGCCGGACTTGGAGCGCATAACCAGCGAGCGGGTCCATGCACCGTTACCGCGGTAAGCGACACCGCGCAGCATGTCACCGTTGGTGACACCAGTGGCAACGAAGTAGCAGTTGTCGGATGCGACCAGGTCATCGGTGGTCAGAACACGAGAAAGATCGTGCCCAGCGTCGAGAGCCTTCTTAATTTCGGCCTCATCGCGCGGGTGCAGTTTGCCCTGGATTTCGCCGCCCATACACTTCATGGCGCATGCGGTGATGACACCTTCTGGGGTGCCGCCGACGCCCATCATGATATCGACCGAGTTCGTGTTCTGAGCTGCGGCAACAGCGCCAGCAACGTCACCATCGCCAATCAGTCGAACCTTGGCGCCAGCTTCGCGGATGTCACGAATCATGTCAGCGTGGCGCGGGCGATCCAGCACGACAACAGTGACATCTTCCGGACGCAGCCCCTTGGCCTTAGCAACGACCTTGATGTTGTGCTCAACTGGAGCCTCGATGTCAATCTTGCCGGCAGCCTCCGGGCCAACAGCAATCTTATCCATGTAGAACACAGCCGACGGGTCGTACATGGAGCCGCGGTCTGCAGCAGCAAGAACAGCGATAGAGTTCGGGCGGCCCTCTGCCATCAGAGTCGTGCCGTCAATCGGGTCAACCGCGATGTCAACGGCCGGGCCTTGGCCGTTGCCGACCTTTTCGCCGTTGAACAGCATCGGGGCTTCGTCCTTTTCGCCCTCGCCAATAACAACGACACCGTTCATAGCCACGGTGTTGATGAGCTGACGCATGGCATCGACGGCAGCGCCGTCGCCCTTTTCCTTCTGACCACGACCGACCCACTGACCAGCCGCCAGTGCAGCGGACTCAGTAACTCGGACGAGCTCCATCGCAAGGTTGCGATCTGGTGCTTCAGGATTCGAGGCGTTCATTGACTTCTGGCCCTTCCGTCGTTTTTTTAGGAACTCTTTTGAGGTTTGAGAATGTGCTGGGAGACGCCACGCCAGGAAACTGGGGTTTGGCGCTGCAACAATTTCTATTTATCGATGTTTGGCGCGTCCTTTTGAGCGCCATTGCATCTGTTACTAGTGTTCCACCTTTTTCATCTTCGGGGGTGGACGCAGCGCCAAAGTGGGGGGAGCTTCAGGGCTAAACTCCCACATCACGTGAGTATCAGTATTTTGTTCTGAAATCCGTTCGCTTGACGACGTCGACAGCGTCCGTCATCAAGTATTGCTAGCCGCAGCTGTGCGGATGCGACTGATGACTAGGTTCGTTGCGGGGCCTTTGGCATACTTGAGCGCGTGGCGAATGAGAAACCTAGGATTTTGCAGGACAGTCGAGACATGATTCTCACCCTCGTGGTGATGTTTCTTGCGGTGGCTGTCACCATCGGCTTTACCGGCCTGTGCAGTTTTAACCCCGGGAAGCCGGAAAACGGTCCGGTGCGCGAGGTCGATGCCGCCCCATTCGTGAACATGGAGGCTCGGCGCGTGGACTATCCAGTTCGCCTGCCGAAGGTGCCTGAGGGCTGGACTTCAAACTCGACCCGCGCGGGTATGGCGGCGGGGAAGCAGACGACCATTATTGGCTATGTCACCGCTAGCGGAGCATTCGCCCAGGTCACGCAAACAGATGCGGAAGCAGGTCAGCTGCCGGATGACGGTAAGAATCGTCTCCGCGACGGTACCACTGACGTGGAAGGTACAACCTGGACTAAGTATGTGCCGGCTGAGGACAACGTGCGTCGCGTATGGGTTGGGAACCTCGGTGACTCCCGCGCAATTATCGAGGGCACTGCCAACGACGAGGAGTTCACACAGTTGGCGGCGGCTTTGCAGAAGGCCGAGCCAATCGATCCGGACGCGACAATGCCGGATCCGTCACAGCCGCAGCAGACTGCGTCCGAGACGCCGTCGGCACCAGCAAAGTAAGCTGAGTTGAGAGGTCGCCTGGGTCGATAATTCCAACTAGCGCGATAAAATAGCTGAACTCAACTATCGGCCACGAGATGAGAAACGACGTGCACTGACGATCGTTTCTCGTCTCTTTTTATTCCTCACCGCCCGCATTCTCGGCCGAAGCCGCGGCATCCTGATTCTTGCTGGCCAAGGCGGCTTCAACTTTTGCCCGTGCGCCAGCTAAATGTTCCTCGCAGCGGCGGGCCAGCGCCTCGCCTCGCTCCCACAGCGCCAGGGATTCATCCAGGCTCATCTGTCCGAGTTCTAGGAGCTTGACGGTCTCAACCAGCGCATCTCGCGCCTGCTCGTAGCTCAGGTTCTCCACCGGTACCTGTTCCTCCGAAGAGGGAGCCTGACCCGCGCCGAAAACATTGTCATTCATTAGCGAATACGTCCTTCACATCTAGTAATTAAAGCTTCAAGGTTGGAAAAGTCAGTGCTTATTAATTCGCTGGCTTCGTAGCGAGCGTTGCTGCAGAGATGGAGCCGTCACTGACGCGAATTCGCAGTTGGGAACCCATCGGAGCATCTGCAATAGAGGTCACAATCTGTGGTTCTGGCTGAGTAGCCGATTGTGCCTGCACGATGGCATAGCCGCGAGCGAGTGTGGCAGAGGGGCCAAGTGCTGAAACCTTGCCGCGCAATCCCGATACCACTGCTTCCTCGCGTTCCAGACTGCGGTGGATGAGAAAACGCAGCCGATCGACCTGCGCCGTGACAAACTCTTCACGCACGCGGATGGGAGTGAGCGGATCGCGCAGTACCGGCCGCGACGTCGAATCCCGCAGAGTAGCTACTTCACGGTCAACCCATCGCCGCAGGGATGCCGAGGTGCGTTCACGCAGCTGTGCAATTAGGCGGCGTTCCTCAGCAGCATCGGGCACTGTTTTCTTTGCTGCATCCGTCGGTGTGGCAGCACGTAAGTCAGCGACATAATCCAACAGTGGAGTATCCGGCTCGTGTCCGATCGCAGAAACCACCGGTGTTGTCGCCTTACTCACCGCACGAATCAGCGCCTCATCTGAAAAAGGCAGCAAATCTTCGACACTGCCACCGCCACGGGCGACGATGATGACGTCGACCTCCGGGTCGGCGTCGAGCTGTGCCAGAGCCTCAATAATCTCCGGAACAGCCTTGGCTCCCTGCACAATTGTGTTGATTACCCGGAAATCCACCTCAGGCCAGCGGGCACCCGCAACCGAAAGCACATCGCGTTCAGCTGCCGAACCGCGACCGGTAATCAACCCGATCTTGTTGGGGAGGTAGGGCAGAGGGCGTTTCAGCCGTGGATCAAAAAGGCCTTCCGCCGCTAGCGCTTGGCGCAGCTGTTCCAGCCGTGCCAATAGTTGCCCCAAACCTACGGGCCTCCACTCCGTAGCCCACAGGGAAAACTGCCCCCGCCCGGCATAAAACGCAGGCTTGCCCAAAACCACTACGCGGTCGCCGTTGCGCAACGGATTATTACGCAGTGCCGCAGTAGAACAAGTCACCGACACCGAAAACTCCGCGGAGGTGTCACGCAGAGTGATGTAGGAGAGCTTCCAACTCGGCTTGGAGTTGACCTGGGCGATTTCCCCCTCGACCCAAATCTGTCCAAGGCGCTCAATATAGTCCTTGACTAACTGGTTCAGGCGCCGAACCTGAACCGGTTTCTCGGCCGACGTTTCCAATTTCGACATACATCAACACTTACACGATGGGGCGGATCGCCCTGCTAATAAACGCAGGTTGCCCACAGGCTAAATTTGCCTGTGGGCAACTGTGACGGTAAAGGTGCAAGCCCGAGTTACTTGCGGTAACGAGACCTGCTATCGTGGCCGGTTATCCGCTCCTGGCGAGGGCGCTGCTGTCGCGGTGGCCACTCCTCGGTGCGGCGGTGGTTGCCCACTTGGCGTGCGGGGCTCTGTTGAGACTTTTCGGACGGAGACTCCGGCGAGGACTGTTCTCCCCACATCCGTGCCGTTCCTTCAGTTTGACGACGGGGAAACTCTGGCGTTGGCCGCTGCGGTGCGTTTGGCCTTTCAATCGGACGACGAGGCTGCTGTCTAGTCGAGTTCGGCGAAGTGGAATCCTGAGTGAACTGCGCCTGCCCCGGATGCGAGCGAGACTGCCAACGGGAGGTTGGCTGCTGAGCCCGCTGTGCGAAATTCGAGCGCTGCTGGGCACGCTCCCCAGAACGGTCAACTGGTCGCTTACGCAGTTGCTCGGCGTTGCGCGATGCCGAGTTGGCGTTCGCTGCAGGTCGGGCACCAGAACGAGAAGTCTCCTGCCGAGAGCGTGCAGCTTGCTGGCGCGCCTGGCGGCGAGCTTCGGCATCTCGGATAATGTCCGCAGCGGGACGTCGTGAAGCAGGACGTTCCTGGGTGCGAGAGGCGACCCGGCGATCAGATTCGGCGAGACGACGGCGAACCTGAGAGCTGGATTCGACAGCGGCTTCGTCACGGTGCTGGCGTTGTTTAGCGACCTTGCGCTGGGTGTTGAGGGATTTCTCCTGGGTGCGGGTGATTTCGAGGTAACGCCACACTGCGATGATGACACAGATAATCATCAAGACCAGCAGCCACGGGAACTGCTGGATGATGGGATATGCCGAGGTCACCAGGCGAGCGCGTTTAGAGGTTGTCGCGGTCGCGCCACCATTTTCAGGATCGGCGAGAGAACCGGTAAACCACGCTGTGAAAAAGGTGACAAGCGCGAACAAAATGGGGATTTGAGCGACGGTAACTACCAGACCGCGAGGAACCACCAACAGTGTTCCGGCCACAGCAGCCACGGCAAAAGCAATGAAGTAGGGCTTGCCAATCGAACCGTTGGGAACAGAAAAGAGCAAACCAATAACGCCAGCTAGAAGCATCAGCAACGGCGGCACAAACATTGGCACGCGTGGAAGCAGGGGTTTGTTTCCACTGCCTTTACGGGTTATTGCTGATCTGTTCGACACGAATGCGTATCCTACCGGTTATTAGTGATAATACGGGCAAGCCCGGTATGTGGGCTCGCCCGTGTCTTAAAATTTCGCCTTACTTCTTTTTCTTAGAGAAAGACCCGGAGACCACTTCAGAGACTTTATGGAAGGCCTTGGTCATCGTTCCCTCTTCCTGCTTGGTCGGACCAGCATCGGGGGAAACCTTACCGGCGGTGCGAGCATCTGCCTTCACGGCGCTCTCTGCAGAGCTGTCGGAGTCGTCACTGCCCAGGCGGAACGAAGCCAGTCGGTCGCGCATCGCACGGCCGGCAGCTTCAATTTGAATACCCGAGATCGATCCGGCGTCCGTGGCGAACTCGATGTCCTTTGCGGTCTTGTCGCCCGTACGCAAATCTGTGAGGTCGCCGAGGTAGCGGAACCAGACCGCGACGACTGCGGTGACTGGCACCGCCAGGAAGGCGCCGATGATGCCGAAGATACCGCCACCGAGCAGAACGACCAGCAGGACGATTGCGGCGTGCAAGTCCATAGCCTTGGCCTGCAGGATTGGGGAGAGGATGTTGCCCTCGATTTGCTGGACAGCAATGATGATGAGCAATACGAGGATTGCTGTAGTCAGGCCGTTGGCGACGAGTGCGACTACCACTGCAATGAAGCCGGCGGTGAACGCACCGACAATAGGAATGAAGCCAGCGAAGAAAGTCACCACGGCCAGAACCATTGCCAGCGGCACATTCAAAATTGCAAGACCGGCACCGATGAAGACCGCGTCGATAAGCGAAACGATAGCCTGCGTGCGGATGTAGCCCGACAGCGTGTTCCAGGAGCGGGTGAGCACCTCGGTGAGGTGCCAGCCGAGACGACGTCCGGTCAGGCGGCGGAGCCATGGCAGGAAGTCCTGGCCGTCCTTGATGAAGAAGAACGTCAGAACCAACATTGCCATCAAGGTTACGGCGGCCGAGGAGACCACCGAGATGCCTTGGAAGACTGTGTTGGCGATATCGCCGGAGCGCTCCTGAAGCCATGTGGACCCCTGGTCCAGAGCATCGAGAATCTGCTCATCCTTGACGTTAAATGGCGGGGCCTGAATGATGTTCTGGACTTCCTGAATGCCGTCGGTGAACTGGCGACGCAATTCTGGGAACTGCGACTGCACAGTCGGGGCGAGGAACGCGACAACGCCGCCAAGCACCGCCACCGCGCCTAGGATGACCGTCAGTGCGGCGAGTGCGCGGGGCCAGCGGTGTTTCATCAGGAACACGGCGGGCGGGGCCAGCACCGTGGAGACAATCAGGGCCAACAAAATCGGCAGAACGCCAGCCCAAATCTTTCCCAGAATCATAGCGCTGACGTACAGCGCCGCTGCTGTGATGAGGAAGCGCAGACACCAACCTGCGAACCACCGGGCGCCCTCGCCGATGACGTCGGCGCGGTCGATGGACTCGGAGTCGTTTTCGCTCATAAGCTCATCGAGGTTTTCAGCATCTTCCGGCAAATCCGGTTGCGTTGCCGCTGACTTATGGGCGTCGGAGGGTATAGACAGAGACTGTTCTATACGCAGAGGCTCCGATCCCATTACGTGATCGATAGCGTCTTTTTCGGACTGCGCAGTCCGCTCTTCGCCTTCATTGGGTTTATTGCTCACATATTCATTATGGGGGTTCGCAGGGGATAGGGGGCAACTTCACGAAGCTAGGGCGAGTTCAAATCTGTCTCCCCAAGCCCGTAAGATGGGCAATGTGAGTCTTACACTTGGAATCGTCGGTCTGCCCAATGTCGGAAAGTCAACCCTGTTTAACGCCTTGACACGCAACGATGTGCTGGCTGCGAATTATCCGTTCGCCACCATCGAGCCGAACGTCGGCGTTGTGGAGCTTCCCGATCCACGTTTGAATAAGCTCGCCGAAATTTACGGCTCCGAGCGTATTCTTCCGGCTACGGTGTCGTTTGTGGACATCGCCGGCATCGTCAAGGGTGCATCGGAGGGCGAAGGTCTTGGTAACAAGTTCCTCGCCAACATCCGCGAGGCTGACGCTATCTGTCAGGTCGTGCGAGTATTCAATGATGATGACGTCGTGCATGTCGACGGCAAGGTCGACCCGGCCTCTGACATCGGTGTGATTGAAACCGAGCTGATTCTGGCTGATATCCAGACTATTGAGAAGGCGCTGCCGCGTCTGGAAAAGGAAGCCAAGAAGGATAAGGACAAGGTCGGCGAGGTTGAAGCCGTCAAGCAGGCTCTTGCCGTGCTGGAAGAGGGGCGCACTCTCTTCGCTGCTTCTGATGATGTGAAGCTCTCTGCTCTGCGCGAGCTGCACTTGCTCACCGCAAAGCCGTTCCTCTACGTCTTCAATGCTGACGAGGAAGTGCTTGCCGACGAGGACCGCCGCGCGGATTTGGCCGCTGCTGTGGAACCGGCGGACTGTGTATTCCTCGATGCGAAGGCCGAGTCAGACCTGCTGGAGCTGGATGAGGAATCCCGCAATGAGCTGCTGGCCGAAATTGGTCAGACTGAGCCGGGCCTGCATTCGCTTGCTCGCGCTGGTTTCCGCACCCTGGGGCTACAGACCTACCTGACCGCTGGCCCGAAGGAGTCTCGCGCCTGGACCATTCCGAAGGGTGCTACGGCTCCGCAGGCTGCCGGCGTGATTCACACTGATTTTGAGCGCGGTTTCATTAAGGCTGAAATTGTGTCCTTCAACGACTTGGTCGAGGCCGGTTCGATTGCCGAGGCGAAGGCCAAGGGCAAGGTTCGCCAGGAGGGCAAGGACTACATCATGCACGACGGTGATGTGGTCGAGTTCAAATTTAACGTGTAGTGCTTAACCTCTGCGATGAACTCTTTGATCCCGGGACGTGATGAGGACTGGGGCTATTGTGCTCCCCCGAACGCTACGGCCCGGGGGCACGAGGCTGTGTCGCAGGTGCAAGCGAGAGGACCAGGAGCGAAACACAGACCGCTGAGTCGACGCAGTCACGGTAAAGACGGAGCCGTCTAGGCGGTGCTCGAGGTTGCGCGAGATACGGTGACGCTGGGCGTCGGTAAGCGATGCGCATTCGGCGACATCGATGGAAAGCTGGACTTTGCCGTCCGTCGTGTTGACGCCCTGGCCGCCCGGAGTCGACGATTTCGCGAAACGCTCCGCGAGATCGGCGGCGATGACCGCACCGTCGGGGATCCCCGGGCCGGGCGCTATGGTCATGTCGTTCATGCCGCCCAGCCTAGGTGCCCACAACCCTTTCTCGTCTCGGCGGAAGCGGAGACCGCGTCGCGACGGCCGGGATCCAGCCTCAGTATTATCCTCGTCACCGGTTGATTCGAACGCTTTTTGCTCCTCCTTCTCCCGTCGGGCTTCGATTTCAGCGGCCTCCGCAGGTGGCAGTGATCACTGGATCCGCTCGAACTACCGGTTCCGATCAGCGGTCGAAGGATTTTCGCAGCAGCCGGACCTGCAGCGCCGGTGCCGCCGCCGTAGCCTGACGAGCATCCCCGCCATGACGGCCATCACGACGGCGGTCCCGGCACCGATGATCCAGGGATTACCGAGGAGCCCACCGACGCCTGCGAGTGCTCCGCCCGCCGCGATGAACGGCAGGCCGCAGCAGAGCAGCGACGGAAGCGCGCAGCATGCCAGTAGGAGCAGCCCGGTCACTGCAGCGACGACGGGACCGGCGCGCCATTCGTCGCGGTCCTGATCGGCGCTCATCGTCTGCTTCTGGATGAGATCTCCCCGATTGCCTGCGTTGCCGTTCATGCGCAGCACGACAGCAGCGACGGGTCGGTGGTGAAGGCCTTCGCGGCGATCCGGATGCCCTCGGCCATGGTCAGGTAGGGGGCCCAGGCGTTGGCGACCTCGGCGACGGTCCTGCCGAGCACGTGGACGCCTGCGGCGGCGAGCTCCCCGGCGTCCTTGGCGACGGCGGTCAGGCCGAGGATCTCGCTCGTATCGGCGTTCACGACGATCTTGATGAACCCGCGGGTGTCGCGGTTCACCAAGGCGCGGGGCACGTGGTGCAGGGGCAGGACGCGGCAGTCGCAGCGGATCCCCGCGGCGAGGACGTCCTTCTCGGTCATCCCGACCGCGCCGATCGCGGGCTCGGTGAACGTCACCCGCGGCAGGCGGGCGTAGTCGACGGACCGGTCGGCGTCGGCGAACGCGTTCTCGGCGACGAGGGTGCCGTGGTGGGCGGCGACGTAGACGAACTCGGGGTGCCCGGTCACGTCGCCCGCGGCCCAGACCCGCGGGTTCGAGGACTGCAGCCGGTCGGAGACGACCACCTCGCCGGAGTCTCCGGTATTCACCCCGACCGCATCGAGGTTCAGGCCATCGGTGACGGGACGGCGTCCGAGGGCGACCAGGACCTGGTCGGCGCGGAACTCCTGCGAGCCGCCGGACAAGGCGGCGGTCACGACGGCCTCGCCTCCCGTGCCGCGGGAGACCCGGGTGGGCACTGCGCGGCTGACGACGCGGATGCCCTCGTCGGCGAACACCTCCTGGAGCGCCTTCGACACCTCCGGCTCCTCCTTCGAGGCGAGCCGGGACCGCACGAGCAGCGTGACCTGCGAGCCGAGGCGGGCGAACAGCTGCGCCTGCTCCAGGGCGACGTAGCCGCCGCCGAGCACCAGCAGCGACTCGGGGACCTCCGTCAGCTCCATCGCCGTGGTCGAGGTCAGGTATCCGGTCTCCTCCAGGCCGTCGATCGGCGGTGCCCACGGGCGAGAACCAGTCGCGACTAGGTAGTGGTGGGCCTCGATGGTCTCGACGCTTCCGTCGGCTCCGGCAACATCGAGAACCGGCGCATCAGGGGTGCCCACGAACGAGGCGTCGCCGCGGAGGACCTGCCAGCCGTAGGAGTCGGCGACGTCGGCGTACTTCTCGCCGCGCAGCGACTCCACTAACGCTTGCTTCCCAGCGATCAGCGCGGGCATGTCGACGGGATCCGCCGTCGTAGCGATCCCGGGGAACCGGGTTGCGGCGTCGACCGCGACGTGCCGCGCGCCGGCCGCGGCAATGAGCGCCTTCGACGGGACGCAGCCCGTGTTCACGCAGGTGCCGCCGAGCGTCCCGCGCTCGATCATCACCACCGACTTCCCGAGCGTGCTGGCGCGGATCGCAGCGGCGAACGCGCCGCCTCCCGATCCGATGATGGCGAGATCGTACTTCGTAGGCATCGCTGCTCCTGTCAACTCTTGGCTTTCTGCTCTGTCTCAGCCATACTGGACCTTCCAGTGCAGGGGAAGGTCAAGCGCGGCCACGGAGGGAGACAGTAATGTGGATCGGAGAACTCGCCGAGAGGGCGGGCACTACCGCGAAGACCCTTCGCTTCTACGAGGAACAGGGCCTTCTGCCCCCGACCGAGCGCACGCCGTCCGGATACCGCGACTACGCGCCCGAGACGGTCGCTCGGATCGACTTCATCCACCGCGGCCAGGCCGCGGGCCTCACCCTCGCCCAGATCCGCCAGATCCTCGACATCCGCGACGGCGGCCATGCGCCCTGCGAGCACGTGCGCGACCTGCTTGACGTGCGCCTCGCTGAGATCGAGCAGCAGATCGCGCAGCTCTCCGTGCTGCGCGACACTATCGCGGACCTTAGCCAGGACGCCGCGCACCCGGATCCTGAAACGTGCAGCACCGATCAAGTGTGTAGGTACTTGTAGACGGCGGGACTCAATGACTCAAACGCTACAACCCCGATATGCGCTAGCGCAGGTCGATGCCGCCGGTGTCCACCTCGATGATTTTGGTGGTGGCCGCGATAGCACACAGCAGCGGCATCGGGGCGGAGGCCTGCAGCGCGAAGTGGTGGACTCGGAAGGACGCGTTGTTCACGCCGATTTCGTCCGCAGCCTGGGTGATCTCCAGACGAGTCTTGGCGATCTTTTCCGCAGATGGCCCGCACTAGCTGCCGAAGGCGTAATGCCCGAAGCTTAAGAAGCCGAACGCTTTCATTGGATAACACTCCTTTTGATGGTGTTAACGAGAGGGAGTAACTTTGCAACGACATACCGTCGAGTTCAAGTTCAACGTTTAAGCGCCGCGTCTGACTTATAGCGAAGGTGTTCTATGAGCATGATCGAGCTGAACGGCATCTTGATCTGCAAAGACCACAGTGATGTTTCAATCGTTGAACGGTTCCTTCCAAAACACGTTGAGCTCTCTCGTGATGAACCCGGGTGTCTGCGCTTCGAGGTCACTCAATCCGACGACCCGCTCGTATGGAATGTATCAGAACAATTCACTGATCAAGCATCGTTCGATTCGCACCAAGCGCGGGTTAAAGCGAGCGAGTGGGGTCAGGCAACAGCGCATATTCAACGTGACTACACCATCACGGGGCCCAGGGGAGGGTGAAATCGTTGACTACCGCTAGCAAGCTTCCGCCAGTGTACCCGAGCGTAAAGGCGCTAGGCAGTCACGCGCCCAACAGCAGCGTGCTGAGCAAGGGCGCTGGTGTTCCGACGGTGTACGTCCTATTGGCTACAGCTCAACAGGCGAGATCATCCCTGCTGAGGCGGAGGCTGTACTTGGTATCTATCGTGCTATCGAACGCGGTAATTCCATGCGCGATATCGCCAGCGTGCAGTGCATTGCTGCTTCAATTGGCCCTTCTTGCGTGCTCTCTTCTGTCCCAGCCACTTTATTGACACGTAGATTGCACTATGTACTAGGCAGCCATTTCATTGACACGTTAATTAAACAGTGAAGTAGCCAGCCATTCGATTGGCACGTTTACTGCGCAATAGATTGACACCAACGCCGTGTCCTTTACTCGGGAGACACCCCCGGTGACGGTGGCCAGCACAAAGACGACGGTGAAGCCGAGAATGAACAACCCGGCCGCACCCGCTACCGCCCACTGGCGTTTGGTGACCACCGCGCCCCCCCCTCGGCGTCGTAGTCGACCTCCCCGCCGACCACACTGGCCAGATACGACATATATCCGGGTACCAGGGGTACGACGCACGGGGAGGCGAACGAGATCAGACCTGCAGCTGCTGCAGCCAGGATGCCGATCATCAGTGGCCCGGTGGCCGCGGCGTCGGCGAACTGCTGGCCAATCGCCAACTGCGCAATCACATCAACGGTCATGATGCTGGTGCCTCCTCGGCCAGCGGCAGAGCGACATCAAGGATGTCATCGGCGGTGACCTCCCTCAGGAACACCGCGGCCGGGCGGTGGCTTCGGTCCAGGACAATGGTGGTCGGGATGACCGAGGTCGGCACCTCCCAGGGCCGCAGCGATACGAAACGGCGGGTCGTAGATCGAGGGATAGGTCACCGCGTTGTCGAGTTTGAAGTCCTGGGCGATGGTCTGGTTGTAGTCACGGACGTTGATGCCCAGCACCGTGCCACCGAGGGGGTCGAGAGTCTCCTGGACAAGCTGCAGGTCATCGACTTCCGTCCGGCACGGTGCACACCACTAGCCCCAAGCGTTGAGGACGACGACCTCGCCTTCAAAATCAGACAGGCTGATCTCCTCACTTTCCTCCATCAACGACGGGCAGGAGAAGCCCGGCAGCGGCGCACATTCCTCCTCTGCGTAGATAATCTCGGTTTGGCCTCCTGGTGAGTGGAACTGGAAGGTGCCCCCCCCCCGACGGCGACGGCGTTTCGGACGCCGTCGCCTGAGGAACAGGCCACCAGGGTCACGGCGGTGAGCACCGCGGCAACCGCGATGGCGGCTCTGCGGGGTGTGCTCGGCATGGATTAGATCTCCATATTCCGGGGCGGTGGGGAAGAAGACGGTGTTCTGGTTGTCCCGGAAGACCACAACACCGAGGAAGGTCATCGTGCTGCCCGGTGGGTGGCCTGCAGCGACTCTGCCCACCTCGGCACTCAACCCTGCTGTGGGGGGGGTTACTCGTAGCGAAGCGAGCTGAGCATCCCGGTTTCCATGTGATAGGCGTTATGGCAGTGAAATGCCCACTCACCGGGGTTGTCAGCGATCAGGTCGGCAATCATGGTTTCACCGTGGCGGAGAAGGACGGTGTCCTTGCGTAGCCCGCCGCTGCCGGGCAGCGCCCACGTGTGGCCGTGGATGTGCATGGGATGGGGCATCATGGTCCTGTTGCGCATGACCATCCGCAGGCGCTGGCCCTCCTGCACGGTCGCGGAGGACGATTGGCCGTCGGTGAGAATGCTCCATTCATACGGCATCATCTGCCCGCCCAGGTCGATGCTGACTTCTCGGTCTGGTGTGCCCTCAGGCAGGAGTGCACGGTCTGCTGGCTTCAGGGAGGACAGAAGCAGTCCGGTGGATGACAACTCGGGGAAGTCGACATCGGGGCGGGGGGCCTGGCCGCCGGCGGTGCGGATGACGGCGAAGGCGCGGTCGTCCTTACCCACCGCCAAAGCCGTGAGCGGGAAGATGCCGTCGCCGAGGATGACCTCGACGTCGACACGCTCGCCCATCGACAGGTAGATCGATTCGGTCTCCCGGGGCTGGACAGGGAAGCCGTCGGTGTGGGTGACGGTCATGCGGTGACCACCGAGGGCCACCTTGAAGATGGTGTCACCGCCGGAGTTGATAAACCGCAGGCGGGCCTTGTCGCCCGGGCGAGCCTCGAAGGTCCGGTGAGCACGGGGGATACGTCCGTTGATGAGGTAGTGCGGATACATCACATCGCCGGCATCCCCGCCCAGTACCCGGTCCGGGGTGCCGTGCATCATATGGCCGTGACCTCCCATCCCCTTCTTCCCGTTATGGTCGTCCGAACCCATTCCGGTGAGCTTGTCGAGCTCATCGTCGGGAGTGCCCTGAATGCCATCGACCCAGTCGTCGAGCACGATGGTCCACTCGACGTCCTGGTCCTCAGCGTCTTGCGGGTCACGGACGATCAGTGGGGCGTGGAGGCCGCGATCAAGCTGCAGGCCGGAGTGGGAATGGTAGAAGTAGCTGCCACCGTGGGGGACTTCAAAAACATAGGAGAAAGACTCGCCAGGTTCAATGGGGTCCTGGGTCATGCCGGGCACACCGTCGGCTGCGTTGTGGAGTGCGATGCCATGCCAGTGGATGGAGGTGCTCTCAGGCAGTTCATTGGTGATATCGACCTGGAGGACGTCGCCGGCGGTGGCCTCAATGGCCGCATCCCCGGTGTCAGAGACGTATCCCCACGTCTTGGCTTCGATACCGCCGATATCCAGAGAGAGGGGCCGGGCGGTCAGTGTCCGGCGCACCGTCGGCTCACCGAGCGCAGTGGGGGTGGGAGTGGGGTGAAGGGAGGAACCTGGTGCCGAGGCAGCGGGTCCAGGATCGCTGGTGCAGGCGGCCACGGCCCCGGTGCCGGCGAGGACGAGCCCGCCGAGCAGAAACTGTCGTCGGGAAAACGCGTTCGTCATGATTTAACCTTCCTGGTGTAAGAATTCAGTGACACGGGAGACAGGCGCAGGTGAGGACCCTGCTGAGCCATCACGTCAGGCGCAGGTCTGTGACACAGGTGGCACCGTCGTCGGTGGTGGAAAACTCCGTGGTGCCGGTACGCCCCTGGTAGCTGACCTCAATCAGACCGGTGACATCATCGGGAAGCCAGAAGCCAATAAACCCGTTGTCGAAGGTGGTTGTCGCCTCGTCCACCAGCACCTCACCGGTCGCCTCATCGGTGATCGTGACCTGGATATCCTCATTGTTGAGTTCCCCCAGGCAGGTCGTGAGGCTGTGGTAGAAGCAGTCGTGGGTGGAGGTGAGATAGGGTGCGATCGAGACATACGTCTGATTGTCGGGAAGATCGACCACGACTTCCTGGTCACCGCTCGAGAACAGCAGTTCATCGGCGCGCACTGAGGCGATCAAATCCGTGGGACGCTCAGTGACCTTCTGCCGGTCGAGGTGATCAATGATCTCCACCGCGCCCATGTCGGCCAGGCCATGGGTAGTCAGGAATGTATCCTGGGACACCGTCCCGTCGGCCGTGGGTTCCGGGTCGGCGGCCGAACACCCCGTGAGGGCGAGGGCAAGGGCGGCGACTGCGATCGCTGCTCGTTTCACGTCAATCTCCTTGGATCGTGGGTAGGACCGTGAGAAGACACCGCCTCAAGGTCGATGCCATACCTTTATCTAGCACGGGTGCCTGACGGACTAGAAATCAAAAACCCTGCTCACGGCGTTATAGCAGGGCGAAAAGAGGGTGAATTCGGTGAGCTGGGTCACCACCGGGACACCACCCCACAGCCGTGGTCGATGTCCTTCTACCCGCCCCGGGTATGCGGTGCTTGCAGTGAAATCCCTGGTGGCGCCTGCTGAACCGACCAAGGGAGGTGATGCCGCCGGCCCGGGGTGGGGCACAGGGGTGACGGCGGTGAAAGGTTATGTTTGAAGATTTGATGAAGATTCCCCGCCGGGCACTGAGCGAGGATGGTATTCCCCTCTGACCGGAGCGATACTGGGGTCTATGGCTGACCACACACCGACCACCGCCACGCCCCCGGGGCGGGTGCTGGTCGTCGATGATGAACAACCCCTGGCTCAGATGGTGGCCTCCTACCTCATCCGGGCAGGCTTCGATACCCGTCAGGCGCACACCGGCACCCAGGCCGTGGACGAGACCCGTCGCTTTTCCCCCGATGTTGTGGTGCTGGATCTGGGGCTGCCCGAACTCGACGGCCTGGAGGTGTGCCGACGGATCCGCACCTTCTCGGACTGCTACATCCTCATGCTCACCGCGCGTGGCAGCGAGGACGACAAGATCAGCGGTTTGACCCTGGGGGCGGATGACTACATCACCAAACCTTTTAGCATCCGGGAACTGGTGACCCGGGTGCATGCAGTGCTGCGCCGCCCGCGCACCAGCACCACCCCACCGCAGGTGACCACCCCCTTAATCGTTGGTGACCTCATCCTTGACCCCGTCGCCCATCAGGTGCGGGTGGGGGAGACTACCGTGGAGCTCACCCGCACGGAGTTCGAGCTGCTGGTTGCCCTGGCCCTGCGCCCCGGCCAGGCGCTGACCCGCCACGACCTGGTCACCGAGGTCTGGGACACCACCTGGGTCGGTGATGAACGCATCGTCGATGTCCACATAGGCAACTTGCGTCGCAAGCTCGGCACCGACACCCGAGGCCGGGGGTTTATCGACACCGTGCGTGGCGTGGGCTACCGGGTGGGGCAGCCATGAATCACGGACCCGGCCTGACCTTCCGCTTCCTGGCCGCCCAGGTGTTGGTCGTGGTGATTAGCCTGATGGTGGCCGCGGCCGTGGCCACGACGGTGGGGCCGACCCTGTTCCATGATCATATGTTGATGGCCGGCCGGGAGGACCCCTCGCTGGAGCTGTTCCATGCCGAGCAGGCCTACCGGGACGCCAACCTAATCACCCTGGCCGTCGCCCTGCCCACTGCCTTGATCAGCGCCCTACTGGCCAGCCTGTGGTTATCGCGGCGTCTGCGCACCCCCCTGCAGGATCTCGCCCGCGCCGCTACCAGCCTGGCGGCCGGTAACTCCCGTATCCGCGTGCCCGCCGGAGAAGCAGGCCCCGAGGTCGCCACCCTGGCGGATGCCTTCAACACCATGGCCGACCGGCTGGAACACACCGAACAGGTCCGCCGCCAGATGCTCTCTGATCTGGCCCACGAAATGGGCACCCCCTTATCGGTGCTCACGGTCTACCTCGATGGTCTCCAGGACGGGGTCGTGGACTGGAATAATGCCAACCATACGATCATGGCTGACCAACTCACCCGCCTGACCCGGTTGATGGAAGACATTGACGATGTCTCCCGGGCCCAGGAACACCGGATCGATTTGGACCTGGCAGAGGAAAGGCTCGGGGATCTGCTCCATACCGCCGCTGCTGCCGCGGGGGAAGCTTATGCTGACAAAGGCGTCGATTTACAGGTCGAGACCATTACGGACACCGCCCGGGTGCTCGTGGACCGGCAACGCTTCGGCCAGGTGATGAGCAATCTCCTGTCGAACGCGCTACGGCACACCCCGGCCGGCGGGCAGGTCCAGATTAGCGTCCACCGACAGGGGGCGTCCACCGCGCTCATCCACGTCGCCGATGACGGCGAGGGCATCCCACCTGGCCAGCTCGGACACATCTTCGAACGCTTCTACCGGGGGGATGCCGCCCGCAGCCGGGACAACGGCGGGTCCGGTATCGGTCTGACCATCTCCAAGGCATTAATCGAGGCCCACGGCGGCACTCTCACCGCCACCTCCCCCGGACCCGGTCGCGGAGCGGTGTTTGCCCTCCGCCTCCCGCTGTCTCCTCCCGACAGTGAGGAGGCTGCTCGGTGAGCACACCCTGCCCCGTGTGAGGGCCGTGCCCTCCACTCCTTGAAAATATACCCCAGGGGGGTATATGCTAGCGAGCGTTACCGCATCCCACCGACCCGTAGGAGCTTTCCCATGATCACCTCCCCGCCCCGCCTCTTGCCGATGGCCTCCCACGGCTGCAGCTGTTGCGGACCTGCCTCACGTGCCGACACCGCCTCCGTCCCTGCCGCCAGCGACTCGTCAGCAGGAGGGTCCTCCCCTAGCTACCAGGTCACCGGCCTGACCTGCGGGCATTGCGCGAAAAGCGTGACTCAGGCCCTTCAGGGGCTCCCCCAGGTCGACGACGTCCAGATTGACCTCGCTGCTGGTGGTGTTTCGACCGTCACGGTCACCGGTGCCGTACCTCCGGAGATGGTTCGCCGGGCCATCGAGGAGGCCGGCTACACCGTCTTATCCTGATCAGTTTTACCCATCATCTCGACCCCGACCGGGTTGAGCGGAAGGAACGTCATGAGCACTCTCCACCATTCCGGCGATCACCATGGTGATCACCCCGCTCCGGAAACAGACCACACCCACCACCCGGATCATGCCAGCCACGAACACCACACAGATGCCGACACCCACGGCCAGGGGATGCCCCACGATCACCCGCACTCCGCCCTGGACGAAGACCACCACGTTCATGGTCACGGCGAACACGCTGGACACAGCACTGCAATGTTTCGGGACCGCTTCTGGTGGTCGCTGATTCTGTCCATTCCCGCCGTTATTTTCAGCCCCATGGTCGCCCACCTGCTCGGCTACCACCTCCCGGCATTCCCCGGATCCACCTGGATCCCCCCGGTGCTGGGCACGATCATCTTCGTCTACGGCGGAACGCCTTTCCTCAAGGGCGGATGGAAAGAACTGAAATCCCGCCAACCCGGGATGATGCTCCTGATCGCCATGGCCATCACCGTGGCGTTTGTCGCCTCCTGGGTCACCACTCTGGGGCTGGGCGGTTTTGACCTGGACTTCTGGTGGGAGCTGGCCCTGCTGGTGACCATCATGCTGCTGGGCCACTGGCTGGAGATGCGTGCTCTCGGGGCCGCGTCCTCCGCGCTTGACGCGCTGGCTGCCCTGCTGCCGGATGAGGCCGAGAAAGTCATCGACGGGACCACCCGCACCGTGGCCATCTCCGAGCTGGTCGTCGACGACGTCGTGCTGGTGAGGGCCGGTGCCCGGGTGCCGGCCGACGGAACCATCATCGACGGAGCCGCCGAATTCGATGAGGCGATGATCACCGGCGAATCCCGTCCCGTCTTCCGCGACACCGGTGACAAGGTGGTCGCCGGTACCGTGGCCACCGACAACACCGTCCGCATCAGGGTGGAGGCTACCGGCGGGGACACCGCCCTGGCCGGGATCCAACGCATGGTTGCCGACGCCCAAGAGTCCTCCTCCCGGGCCCAGGCCCTGGCGGATCGGGCGGCAGCGTTGTTGTTCTGGTTCGCGCTGATCTCCGCTCTGATCACCGCGGTGGTGTGGACCATCATTGGCAGCCCGGACAATGCCGTGGTGCGCACGGTCACGGTGCTGGTCATCGCCTGTCCGCACGCCCTGGGCCTGGCGATTCCGCTGGTCATTGCGATCTCCAGCGAGCGGGCCGCGAAATCCGGGGTGCTCATCAAGGACCGGATGGCGCTCGAGCGGATGCGCACCATCGACGTGGTGCTCTTCGACAAAACCGGCACCCTGACCGAGGGTGCGCACGCGGTCACCGGTGTCGCAGCAGCTGTCGGCGTCACCGAGGGCGAGCTGCTGGCCCTGGCCGCCGCCGCGGAGGCCGACAGCGAGCACCCCGTGGCCCGCGCCATCGTGGCGGCCGCGGCCGCCCATCCCGAGGCCTCCCGTCGGCAAATGCGTGCAACTGGTTTCAGCGCCGCCTCCGGCCGGGGGGTCCGGGCCACTGTCGATGGCGCTGAGATCCTCGTGGGCGGGCCGAACATGCTACGCGAGTTCAACCTCACCACCCCGGCCGAGCTCACCGACACCACCAGTGCCTGGACCGGGCGTGGGGCCGGTGTGCTCCATATTGTCTGCGACGGTCAGATTATCGGTGCGGTGGCCGTCGAGGACAAGATCCGCCCCGAATCCCGCGCCGCCGTGAAAGCCCTGCAGGACCGCGGGGTGAAGGTCGCGATGATCACCGGTGACGCGCAGCAGGTGGCCCAGGCGGTTGGCCAGGACCTGGGGATCGATGAGGTCTTCGCCGAGGTCCTGCCCCAGGACAAAGACACCAAGGTCATGCAGCTGCAGGACCGGGGTTTGAGCGTGGCCATGGTCGGTGACGGTGTCAATGACGCCCCCGCTCTGACCCGTGCGGAGGTCGGTATCGCCATCGGTGCCGGCACGGATGTGGCCATGGAATCTGCCGGGGTGGTCCTAGCCAGTGATGACCCGCGGGCAGTGCTGTCGATGATTGAGCTGTCCCAGGCCAGCTACCGCAAGATGATCCAGAACCTGGTCTGGGCCTCTGGCTACAACATCCTCGCCGTGCCGCTGGCCGCCGGAGTGCTCGCCTCGATCGGGTTCGTGCTGTCCCCGGCCGTGGGCGCGATCTTGATGTCTGCCTCGACCATCGTGGTGGCCCTGAACGCCCAGTTGTTGCGCCGGATTGATCTGGACCCGGCCCACCTGGCTCCCACCAGTCCGAAGGAGTAACACACCACGCCTACTCCGAAATCCACCGCCGTCCACTGATCCATCACTTCTCTCCACTGACCCCATATGACCCTGAAAGGGCTCCACCATAAAGCGCACCCTTATTCTTTCCGCTCTCGCCGTGGCCTCCACCCTGGTGCTGGCCGCCTGCGGTGAGGCCACCGACTCAGGCAACACCGACGCCACCACCTCGGCCACCAGCACTGCGACGACTACCGCTGAGACGACCGAGACCACCAGGGCGGCGACTGAGGAGGACGGGGAGATCTCCGCCGATCACAACGACGCGGACATCATGTTTGCCCAGATGATGATCCCCCATCACAAGCAGGCCGTGGAAATGAGTGAGATGCTCTTGGCCAAGGAGGGCATCCCCGCCCAGGTCGTGGAGTTTGCCTAGGGAGTTATTGACGCCCAGGGACCGGAGATTGACCGGATGAACGCCATGCTCGAGGCCTGGGACCAGCAGCCGGTCACCGACTCTGGGGCATGGGAACCATGGATGAGATAGGTGGAATGGATCACGGCGAGATGGGTAGCATGAGCGGGATGATGAGCCAGGAGGACATGACAGCCCTTGAGGAAGCCCAGGGCACCGGCGCCGCCCGCCTTTACCTGGAGCAGATGACCGCCCACCACGAAGGCGCGGTCGACATGGCCCGTGACGAGGTTGCTGACGGCCAGAATCCCCATGCAATCACCCTGGCCGAACAAATTATCAACGACCAGGAGGACGAGATTGCCCAGATGCAGCAAATGCTCACTGACCTATGACAGGTCCCCGTCTTTTTCTGATCCCGAGGACAGGAATCTGAAAAAGAGGGATAACCGTGACGATTGCCACCTGCTGCGGGCGATGGGTCGTTGTCACCGCAGCGGGTGCACCGGGGTGGATGTTTCTACTCCCTCTGGTCGCACCACTGAGGAAAGGGGAAAGCCCCTGTGTCCAGAACCTTGGAGGACTACGCATTATTGTCCGATACTCACACGGCCGCCCTGGTCTGCCGGCAGGGCAGCATTAATGTTGGGGGTGTCCCCCGAGTAGTGGACACGGCGTTGGTGTCAGTTAGGCAACGAGGCCTACGGTAGCAGCCGTCGTCGGATTCTCGGTGGCGATTCCGACCCGAACCTCGGGGACATTCTCGCGCTTCCTCATCTACGTGAGCTCCGCGACGCCGGCCAGCTCACCGCTACCTCCATCTTCGATAGCTTGAGCGAGCTCGACCACGACCATCTAATCTGGTGCACTGGTTTCCGTCCGGCCCTCGGTCCATTCCGCCACCTCATGCGTGGCCGTGAAACCGCGATGAAGAATCTCCATCTAGTTGGTTACAGCAACTGGACCGGCGACGGCTCGGCAACCCTGACGGGTGTCGAGTCCTTTTGCTAAATACGCTGCCCAGGTAGTCGCGGGTCGTGTCGATGAAGCGCGGCATCAAAAGTTTTGAGACGACGCTTGGTCCCTGAGCAGCTCGATCCTTCAAAGATCCGCGCTGGAGAGCCGCGCGCTGGGCGAAGGTGCGCGTCAGCGCTTCGCTCGCGCAGCCCGCAGGCCGTTCAAGATCACGATAACTTCAGCGACCTCGTGAACCAATACGACGGCGGCCAGACCCAGCACGCCGCTGATCGCCAGCGGCATCAACACGATGATGATGGCCAGAGACAGCACGATGTTCTGGTTAATAATCCTGCTGCCTCGACGGGCGTGCTGCAGCGCCTGCGGGATCAACCGGAGGTCGTGGCCGGTGAAGGCGACGTCAGCGGACTCGATTGCGGCGTCAGAGCCGGTCGCTCCCATTGCTATGCCCACCGTCGCGCCCGCCAGCGCAGGAGCGTCGTTGATGCCGTCGCCAATCATCGCCGTCGGCGTCTTGGAGGAGAGCTCGGCGACGATGCTTGCCTTGTCCTCTGGACGCAGCTCGGCGCGCACGTCGTCGATTCCGGCGATTTCAGCCAGCGCCCGGGCGGTGCGAGTGTTGTCGCCGGTGAGCATGCTCACTTCCACGCCGTTGGCGTGCAGGGCCTGCACAGCTTCGGGCACCTCGGGCCGCAGTTCGTCGCGGACCCCGATCGCCCCGGCGAGGGCGTCATCGACGGTGACAAGGACGCAGGTTTGACCCTCGGACTCCATGCGCTCAACGTCTGCCTTCAGTGGCCCGGCGTCGATCCACCGGGGACTGCCCACAAGTACCCGTCGACCTTCGACGGTGCCGCCGATGCCATGCCCGGCTTCCTCGCTGATGTCCAAGGCAGCGGGCGCTTCGGGCACCGCTGCCGCGATCGCCGCAGCGAGGGGGTGCGTCGATTGCTGCTCAACTGCCGCCGCGAAAGCAAGCACCTGCGCCGGATCGAATCCGTCTGCCGGGACCACGTCGGTAACCTCGGGCTGGTTGCGGGTAAGGGTTCCGGTCTTGTCCACCGCCAGGTGATGGATGCCGCCGAGTCGCTCGAACGCCGCGCCGGATTTGATGACCACGCCGAACTGGCTGGCCGCGCCGATCGCGGCCACGACCGTCAGCGGCACGGAGATTGCCAGTGCACACGGCGATGCTGCGACCAGGACCACCAACGCGCGGGTGATCCACGTCTCGGGGTCGCCCAGCAGCGAGCCAATCATGCCGACCAGCACCGCCAGGATCATCACCCCGGGCACTAGGGGTTGGGCAATCCGGTCGGCGATCCGGGCGCGGTCGCCCTTTTCCGCCTGCGCCTGCTCGACCAGGTCCACGAGTGTGGTCAGCGAGTTGTCCGTTCCAGCTGCGGTCGTCTCGACCTCCAGCACGCCGGCGGAGTTGATTGCTCCCGCGGGCACCTCGTCGCCGGGCGCAACCTCCTCCGGAATGGATTCTCCGGTGACCGCTGAGGTGTCAAGGCTGGAGCGCCCAGACCGAATGATGCCATCCGTGGCAATCCGCTCTCCGGGGCGCACGAGCATCAGCTCGCCAGCCGCGAGGTCCTTCGCTGCGACCTCAACCGCCGTACCGTCGCGCAGCACGGTCGCGGTTTGCGGTACCAGCTTCAACAGTGCCCGCAGTCCGCCTTGGGCCCGGTCCATCGCCTTGTCTTCCAGTGCCTCGGCGATCGAGTACAGGAACGCTAGCGCCGCGGCCTCTCCGACGTAACCGAGGATTACCGCGCCGACCGCGCTGATCGTCATCAGCAAGCCAATGCCGAGCTTGCGCTTTGTGACAAGGTTCCGGATAGCGCTGGGCGCGAACGTATACGCCCCTAGCAACAGGCCGATCCAGAACAGGACTGTCGCGGGTGTCTCTAGCCCGGACCAATCCAGCGCCAGGCCTATACCGAGGGCTACGCCGGAGAAGATCGGCAGTAGCAACTCGGGGTCCTTCCACCATGGCCGATCGAGATCTTCGATCTCCGTGGCTGGTTCGTGTTCGCATCCACATGCTGAACTCATGCGTCCGCTCCTTTCCCGTCGCAGCCGGGCACCGAGCACTCAGGGTCGATGCACGGGGCGTTTGCGTCGACAGCCAACGTCGCGTTCACTAGCGCGTTGAGCGCTGTCGCAAGGTGCGGATCGGCGATTTCGTAGCGTGTCTTGCGGCCCTCCGGCTCGGCGACGACGATGCCGCAGTCACGCAAGCAGGTCAGGTGGTTCGAGACGTTCGAGCGGGTCAGGTCCAGGTCGCGCGAAAGCACGGCCGGGTAGCTCGGGCCGTCGAGTAGGGTGATCAGGATTCTGGAGCGCGTCGGATCCGCCATGGCCCGGCCGAGCCGGTTCATGACGTCGAGGCGTGAAGCAATAGTCAGCATATGCTGAACTGTACAGCAATTACTGAACTTTTCAACACGCACTGAACTGACATTGAAGCGAAGAGCTTGCGAACTGGAGGAATTAGTCGATGGGATAGCCGGTAACTGGGCCTTCGTGATTCGGCTGCCAACCCAACGCGGGGGCGACATGCGTGGCGAAGTTGTCCAAGATCTTCACGTTGACGTCGACGCCCATCCCAGTGGGGATGGTGATGAGCAGGGTGTCGGCGGACATGACGGCGGCGTCGGCTTTGAGTTGCTCAATGAGTTTGTCCGGCTCGGCGGCGTAGGTGCGGCCGAAGGTGGAGGCGCCGACGTCGGGAAGCATGCCCACCTGATCGGAGCCGGAGGCCTGCATGCCGAACAACTGCATGTCCGCGCCGTCGACGATGGGGAAGACGGAGCGGGACACCGACACACGCGGCGTCCAATCGTGGCCCGCCTTCTTCCACGCGGCGCGGTAGCGGCTGATCTGATCCGCCTGGATTTCGCCCAGAATCTCGGCGGTGGTCTCGGAGACCAGGGTGGAGGACATCAGGTTGAGCCCGTCCTTGGCGGTTTGCTCGGCAGAAGCGTGGGTGCCGGAGCCGTAGAAAATGTGCTTACGCAGCTCGGGCACCATGGGGAAGACCGGCAGGGCGGAGCCGGGTTGGAACATGTTGGGGTACTGCCGGTCTAGCGGTGCGGCGGTGGCGAATCCGTTGCCGTCCACTGCAGCCATGAACGCCTCGAGGTGGGCTCGCGCCACGTCCGCGCCGTTGGGCGCTTTACCCTTGTAGCCGAAGGCCTCCCAGCCGCGGTCAGCCACCTCTGGGGCGCCGCGCGAGACGCCCAGGGCCACGCGGCCACCGGAAATTTGGTACAGCGACGCGGCCTCTTCGGCGAGGTAGAGCGGGTTTTCATAGCGCATGTCGATGACACCGGTGCCCATCTCGATGTGTTTGGTGGTGGCCGCGACAGCACCCAGCAGCGGCATCGGGGCGGAGGCCTGCGGCACGAAGTGGTGGACTCGGAAGGACGCGTTGTTCACGCCGATTTCGTCCGCAGCCTGGGTGATCTCCAGATGAGTCTTGGCGATCTTTTCCGCAGATGGCCCGCGCTGGCCACCGAAGGCGTAATGCCCGAAGCTTAAGAATCCGAACGCTTTCATTGGATACCACTCCTTTTCATGGTGCTAACGAGAAAGTAACTTTGCAACGAGATACCGTGGACTTTAAGCTCGACGTCTAGGTCCGTGGCAAGACGGTAGATCGATTTTTCGATTCGGCGCTTTGGGGCGCTACCGGAGTCCCCGGTGGTCTTCTTAGATTGAGCGGTTCAGATTTCCTAACCTAAAGCTCGTTTGAGCGTGCTATCCGCTGGTGCGCCTCCGATACTGCTGCTCATAAGGTGGCGGGCGCTCCATGAATACAAAGCGTAGGTCAGGCCGAGGAGGATGCAGCCCCCTGGGCTCTGGTGTATGCGCTAGCCCCGCTCGGGGTAGCGCACGAGGAGATCGTTGCCGATGACTGCGCCGTCGTTGAGCGTTGCCTCGCTCACCTTCGCCCCGGCTGCACCCAGGCCCATAATGTGGCCAACCTCGTCACCGTGGGCGATGAGGTGGTCGGCGATGATACGCCGGTGGCAGCGCCACCACACCGCCTCGGAGCACATGATCGCGGTGGGAGTTTCGGCTGCGTTCGCCCGTAGCTGCGAGATCGCGTCGGAGAACTCCTCGCCCAGCGCATGGTCGGCGTAATTGTGGAAACTGCGGTTACGCCAGTTGCCGTTAACCTCAAACGGCACCGAGTGGGACACGTTGCGCCGTCCGGTTAGGCCCTCGCTTCTGCTGTAAGTGATGCCACATGTGGGAAGGTGTTCGGCAAGGTGGTCGCCGTTGAACCACGGGTACTTCCTGGACCCGGGCAGCTTGCGCACATCCACGATGGATGCCACACCGGCCGCCTTGATCATTTCAGCGAAGTCCTCGAACTCGAGGTTGGAGTGGCCCACGGTGAAAATGCGCATGTCACCAATGCTACGCGCCAAGCGATTACACTCACATCGGCTTCACGAATGAGATGGTGACTTTGCAACGACACGTCGTGGAGTTTAAGTGCAACGTGTAAAGGTTTTTCAAGCGTCGCGCGATGGGGATGTGGACCCACGATTGCAGGGTCGACTGCGACGGAGTGACCATTGTCTGGCTCAGCCAAGCTATTGACTCTGCGATGCCGCGGGTGCGCCATCAGACTCTTCATGCTGAATGCGCGAGGCATGCAGTCGGGCGTGGGCGATGGCGTCGAGAGTGTTGTCGAAGACGTGATTCTCGTGCGCAAGCTGGTCGAATACGCCGAGTTCGCGCAACACCGGAATATGTTCGGGCTTCGTGGCTGCGAGCAAGACCCTGGTACCGCGGCGTTCGAGGCGCCCAATCGTGTCGGCGAGCATCTGGGCGCCGGTGGCGTCGATCGTCGTAACGTAGCGCATGCGGAGCACGACAACCTTGACCGACGAGACATCAGCGAGCTCGAGGAGGAAATCGTGCGCTGCACCAAAGAAGAGGGGGCCTTCCATACGGAAGGCGGCGATGTGCTCGTCGAGAAGCTCACGCTCCTTGTCGCGGTGGTCTCCCTCGTCTAGCGGGGCGGCCTCTAATACCGCCGTGCGGGCGGTATCGCGCAGTGCGAAGAAGCCCGCCATAACGAGGCCGATGAGCACGGCGACGACAAGATCGAACACGACGGTGGCGGCAGCCGTGATGAGCAGGGTCGCCCCGTCGCCCTTGGTGGCGCGTATCACCGAGCGGAGGTTCCGCGGGTGGATCATCTGAATCGCAGTGGCGATGAGCACGCCGGCGAGCGCGGCGAGAGGAATCTCGCCCACCCACCGAGCTGCGACGAGTACGGCGACGAGCAGGAGCAGCGAATGGAACACCGCTGCCAGGCGTGTGCCTGCGCCTGCCCGCACATTGACGGCAGTTCGGGCGATCGCGGCGGTCGCGGGAATCCCGCCGAACAGGGGCGCGACGACGTTGGCCACGCCCTGTCCGAAGAGCTCGCGGTCGGGATCGTGCCGGTCGCCAACAGTCATTGCGTCGGCAACCGTCGCAGATAGTAACGATTCCAACGCGCCGAGAGCTGCGACGGCGACTGCTGCCAACAGAAGCGAATCCAGGTGCTCCCACGGGATCTGTGGCCAGCGCGGGGCAGGCAACGTCGACGGGATGTACCCGATTGTCTTCAGGCCGCTGTCTGCCAGCATGTTGATGGCCGTCGCGGCAGCTACCAACACCAGCGCCGCGGGGAAGCCGCTACGAACGCGCGCAGCAAGCACGATTCCAGCCGCCACCGCAATGGTCATCACCGGCGCCTGCCATGCCGGAGCATCTAACCAAGCTTTGATCGAGCCCCACGCCAACCCGAGGACTTTCTCGCCGTCCACGTCAACGCCGAGTGCTGCGGGCAGCTGTTGGAGGCCGATGATTAACGCAATACCGGCGGTGAAACCTTCGACGACAGGTAACGGCATGTACTTCATCGCGCGGCCAGCGCCGGTGAACGCCAGCAAGAGCAGCATGAGCCCCGCCAGCACGCCGACGACGAGCACCCCATCGGCACCATGGTTGGCCACGATGGGGATTAACACGACGGTCATTGCGCCGGTCGGGCCGCTTACCTGGACATTGCTACCGCCGAAGACTGCGGCCAGGATACCCGCGACGATGGCCGTCGTAATTCCGGCCGCCGCGCCGACACCGGACGCAACGCCGAAGCCGAGTGCGAGGGGGAGGGCGACGAGGGCCACCATGAGGCCTGCCGAGAGGTCGCGCCCGATTGTCGCGCGGGACCAGTCCGAGCGGCGCGGTGCGAAACGCAGGGCACGGGACCGGATGCCCACCGTAGAGGCGGCGGAGGAGGGGCGGGTCATACTACTTTCTTGCTCCTTCAGGGCTCAATGACACTCAAAGGATACACAAGGTGCCATCCTCCGACGGTCACATTCCCGGTTCTGGCCGAGGCCTCATGTCGGGGGAATAAAACTTCCTGACCTGGCGGGAGTTCGCTGGAGCGTTGTCGCGGTGCTTGGAGTGACGTGCGTGAGCCGGTGTCCGAAGAGCAGGTAGCCCAGGAGAACCGGTACCAGTGTCATACAGAGCGCGACACCACTGCTCATGGGTCGGGCCTGACGGCGGGCTGGGGGCGAGGGCCGGCTACCGGATCCGGGCTTTCGCAGTGACGAGCAGCAGGGCGGCATGGTCGACTTCGCCGTTTTTGATCTCGCGATTGAGCTTGTGTAGCACCACGGGGCAGCGCAGGCAGCGGATGCCGGATTTGCAGCACTTCTTCTTCGGTGTCATCGCAGCCAGTTTGAAGGGGTCCTTGCCGGCGAGCTTTTTCGCGGCTTTGGCCTCGGCCTTCGAGTATTCGGGCAGACGTAGCGAGGTCGTTGCCGCAGCCTTTTTCGCGGCTTTGGCGGCGTCCTTCTTCTTGCCCTTGTCGCCTTTCTTGCCCTTGGCCATGCGCGTTCCCTTCGTCGCGGATTTTCCCGAATTAGGTTAGCGTCACCTCATGCGATGTGGGTAGGCGTGGGTGTATGGCGGGTGTATTCGGCGTGGTGTACGACGACCGACCAGGTTGTAGAGATTCTGCGATACGTGCTTAAGGCGTAAGGCCTGCAGAATTAAGAGCCAAGACAAAGGGCGACTTCGGAAGACAATTCCGAAGTCGCCCTTTGCTTAGTCAACACTGCGCGGACCAAACCGGACAGCAACAAGCCTGCTAGGAGATTGCGAAGCCAGATGCTGGTCCTGGCTTTTCGACGGGCTCGCCAGCCTCGTCGACCATCCAGTCAATTTCCAGCTCCAGCTCGCGCTCGATGCCAGCACGCTTTCGGGAATCGACGACTTCCATCGTGGTATTAAACGATGTCGGCATGGTCATCGTCACCGTGGACTCACCAGTGCCGAGAGTCATTTCCCCGGCGCGGATGCGAGCTGCCAGCGTCTCCAGCAAATCCGCGAGCTCATCGCGGCTGAAGCTTGCCTTGCTCTTCACCAGCTTTTGATTCTTCGGGGGGTGTAATTTTTTTAGGTTTCGGTGCCATGTCTTTACTTACCTTTCCAGCCGTGTAGGTATTTGTGCAGTGTGGAGAATCGGCCGTCACTCCACACTGTCTTTGAAGATGGTCTAGAAAGCTTTCAGGAAGCCTGTCTATCCCCATTATCCCAATAAAAAGTGGTTTTTACCGGGCTAAATAACAAGAGGCTAGAAATTTCTATAGGTAGGTTATAAATTGTGGAAAATCCCTACGCTATGCTCTGGGGTGCAAGGTCCTAAGTGCCTTAGGTTAGGAGCTCTAGTAACGGCGCCCTTGGGTAGCGCCTCAAACGTGTCGACCGACAGCAATAGGGGAGGAGTAAACGTCACATGGTGTCACCCGACAACATCCTGATGTACCTTCTGCCTGAGCAAGAGGCGCAGGTTAAAGAGATATTTGTGCAACTGGCAGAGCGTGGATTCCCGCAGCAGAATCAAAAGCCCCACATCACTGTCACCTTCGCACCGACCATGAGCCCGGAGGTAATCCAACGAGCAGCCGAAATTCTCCCACCGCTGATGCCTGCGGAATTCCGCAGGGTAGGAACGGTAGTGTTCGGCACAAAGAGTAAACAGACTGTCGCATGGTTATTAGAAACAAGCGATGAGCTGGAAGAAGCCGCTCGTGAGATCAGTCGTCTTAACCCTGAAGGTCGCGGCTCCCGCTGGATTCCGCACCTGACTATGGGGCTGCGAATCCCGCGGGATATGGTTCCCGGTTACGTCCGGGCTCTTGATGAACTAACAAGCCCGCACTTCAAAACTCTTAGTGCACCACGCGCTGCGTTCTGGAGTCCCAAAGTGCAGGAATTAACGGAGTTTTAGCGCGCCGCACGCCGCAACTTTTCAAAAGCAGCGCAGCCAAGCGGCCACTAAGCGGCGTCCATAATCTTCTTTGCCTGGGCATCGAAGACCTCCAAGGCGCGCTTCTTTGCCGCTTCCTTGGACTCTGGGGTCGCCTGTGCAAGTTCCATCGGTTGTGTCGCATTTTCCGCGCCGGTTGATGGAACGTCTGGAATCGGGGCAGCGGACACCATCACCATCACGCCATTGACAACGCCGACAATGTCGTAGCTGGTGGCATCAGTATTAGTGCCACCGGAGCTAATGTCCACAACTGTCGCGTGTGCAGTGAGCTCATCTGGCTTGACGGAAAGATCCGGCTCCCACTTTTCCCGGTGCATTTTCATGGTGGTTGTCATATCCATGTCATTGAGCATCTCCTGCGCCTCAGGAGGAAGTTCCTGGCCTTCCATGGATTCGTTTACGAGGTCGGAAGCATCCATCGAAGCGGTCACCTCAGAGCACTTGTTAAGAACATCTGTGTACTCCTGGTAGGTCTGAGGGTTCTTCAATACTGAGACAGCGATGGTGACCTTTTCCGCGTCCAAATTAGCGAAAGAACTGACAGCTCGCTCCAATTCTTCCGTTGGCTTGATGAAAGTGGCACATTCGGCCGGCTCTATATCTAAAGAATCCTCCGAAAACATCTCCATTGCGTCCTTGTACCCATTAATCCTGTTGTTGGAGAAGTCCACACCTTGAACTTCATTAGTGAGCAGGAGCTGATCTTCGGATGCAGCTGGAGCTGACCCGTCTGCCTTCGTCATCTTGCTGGTCGACTCTTTGCCTGCCTCGCCACCGGCATTGTTGCTTTCTTCTCCCGAGCCGCATGCGGTGAGCAGGGCGGCGCTTGTACAACCTGCGACGACGGTTGTCGCAATTTTCTTCCACATTCCAGAGCTGCGCTGCTTCATGATTCCTCATTCCATCGAGCTGAATTTCAACAACCTATGCAACCTGATCAGATGTCCTGAGCCGGAGCCAATCTTTTGTGAAAGAAAGAATACAAGAGCTCGCCTCAGCACGCTTCCCAATATCAAGAATTTCAGTCGCGTCTGCTTCACGACGCTCCGTCGGACCTCACCGCAGACTGTGCAACCTTTGCCACGGGGTACGTGGATACCAACGCAATAATCGCACCGAAGATGAAAACGGGCACGAATCCGAATTTCGGTGCTGCGAAAGAAATAACAAAAGGAGCGAAGAAACCAACATAGGTCAGCGAATAGTAGATAGCAGTCGCAGCGCCCAGCTCGGCTGGCGGTGCGATAATTTGCACTTCGCGGAGGCCGGAGACCATCATCACGCCGTACGCGGCACCGAGAGCTAGAGCAGCGGGGAAAACGCTCCACACATTCTGGGTGAGTGCAACGATAAGACTGAGCAGCATTCCGACCGTCGTTAAGCCAAGACCGAAAATAGCTGGCGGGATAAAGCTGCTGGAACTGATGCGAGTGACCAGTGGTTGCACCAAAACGCCGGTGCCCATCGTGATACAGGCGATGAGCCCGGCGAAGGCGATGGGGTAGCGGGATTCGGCGATTGTTGGCAGGACGACGAAGGATGTGCACGCAGCGCCGAAGACCCACGGTGCCCAAGCGGCGACTGCCCACAGGAACCTCGGGCTAAGCGTGGCGGAGGAGAAGAACCGTTGCGGAGAGTCGCTGTGCGCTGCGTTTGGAAGTCCTCCGGAAGCGTTCCATGTTATTGGTGCGATAAAAAGCAGCAGTGCGAGATGAACAAGATAGGGGATGACATCAGGGCGCGGGGTGAATTCTGCGACCAACCCGGAAGCCAGGGGGCCGAGGGAGAATCCGGCGGAGAGTGCAACGGTTGCGCGCCGGGCAGAAATTTGAGGTGCGACGGGCGCAATTTCTTTGATCCACGAGGCACCGGCGGCCATTACCATGCCCATCGAAATGCCGATGATAAGACGTCCTACCAGAAGTGATGGGAAGTGGAACCAGATGCCGGTGAGTAGGACGGCTGAGCCAACGGCAGAGGTTATGAGTGCAGGCCGGATGATGGCGCGACGGCCGAGCCGGTCGGAAAGTGGGCCGCAGATGAGTAGCGCGGGGATGAGTCCTGCGACGTAGATGGCGAAGAGAAAGGTGACCTGGGACTGGTTGAGAGCATCGGTTATTCGATACGCGGGCAGGAGTGGTGCGAAGAGGTTGGCTCCAAACGCAACCGCGAACATGCCCAGGGCTACCCGAATCCAGTCTCGTATCACGGTTGCCTCCTGAGGGCTCTCATCTGTGGGGATAGAACAGTGTGGTAACAACAATAGGCCAGCTAGCAAACGCTAGCTGGCCTATTGAGTTACTCGGGTCGTCTACCCAAGTTAGTCGCCCTAGTTATTGGCGGCGCCGAAAAACGCGGTAATCGGCGAGAAGAATCCCTTGGACTTCTTTGACTTCTTAGCTGCCTTTGTCCTGCCAAGAATGCGCTCAGAGATGCGGTCGGTGAGGACACCTACCAGCTTGCCGCTGCGGACGACGGGCAGCTCGCTGAGCGGCCCGTCAATAAGCTGGCGAGCCCTGATTGCAGCTGGATCCTCGGGCTTGACAAAGACCTTCACCGGGGCGCCGACGGTGTTCATGTAGGCATCGCGGTCGGCGTACTCACGGAGTTCCTTCAGCGTAATATCGCTGGTCAGGTAGCCTTCATCGTCGACGAGGAAGACACAGGTATCGTCATCGAGACCAGCAAATTCGGCTGCGTAGGTGCTCAGTGCCTCACCGACCGTGATGTCCTCCGGCAGCGCAATGTAAGAATCCGTCATGTGCATGCTTACGGTGTCAGGCAGGAGGCTGTACGGGCTGATTGAAGACTTCGGCTTGAAGAAGTTGGCGATGGTGTTCTGTGTCTGTGTCATTGTGGATCCTTTTCCAGGTATCCCAGCTCCTTTGCTAGGAGGGAATTTCTGTTGATTGAAAAATTATGGCTCCCCGCCTAAGAGTGTTGGCAATGTAATGCCGTAACTAAAGGTGGCCACTTGAGATGGACCCTTGCTTCGAGAGTCTTTCGAAACTCTCGATAAAGTGCAGGGCAGCGGCCTATGTGGATATAGGAGCCTTACCTAACGAGGTTGTTCGCTACGCAAAGGTTAACACAAGGTTACGTACACAGTAAAGAGGAATGAACGAAAAGCTTCCTAAAGGTGGCGGGAGTTATAAGCCCATGAACTCTCGAATTGCTGGCCATTCGGCATCGGCTTGCGCCCGGCCGAGCTCGTAGTTGTGCAGCAGCTTCGACCGCCTCCGCTCCGCCTTTGTGATGCTCATGTTATTGGCGTAGAAAACATATGCTTGGCCTTTTCGTTCAAGCTCAGCAGCCCAATCGAGAGAAGCGTTGTAGCGCTCGTGTCTAGTGATAAGCAGCTCAGCCACCACCGGGTTACTGCGGAAAATCTGGCGCAGTAGCTGTGGGCGCTTAGGGGCGGTGCGACGGAATCCTTTCGGGCGAGTCAGGACGATGAGGAACTTCTTGAAACCATCTGCTTCGGCGGCATTAATGGGAATGCCACCTGATGATCCCAGTGCACCGTCGACGAACGGAACGCCATCAATATAGGGCATACGCATGACACCCGGAATCGTCGAACTGGCGCGAGTGTACTTCATCAGCGTAGGTAGATCTGGGATATCGTCCGGCCCCCAGTTGATGGTCTCGCCCGTATCCGCTCGGACAGCAGAAATCCGGTAGGGAGTTGGATTGTTCTTAAAAGTCTCGTAATCCAGGGGCATGGCGCCGTCGGGAAGTCCCGCGTCTTCGTAGATGTACTCGGCATCGAAATAGCCCCGCCCGCGCAACATTGGGCGCCAGCCACTGCTGTCCGGCTGCGCGATGAAGTCAGTGAAGCTATTTATAGAGCGCTGGATATCCCGGGAAAGGTAATTGACCACGTGAGAGGCGCCGGCGCTTACGCCACCGACCCAGCCGACATCGATGCCCTCGCGAAGTAACCGTTCGACGAAAGGTGCCGTGTAACTATTGCGAGTCCCTCCACCCTCGAAGACTAATGCTACATCGCTGACCTGCATTTACATCCCTCCGGTTGTTCTCGCGCTGCTGCTTTTCGGGCGTTACGATCGTTCAAGACTACCCGAACGTCACCATATTGGATTTCGGTTAGCGTAGTTTACGGCGCATCCTGGAGGATGACCGGCAGCAGCCCCTCGCCCATATCTGGGTTAGGCAGTACGCCCTCCGGGTCGTAGAACAAGATCTCCTTGCCCTCGTGGCTCAGACGTCGCATCGCTTCCAGAATCAACGTGCGTCCCACCGGGTTGACAACGCCAACGCGGCTGACGTCGAAGACAACTTCGCTTTCCGACGGTGTGGAAGTCGCCAACCTGTTGAGAATGATCTCGGCCGCAGTGAAGTTGACTGGGCCCTGAATCTCGATGATCGAGCGGCCATTGCTGACGCGTGTACCGCGCAGCGCACGCGAACCAATCGCATCGGCATCCATGAGATGAAGACCCAAATCTTCGGAGAGCTTCCGGAAGATGGCAATGCTGCGGACGCTGTTGCCGTGGTCGTTCAATCGCGGCGAAAAGGCTGCGAGACCCGCCTGTCCAGGCAGCGCTCCCAGCAAGCCGCCGGCGACACCGCTCTTGGCGGGAATCCCGACCTCGGTAAACCATTCACCGGCCTCGTCATACATGCCGGCAATAGCCATCACGGACAAGACTCTGCGAACAACCGAGCGGCCGAGCACAGTCTGATTGGTGACCGGGTTAACGCCACCGTTGGCCAACACTGCGGTCATCATGGCGACATCGCGAGTGTTGACCAGCACGGAGCACTGTGCGGTGTAGCCGCGGACAGCATCGTGGGGCGTGGTTTCGATGAAACCGTAAGCTGCCAGCATATGTGCGATGGACATGTTTCGATGGGCAGTGTCCATTTCGCTTTCATAGGCATCGTAGTCAACGCGGAGCTTACGGCCAGCCAAAGTCGAGAGAAGCTCCACCATGTGCTTGGTGCGAGTCTTCCAGTTGGCACCTGGCTGGCATATGAACTGGTTGATGGCCAGTGCGCCGACATTAATCATCGGATTCTTTGGTCGGTGCGTGCCCTGCTCCAGCGACAGCTCGTTGAATGCCTCACCGGAAGGTTCGGTGCCCACAATGCTGTCGATTTTGTCTGTGCCGTGCTCGGTGATGGCTGCGGCATAAGCGAAGGGCTTGGACATCGATTGAATGGTGAATTCAGCATCGGTGTCGCCAGCGGTATAGGTGCGCCCTGACACGGTGGTCATAGCAAGGGCCAGGCGGTCGGGATTAGCTTGGGCAAGGGTGGGAATATAGTCCGCTACCTCGCCAGACTCATCGGGGCGGACGGATTCGACGATTTCGGACAAGTAATCTTTGATCGGCGTTTTCATCAGATTCTGCTAAGCATCTTTCCTGGGCTGAAAAATCCCGGTTGAGTCAATGGAGTCCCGTTCGAACCTACACCAGGCGAGGTCAGCCACTGATGCTCACCTCTATGCACTCTCACCGTGCGTGCGGGAAAAATCGGCATATCCTGGGGTGTGTGAAATTCCTCAACAATCAGTCCGCGCCCTACGAGTTGACCTACAGCGATGTCTTCATGGTGCCGTCAAAGTCATCCGTCGGCTCTCGCATGGGTGTCGATTTGGCCACCAATGATGGCACCGGCACAACCATTCCGATTGTGGTCTCCAATATGACGGCCATCTCCGGTCGCCGGATGGCCGAAACCACCGCTCGCCGAGGCGGAATTGCCATCCTGCCGCAGGACGTCCCAGCTGACATTGCCGCTGAGACCATCCGCAAGGTCAAGTCCGCTGGGCTGGTTTTCGACACTCCAATCGTCGTCAAGCCTCACCACACCGCGGGGTATGCGCGCCATCTTCTGCCGAAGCGCGCGCACGGTGCGGCAGTGGTGGTGGAAGACAACAAACCGGTTGGTCTGATTACCGGCCGTGACCTGGCGGGCGTTGACAACTTTGCGCAGGTGGGGACGCTCATGTCCACTTCGCTATTTACGCTTCCGGCCGATATTGAGCCCCGTGACGCTTTTGACCGGCTCACTGCTTCCGGGCGCAAACTCGCTCCAGTGGTGGACGCCGATGGCGCGCTGGTGGGTATTCTCACGCGTAAGGGCGCGCTGCGGGCGACGCTTTACAAGCCGGCTGTCGACGCGGAGGGCAAGCTGCGCGTCGGTGCGGCGCTCGGCATCAACGGTGATGTTGAAGGGCGCGCGAAGACACTGCTCGACGCAGGTGCCGACGTGCTCGTTGTCGATACCGCCCACGGTCATCAGGAATCGATGCTCCGTGCTTTACGACGAGTCCGCGCGCTCAACCCACCTGTGCCAATTGCCGCTGGCAATGTCGTGACCGCCAATGGTGTTCGCGACCTAGCGGAGGCGGGAGCCGACATTATTAAGGTCGGCGTCGGTCCGGGTGCGATGTGCACAACCCGAATGCAGACCGGAGTTGGGCGTCCACAGTTTTCTGCCGTGCTCGAATGCGCTGCAGCTGCCCGTGAATGCGGCGTGCATGTCTGGGCTGATGGTGGAGTGAAGGATCCTCGCGATGTTGCGCTTGCGTTGGCTGCGGGTGCGTCCAACGTGATGATTGGCTCGTGGTTTGCCGGTACTTTCGAGTCCCCAGGGGATGTCCAAAAGGACGTCGACGGGCGCATGTTCAAGGAGTCCTTTGGCATGGCTTCACACCGTGCGGTGGAGAGCCGAAATGCACAGGTAGAGGCCTTTGAGAAGGCCCGGCGCGAGATGTTCGAAGAGGGCATCTCGACTGCGAAAATCTACCTGGAGCCAGGCCGCGAAGGCGTGGAGGACCAGATCGATCGCATTATCTCGGGCGTACGTTCTTCGTTCACATACGCGGGTTCGGCCACCATCGAGCAGTTCGCTGAGCGGGCAGTGGTGGGAATTCAATCCGCTGCGGGCTTTGCGGAAGGAATGCCGAGGGCGACGCGGTAGCCGTCGTCAAGCCTCTCGGGGCTAAGCCGACTAGCGGTGCTTCGGGCCAATTGGTAGGTATGTAAAGACGTTGTTAGGACGTGTTTAGTACCACGTGCGAGATTGGGGAGGGGCTGGCGATTATGGGTCGGCAGGTAAGAGAAAACAGTGCTGTAACGGAGTCTGGATTGGTAGCAGGAAACGGTGCTAGAGCAGGAAGCGGGAACGCATTTTTCGCCCGCGCCCGCGTTACTGATTCCGATTTGTGCCCGTGTGGTGGGGGACTCTACGGGCAGTGCTGTGGCCCGCTGCACCGCGGTGAGCGGGAGGCAGTGACCGCAGCTGAGCTGATGGCCGCGAGGTACAGCGCTTACGCTGCCCACGAGGCGGACTACATCTGGCGGACGTGGCATCCGCGCTACCGCCCGGAAGTTATCAATGTCGATGACGGTGTGGAATGGGAAGGACTCACCATCATCAACGCTGTCGATGGTGGCGAGGATGACCGCGAAGGCATCGTGGAATTTGAAGCGGCCTTTCATGACCATGACGGTGTCGGCACGATGCACGAGCGTTCTCGTTTTGTTCGTCGTGCGCGACGTTGGGTCTACGTCGACGGCGAGGTCACGTACTCCTAAGCGTCAGACTTGTTAGGCAGAGGCCTCCGCTGCATTTTCCTCGTCAGACTTGTTGTGCTTGCCGTGGCCGAATGGCAGCACGGCGACAATCGCCACAATGATTGCTCCCCAGATGGCGCCGAAAATCAGTGAGCCGGTGGTGTTGGCCAACCAGCCGAGGAAGCCACCGGTAAACAGCTGCTCAAGGTTGTGGACCAGCTGGTAGGGGAGATGCCAGCCCAGCTCGTCGAGGCCGACCACCATGATGTGGCCACCGACCCACAGCATGGCAAACGTGCCGATAATACCGATTGTGTTCAAAACGATTGGCATGGCTTTGACCAGCGCCGCACCAAACTTGCTGATACCGGCTGACTTCTTGGACTGCAGGTGCAGGCCAATATCATCAATCTTGACCAAGAAGCCCACCACGCCGTAGACCGCAAGCGTGATGATGAGTGCGACCACAATAAGAATCAGCGCGCGATTGAGCAGTGGCTGATCAGCGACCTCATTGAGAGAAATCACCATGATTTCCGCAGAGAGAATCAAGTCTGTGAAAATTGCAGACTTCACCAGGGAATCTTCATTCTGTGGTGTGCGGTTGGTCGCCGCCTCCATCCGCTCCTGCTCAGTCTGATCGGGAGAGATTCGGTGCTTAATCTTCTCCCAGACCTTTTCCATGCCCTCAAAGCACAGGTAGGAGCCGCCGAGCATCAAAATCGGCGTCAGCGCCCAGGGCAGAAACTGACTTAGCAGCAATGCAATCGGCAGAATAATGACAATTTTATTGACCAAGGAGCCCTTGGCGATACGCCAAATAATCGGCAGCTCGCGTTTCGGCGAGACACCCTCGACGAATTTAGGCGTTACCGCAGCGTCGTCAACCACAACACCGGCGGCTTTAGCGCTAGCTTTGCCGGCCGCAGCCGCAATATCGTCTGTTGTTGCCGCTGCAGCACGTGCAATCGTGGCAACGTCGTCAAGCAGCGCGACAAGTCCGCCTGCCATAAAAACCTCCCGTATTGGAGGACGCGACCAGGAGCCGTCGTCGTATCAAAGAATTACCGGAGCAATTTTAACCGCTTTCCCGGATTGACTCTGTGTTGTCGCTAGGGCGTCGATATCCTGTCGATAGTTCACGTGCTCCTCTGAACGTGGGCACGTGGCAAGATATAGGCCATGAACGCTTCCTTCTCCGAAATCTACCGACAGGTCAATGCGGACAACTCGGACAACGCTGGCACCGGGGCAGACACCAGCAACGACGCCCACTCCGAGGAACAACAGCGCCCGGCGCGCCCCCGCATGGCACTGGTAGTCGTCGACGCTCAGAATGATTTTTCCGCGGGTGGCGCACTTGCCGTCGACGGTGCTGAGGCAGCGTACACCGCTACATATCTGCATGTTGCGGGCACAGCGAATAAGTACTCGGTTCTTGCGACCACCCGTGACAATCACATCGACCCAGGCACGCACTTCTCTGAAACCCCGGATTTCGTCGATACCTGGCCGAAACACTGTGTTGCAGGTACCCCGGGCGCAGAGATTCACCCCGGCATGCAGCGCGCCATCGCGTTTTTTGAGCAGCTCAACCCCGCTGCTGTGCGTATCGATGTCACAAAAGGGGAGTACGCCGCCGCCTACTCCGGTTTCGAGGGAACAACGGAGGCTGGCGTTTCGCTTGCCGACGCTCTCCGCGCCTCTGACATCGAAGAAATCGATGTGGTGGGAGTTGCGACTGACCACTGCGTCCGCGCCACAGTGCTCGATGGCCTCAAGGAGGGCTTTTCCGTTCGTGTTCTGAGCAATCAGGCCGCGGCGGTGGACCCGGAGCGCGGCAAGGCTGCACTAGCGGAATTGGCCGCGGCGGGCGCGACAGTGGTGTAGTGCTGCGACGTTGACCGTCAAACAATCCGCCTAGCCGCTTAGCTAGGCGCCTCGGCAGCCGCCTAGTTAAAAGTCACCATATCCAGGTCGACCTCGCGGAGGTGGCGGTGGTTGGACGCTGTTTCCACATAACGCCCTGCATGGGCGATGAAGCCCTCTGCTTCCTCGGCGGAGAGTTCACGACGCACCTTGGCGGGAACGCCTGCAGCCAGCGACCTGGGGTCGATAATCTGATCTTCCAACACCACGGCACCTGCAGCAATGAGGCTGCCAGCGCCGATACGGGAACGCGAAAGCAGGGTGGACTTCATGCCGATGAGGCAACCATTTTCAACCGTGGTGCCGTGGACCAAGGCCATGTGTCCGACGGTGACATCATCGCCGAGAATTGTGGGCACACCTCGGTCGACATGGACTGTGGAGTTGTCCTGAATATTGGTGCGCTGGCCGATGCGGATCGGTGCGACGTCTCCTCGGAGAACAGAACCGTAGAACACGGAGCTATCCGCACCGATTTCGACATCACCGATAATGACCGCGCCGGGCGCAATCCAGGCGCTGGAATGAATGCGTGGGGTCTTATCTTGGTAGGTGAGAATGAGCGGAGTGTTCATCATACAAACCAATATAACTGTCACCTGAGGTCAGCGTAAGAAAAATTCTCAGCGAAACTCTATTCGTCGAAGGGTGCAATTCTGCTTGGACGCGCATACAGTGGGCGACATGATTTTTATCGTTGTGAATTACCAAGTTAAGCCGGAGTTTGCCGACGAATGGATGGACCACGTCGCTGAGTTCACCGCTGCCACCCGCGCAGAGGCTGGCAACAAGTGGTTTGAATGGTCCCGCAGCGTAGAAGACCCCAACCAGTACATCCTCGTCGAGGCGTTCGATGATGACGCTGGTGAAGCCCACGTCAATTCCGAGCACTTCGCCAAGGGCCTGGAGGCGATGAAGCCGCTGCTCGCTGAGACCCCGAAGATTGTCTCGCAGGTGCTGCCTGATAAGCAGGACTGGGATCGCATGGGCGAGCTGCAGGTCGACTAATGTCCTCTGACACCATTCGCGATAGCGCAGCCGCTTCCAGCAGCGACACCTATTCTCTGATTGGGCGTGGCCTGCGTATTGGCTCCGCTGTGCTGGCCTCTGCTCTCGTCGTTGGTCTCAGTGCTTGTGGAGATAGCGATGAGGCAGCCCTCGAGGGTAGCCAGAATCAGTCAAGCCAGGAGCAGAGTGCTGTTGCCTCCACTGCCGCCATTCGGGATAACTTGGCTCAGCTGGCGGCAGATACTGCGGCGCTGAAGACAGCATCGCAGACGCTGATTGCAAAGGAATCGGTCTCGGAAGAGACTCGAAAGATTGCGCAGCAGGCGGAGCCAATCTTTGCTGAAGAGGAAGCGCAGCTAGTCAAGACTCTCGGCGTCGATGTTGATCCGTCGGAGACCAAGCTCGACACCGCCACCATGACTCGCCTCGAGAACGAGGAGGGGCCACACGCAGATATGGCTTATCTGACGTTGATGGAAGGCAGCCTGGATAAGATGCTCGGACAGTGGGAAGAGCTGGAAAAGCATGGCGGAAACGACCTGCAAGAGTTGGCACGCTCTTCTCAGCAGCAGCTGGAAGATATTCAGCAGGCGCTGGAAAAACGTATGCAGTACTAGCCGCTGCCCAAAGCTCGTGGGGGGGGGAAATTCAAGTAAAAAGTCCTGCAAAGCGTGCCCGGGGAACCGGGGAAGTGAGTAGCGTGTAAATAAAGCCAGTGCGCTGTGATCGTCGTCAAGCGAATGCGCACTCGGATGAAGCACAATGCTGGCTAATAACCCAGAGTAGAAGGTAGGAAAACACGCCAATGGCAAATAGTATCTCGCGAGTAGGTATCGTCGGCGCCGGTCAGATGGGCTCCGGAATTATTGAGGTCTGTGCGAAGGCCGGTAGCGATGTCAAGGTCTGGGAGGCCAAGGAGGAGTTCCTTGAGTCCGGTCGCGCCCGTATTGAAAAGTCGCTGGATAAGGCCGTTTCCCGTGGCAAGCTAGAGCAGTCTGCACGTGATGAGATTCTGGGGCGTATTAGCTTCACCACCAAGCTGGAAGACTTCGCTGACCGTGAGCTGGTCATCGAGGCCATCGTGGAGAACCCAGAAGTAAAGGCCAGCGTATTCTCGCAGCTCGATGAAATTGTTGAGTCGGAAGATGCCATCCTGGCTTCCAACACCTCCTCGCTGCCGATTCAGTCCATTGCTGCAGCTACCAAGCGCCCGGAGCGCGTCATGGGTCTGCACTTCTTCAACCCGGTTCCGGTTCTGCCTCTGGTAGAGCATGTCGTTACTCTGACGACCGGTGATGTTCAGTCGGAGCGTGCGTACGAGTACGCTTCCGAGGCGCTGGGCAAGACCGTCATTCGCGCTAAGGATCGCTCGGGCTTCATTGTTAACGCCCTGCTGGTTCCGTACATCCTCGGCGCTATTCGCATGCTGCAGGACGGCATTGCTACTGCAGAAGACATCGATGCCGGAATGGTCAATGGCTGTGCGCACCCGATGGGTCCGCTGACTCTGGCCGACATGGTTGGTCTGGACACCATCAAGTTCATTGCCGATGCCATGTTCGATGAGTACAAGGAGCCGACTTACGCGGCACCTCCGCTGCTCAAGCGCATGGTTGAGGCGGGTCACTTCGGTCGCAAGTCCGGCCGTGGCTTCTACGACTACTCCAAGTAGTCCACGCTTTTAGCCCCGTTTGGGGCGAGTATTGAATTCTTACCGGTTGACGGGCTTTTGTCCCGCCAACCGGTTTCTTTTATGCATTTATCAGTGAAAACCCGGAGTCTAAGGGGGAAAGTTCCCACGATTGGCCCTAGCATTTTGAAAACTTGTTTCTTTTCAACGCGCCGAAACCTCACAGTGCGCTTAACATAAGTGAAGATTTTGTCAGACCTTGGCTTATAGAGCACTTCACAACTGGTGCCTCCCACGCAGCAATCTGGAAAGGAATGCTTCAGTGTCTTCTTTGAAGCCGCACAAGCGCACTGCAACACGTACTCGCGTCGGCGCTGCTACCGCAGCAATGGCAGTTGTAATGGGGCTTACACCGGCAACGGCCGTGGCAGCTCCGGTCAACCCGTTGGCCGAGCTCGGCAACCGCCTGGACTCTGTTTCTGATCTTCCAGCTAATGTGGCAGCTCCAGATGGAATCAAGCTCCCCGGCGGTGGCTTCGAGGTCCCGGATTCCATCTCGCTGCCGTCATCTTCCGGTGAAAACACCGACCCGAATGCGCCGAAGCCAACCTCGTATCGCCCGGACCAGATTGCACGCGCGTACCCGTCGGATGCCGCCACCGATAACTGGTTCTACTTCTACGTTGTGCATCCTTTCGTGGAGCTGGAGAAGAACCACCCAGAGGTTATGGACCAGAACCTCGAAACGGTCGTCCGCATTAACAACGCTGCCAAGAATGACCCGCAGGCACAGGAACTCGCTCTTGATGACGACTACCTGGACCCACTGGCCAATATTTCCACTGCTTTCGGTGCAAACCTGGGCCAGCACTTCCGTGATGCCTACGACGAGGATCGCCTGCCGAAGGTAAAGGCCCTGCTGTCCGGCAACCTTGCTCGCGGCGGCGGTCTGGTCAGCTCGACCTTCTTCGAGAAGTACGTCTACGGCTACGATCGCCCATTTGTGGTGGCGCCGGAGCGCATCGAGCGCTACTACCGCGAAGGTCAGGACGACCCGTACTCGACCACCCCGTCCTACCCGTCGGGCCACACCAACAAGGCTGCATGGACTTCAACCATGCTGGCTATGATGCTGCCGGAGGTTGCACCGCAGATTCAGGCGCGTGCGTCCGAGGCTGGTCATTCTCGCCTTGTCATGGGCGTCCACTACCCGCTGGACGTTATGGGCGGCCGCATGATGGGCAACCAGGCCGCAGCTGATCGTTGGGCAGACCCAGAGTTCCGCCCACTCATCGAAGAAGCCATGGATGAGCTGCGTACGGAGCTCGAGTACCGCTGTAGCGACACCATCGCCAACTGCGTTGCCAAGGACACTCCGTACATGAGCACCGCAGCTGCCGTTCAGCAGTACACCGAACGCATGACCTACGACTTCAAGCAGGTTGGCCCGGCTAACGAGCCAGTTGTTGTTCCGAAGCGGTACGCAGGTTTGCTGGAGACCCGCTTCCCGCAGCTGACTGAGGAACAGCGCAGCTCCGTCCTCGCTCAGACCGCAATCCCATCCGGCTACCCGCTCGATCGCACTGACGGTGAGGGCCAGCACGTTCGCATGAACCTGGCTCGCGCTCTGGCCGCCAACGTTGTTGTCAACGCCGACGGCAGCGTCACTGTCACCAACTAAAACGTCAACTACAAGCGCAGGGCCGCGTCAAGACGGTCCAGGGCCTCACCGAGGATTTCCGGGGAGGTCGCAAAGTTAAGCCGCACATGCCCAGCCCCGCCTTCGCCGAATGCGAAGCCGGGGTTGAGTGCTATTTTGGCGTTTTCAACCAGCCACGCAGCTGGGTCCTCACTGGCAACACCAGGCACGTCACCCAAGTCCAACCACGCCAAAAATGATGCTTGCGGTGGGGTAAAGCGAGCCTGCGGCGCAATAGTGGACAAACGTGTTCGCAGAGTCTCACGGTTGGTGCGCAGGACATCGACAAAATTGTCCAGCCAGGGCACGCCATCGCTGTAGGCGGCGGTGGCCGCGGCGACACCAAGAATAGAAGCGCCTTCGCGAACAATGAAGGGCAGCTCCAGCCAGGTTTTGGCATCTTCGTCGTTAAAGATGATCTGCGCACACTTGAGGCCGGCGGTATTCCAGCCCTTCGAGGTAGCAGTCACCGTGATAGTCACGGCCGCCGCGGTATCCGACACCGACGCGGTTGGAGTGTGAGTGCCATCTAGAACAACTGGGCCGTGAATCTCGTCTGAGATAACGCGCGCACCAAAGCGAGCGGCTAAATCAGTAATCTCACGAAGTTTTTCGGGGGAGTAGGTAAAGCCGAGAGGATTATTCGGGTTACACAAGATCAGGCAACCGGCACCGTCGGCGAAGGCGCGTTCGAGGGCGCCGAGATCCGGGCCGTCGGCAAGCGTGGGAATGCACACTGTCTCGCGTCCCAGCGCGGGACCTACCTGGAAAAACGGCATGTAGGCGGGAGTGGGGACGACAATTGCGGAATCGGGGCGGGTGAAGCGTTCAACCGCGAGTGTGACACCGCGGACGACGTCAGCGACGGCAAAGATATTGTCGGGGTTCGGGCGCCATCCGTAGCGTTGTGCAGAAAAGTCCGCGGTTGCGGTCGTAAGCGCGGTGATGTCCTGCGAGAGGTATCCGAATTGTTCGCGCTGACACGCCTCGTCGATTGCGGCACTGACGGCAGGACAGGTTGTGGCATCGGATTCGGCGACCCACAGTGGCAGCACGTCCGGTGAATATGCGGTCCATTTGACTGTCCTGCGGGAGCGGAGTTCATCGAGGGAGGGGAAGGTGACAGCGTTATTTACACTCATAGTTTCCGTGTATACAGAAAAAGCGGGAAGTCCGAAGACTCCCCGCTTTATCCAGTAGCTACGGCCACATCAGAAGCAGCCGCGGCAATGGCCAGCGCTAGGCTAGCCTCAGTGCCTCCTCAGCAGCTGGCAGGGCAGCTTCGCGATCAGCTTTGACCAGCCCCAACCGTGTGCGGCGATCGAGAATATCGTCGACGCTGAGAGCTCCCTCGTGCGTCACATGCCAGGCGAACTCGGCGCGGGTGACATCGAGACCCTCCGCTACCGGGTCAAGCGCTCGGTCGAGCGGGCAGGATTCGATGACCTCGAAGGATTCGGCACCGTAGCGATTAAACAGCGGCATCGGGATACGGCCAGCAGCGGCGGCGGTGCGAGCGCGGTCGAGCTCCTCTGGCTCGGAGCCCAGCACAGGGATGGTGCGGGTGGAGCACGGAGCAAGCGAAACACCAAGCTTTTCCGCAACCTTGTCCACGGTTTGCTCAGCCATAAGACGGTACTCGGTGAGCTTGCCACCAGTAATGGAAATCAGGCCGTTCGGGGCCTCCAACAAGGCGTGCTCGCGGGAGAGGTCAGCGGTGTGTGCCTCGCCGGCGTCGATGAGCGGACGCAGGCCGGCGAAAGCACCGATGACATCGTCACGAGTGAGCGGAACCTCGAGTGCCTGGTTGATGACATCGAGCAGAAAAACGATGTCATCCTCCGGCACTTCCGGCTCGTCCGGAATCGGGCCCGGTGCATCCTCATCGGTCAGGCCAATGTAGACGCGGTTGTGCTCTGCGGGAAGGACAAAACAGAAACGGTTGGTGTGACCAGGAACCGGTACCGTGAGAGAGCCGGTAGGGTTGCCTAGCTTCGCGGCGTCAAGAACCAGGTGCGTGCCGCGAGATGGGCGAATCTTGATGTTCGTCGCTAGGTCTGCGGCCCACACACCAGTGGCATTGACCACAGCGTGAGCCGGCAGCTCGAAGGAATCGCCAGTGAGCTCGTCGATTAGTGTGGCGCTCGTTCCAGAGGCGTTCTCGCAGCGCACCCGGGTCAGAATAGTTGCACCGTAGCTAGCGGCGGTTCGAGCGATAGTGGTGACCAAGCGTGCGTCGTCACGCAGCTGACCGTCGTAGTTGACGTAGCCGAATTTCACGTCGCGCTTACGGACGGTCGGCGAAAGCTGGCTGACTCGGCGGGAACTGACAGTGCGGGACAACGGCAGGGTAGTGGCGGAGGTACCAGCGATAATGCGTAGAAAGTCACCGGCCAAGAAGCCTAAACGCGGCAAAACCCGGGTCAACGGTGCGAATTTGTCCATCACCGGTACAACCTGTGGCAGGTTATGCACCAGGTGCGGAGCGGTGACGTCGAGCAGCGCACCACGTTCAATAGCTGAGCGGCGAGCGATACCGACATTGCCACTGGCAAGGTAGCGCAAGCCCCCGTGGGCGAGCTTCGATGACCAACGAGAGGTGCCGAAAGCGAGGTCCTTCGATTCGACGAGAACGGTTTTCAAACCCCTCGACGCCGCATCTAAAGCGATGCCGACACCAGTGATACCGGCGCCGATGACCAGCAGATCTGGGATGTCGCCCTTAGCGGTTTCTTCGCGTAGACGATTCAAGTCCGCTTGCCGACGAGCCTTGTTCAAAACCGCAGCTGAGCGATCGCGCTGAGGAGCGTGCGTGGCAGTCATAGTCTTTCTTCCTCGACTTTCCCGAAGACGGTGATAGTGATGAAACTATCTGGCGTAAGTGATGAAGTTGTGGAGTGCGTAGTGAGTGTGAACTATTTCGGGCGTACCCCATTGCAAGGCGCTTAGAAATAGACTAAGTTGTTCATTATCAACGACCGGCACGGATATTGATTCAAGAGATCTTTCTTAGTTGCGAATCATTTCCCGGGATTACAAGGAAGGAGACACCTCGATGGCTATGCACCCAGCGTCCAACCGCTCTGAGTCCATGAACCGAGCTTTCGCTGCTATTGCACCATCGCTGCAAATGTGTTGCTGCTGTCTCCAGTCCGTGCCACCCCAGACAGGTCGTAACTAGAAAAGCACGCTTAGGTATTTAAAACGCCACGCTGTTTGCGGTCGCACGGACGAAATCGCACCGATTGAGCCGACCATCCCACTATCCGGGCATCTTCGCTTGGAATCCCAGGAAGAAGCGACAGCGACAATGACCGCAGCACTTGAATCTTTTACCCTTGACGATTACGTTTCACTGTTTATTTATGACGGCCCAACGTCACCGGCAATCTACGCCAGCGAACTGGTCAGTCTAGCTCGCTAGCGGAGGCTGGCGGCAACAGGGTTAAATCATGTTGCCGTCGTAACGCTCTTCCAAGGAGTGCGGACCGGTAGCCAACTTGCCCGGGTTGAGGATGCCAGCAGGGTCGAGTTCGTCCTTAATTGCACGCATGACCTTGGCGAACAACTCGGTGTTCTCCTCGTAGTACTGCGGGCTGTGATCCTGGCCAATGCCATGGTGGTGCGTGATGGTGCCGCCAAAGTTCATCATGGCCTCCGACGCCGCGGTCTTGATGTCCATCCACTGCTGGAGGATCTCGCCCTCGGTCTCGCGGAAGAAGTACGTGAAGTACAGCGAGCAGCCGGATTCGTACATGTGCGAGATGTGGCAGAAGACGTACACCGGGGTGCCGTGCTTCTCGCCAGCGGCTTCCATTGCGGAGGCGATTTCGCGGCGCAGTGTAGCGGCGTTATCCCAGGTGGTGGCGGTTTCCAGGGTGTCGACGCCGACGCGGCGAGTCATCATGACATCGCGCAGGTACGGCGAGGAGAAGCGGTGGTTAACCCAAGCCATGCCCGGGATGGAGCCCATGCGGACGCACTTCTTGGCCAGCAGGCGAGCGGCCAGGCGCTCACGGGTGACGCGGGCGCCGACCGGATCCGTCTGCGCAAAGCCAAAAATCACCATGCACGGGGTGTCGATGCCACGCAGCTTCAGGTACTTTGTGACCTTCTCGGACATGCTGGCGGAGCCCAGCTGAGTGAGGCCGAACAGCGTCTCCTTCTCGTCGGAGATGCGTGCTAGGTGCGGGATATTGCCGCTCTGCTCCAGTTTGCGCAGCTCCTCGGCGGCTTCCTCAAAGGAGTTGAAGAAGTAGGTGTCGAAGAGCATCTCCTTTTGTGGACGCTGATTCAGGGCAATCGTCACATGCGTGATGATGCCCAGGGTGCCCTCCGAACCCAGGAAAAGCTCACGCGGGTTCGGGCCGGATGCCGACGACGGCATGTCGCGGAATTCCATGGTGCCGGCTGGCGTGACGACGCGCATGCCAATCACGTTGCGGTCGATACGACCGTAACCAGAGGATTCTTGGCCTGCCGAGCGGCAGGAAACCCAACCGCCGACAGTGGAGTACTCGAAGGACTGCGGGAAGTGACCAGCGGTGAAGCCGGCCTTGGACAGCTCCTTTTCTAGGTCGGGGCCGAAAACGCCGGTCTGGGCGGTGACAGTGCCAGCGACTTTGTCGATGTCGATGATCTTGTTAAAGGCGGTCATGGACACTGCGATGGCCTTACCCATGCCTCCGTCAACAGCCTCCACGCCGCCGACGACCGAGGTGCCACCACCGAAGGGGACGACTGCAATCTTGCGCTCAGCGCATACCTTGAACAGGTCTTCGATGTGCTTTTCAGTTTTCGGTAGCACTACAGCATCTGGGGCGACATCGAGCTTGGCTGCGCGAAGGCGAACCAGGTCGGGGTAGGAGCGTCCGACCGCGTGCTTGACGCGGGTGTCGTGGTCGGTGGCGACGGCATCCGCGCCGACAACAGCGCCCAGGGCTTCGATATCCTCGGCGCTGAGGCGACTATTGGGGATGGTGACGTCGGCGATGTTGCGCGGCGGGTTGTTTGCGTCCAACGACATACCGATTTCGCGCTGCAGTAGCTTCTCGCTGGCCGTGGTGATTGGCTTGTCGTTGCCGTCAACACCCCAGCCCCACCAGCGCATGCGGTACGGAATCGTGAGCTTGTTAGACATCCTGAGCTTCTCCTTGGGCATCGGTGCTGCGAGTCTGAACTGCGGAATTATATGTAACTTGCGCGGAAGCACATCTTTACATCTTTTATTATAGCGGTATTACGTTACGTTTTCTCAAAAAATGTCAATCAATCTTGGTAAGCTTTAGTTAGATGCATTAACGCACTCCCATAAAGGCCAGTATTGACCGGTCAAAAGCCCACGTAAAAGTAGGTATTTCTTCGATGAACGCTAACGACAAGGATCTCAACTACCCGCTGGGAACAACTGAGATTCGTACCCTTGCTCTGGTCACTAACCCCCACGCGGGTCATGGCGCCTCGCAGATTGCGTCCGCCCGGGCGAGTCGGGTGTTCGCGGATCGCGGCATCGATGTCATCGCTCTCCAAGGTGCTAACCCCGACGACGCCCGCAAGCTCATTCGTGAGGTCATCGCCGACGGCCGAATTGATGCCCTGGCAGTCTGTGGTGGCGACGGCATGATTAACCTCGCACTGCAGGAGCAGGCACAGACCGGCATCCCCCTCGGTATTATCCCGGCCGGCACCGGAAACGACCACGGTCGCGAATACAATCTGCCGCGTGGCAATGCTCGCGATGCCGCTCACGTTATCGCCGATGGCTTCTGGACGACCACTGACCTCGGCCGCATCATCAATGAGGCAGGGGAGCAGCGCTGGTTCGGCACTATCATGTGTGCCGGCTTCGACTCGATTGTCTCCGACCGCGTCAATCAGATGACCTGGCCGCATGGCCGCAACCGCTACAACCTGGCTATCGTCCGCGAGTTCTTGGCTTTTCACTCGCTACCATTCCGCATCACGCTCGATGACGATCGGGTTCTCGAAGATCCAATCACGCTGGCCGCCTTCGGCAACACCCGTTCTTACGGCGGTGGGATGAAGATTTGCCCGTCCGCAGACCACTCCGACGGACTGATGGACATCACTGTCATCGGCAAAGCCGGGCGCATCAAGGCCGCCCTGGCCTTCAAGTCCGTGTTCGACGGCACCGTTGAAAAAATCGGGGAGGTCAGCACCTACCGCGCCAAGAAGGCTTACGTGGAATACATCGGCCCGCCACGCCAGATGAACGCCTACGCTGACGGCGACCTCATGTTCCCGATGCCGGTCACCGTCGAAATTGTTCCGGGCGCTGGCCGCTACATCGTTCCCCGTCCGTAAAAGGGCGCAGGGGTGCCCGTCGTCAAGCGTTTCCTGCATGCTTGACGACGGCGCGTTACCCCTTGATGCCGTACTTCTTCAGGCGCAGACGATCCGCCGCCGAGGCCGAAGCCGTCAGGCGTAGCAACTCGGCGTAGATACCGTCAGTCTGCGCCAATTCTGCGGGTGCGCCCACCTCGTCGACGTGACCGTCACGCAGCGTCACGATGGTGTCCACATCGGAAATTGTGGACAGGCGGTGGGCGATGATAACCGTTGTGCGTCCCTCCATCAGCTTGTCCAAGCCTCGCTGAACTTCGCGTTCGGCCTTGGTGTCCAGCGCCGAAGTGGCTTCGTCCAGGATGAGCAGGGGAGCATCCTTCAAAATAGCGCGCGCGATGGCGATGCGCTGCTTCTGGCCACCCGAGAGCTTCAGACCTCGCTCGCCGATAGTGGTGTCGTAGCCTTCGGCGAAGCTGCGGATGAAGTCGTCGGCGTTGGCCTTCTTCGCGGCGGCAATGATTTCTTCGTCGGTGGCGTTGGGTTTGCCGTAGGCGATGTTTTCCCGAATCGTGCCGGAGAATAGTGACGAGTCCTGGAACACGACGGCAGAGCCAGCACGCAGAGTGGAACCGGAAACCTCGGAGACATCCGACCCCAGCACGCTCAAGCGGCCTGCGGTCGGGGCGTAGAAGCCGAGCAGCAAGTTGACGATGGTGGACTTGCCGCCACCCGACTCGCCGACCAGGGCGATTTTCTGGCCCGAGTACGCCTGGAAGCTGACATTGGAGAGCACCGTCTTGTCCTCTTCGTAGGCAAAATCCACTGCGTCGAAGTCGACAATGGGAGCGCCAATTGCCTCCTGTTCGGCTGCGCGTTCCAGGGAGGAACGGTGGGCGCTGTCGACGGACTCTGCGTCTGCGGTGGAACCAACGGACGCGGAGTCGAAGTCGCCGTTATTCGCGGTCGCTGCACTGAGCAGCTCCGGCTGCGTGCGGGTCTCTGGAGTAAGCTCCATGACCTTGAAGTAATCGCGCGAACCGGCGACTGCGCGCTGGGCAGCGTCGACCAGGAAGCTCATCATGGTCACTGGTTGGCGCGCCATGTTAATCAGCTGAATGAGCATGACCATGGTGCCGATGGAGAATTCTCCCGACAGCGTACGCAGGAAAAGCAGCAGGTAAATGCCTGCGAAGATGATGTTCAAAATACCCCCGCGAAGGGCATCCATGCGGTGCCACCACGTTGACTGATCGCGGGTCAGGGAGATGGTGCGGCGGAAGCGGGAACCAAAGAAAGCGATTTCGCGCAGCTCCGCAGTGTAGGAGCGGACAACCTTGACTTGGCCGATGACCTCGGCAAAACGGCCACCGGCGATATCGATTTGTTCGTTCTTTTTCGCTTCAATCTTCTGCCAGCGCTTCGAGGTCAGCGCGGTCAGCAGGGTGTAGACCGGGAAAACGATAATCAATAGCACCGCCAGGGGCCAGTAGTGCCAGGCAGTGATGCCCAGTACCGCGCCGACGGTCAACAGCATCGGGAAGAAGTTGTTGGAAAACGCCTGGAGGAACTGCGTGATATTGCTAATCGAGCGTTCCAGGCGGGCGATAATTGTGCCGGTGACCTGACTGTCGAAATAGCGTTGCGGCAGCGACAGCAGCTTTGCATAGTAGCGGGTCGACAGAATCTCGCGCATGCGCGCAGTCATCACATCGCCCAGGTAACCACCGATGTTATGCACGATGGTTTGCGTCAGATCTGCGATTAGCAGCCCGATGACCAGCCAGATTACCGTGCGAGTGGTATCGGACATCGCCGCCTGGCTCAAGCCTTCATCGCTGGACACCGCGCCGACGATGGCGTCGGTGGCATCGCGGATGAGGAAGGGGCTAATCAACGACGCGGCGGCGGTGGCCAGCGAACAGATGATGACCCCGATATAGAAAGGCCAGAGCACTCGTGTAGTGGACAGGATTCTGCTGAGCAGACGCACGAAAGACCTCTATCTTGCGGGAGGATCACTCCCGCGATGAAATTACTGCGACAAAAGCCCTATCCTAACAGCGAGCGCACAGCACCAAGCGGCAGCGGCAGCCAGTTGGGGCGGTTCTGCGCTTCGTAAAGGCACTCGTAGATGGCCTTATCCAGTACAAAGGCCTCCAGTAGCGCCGGGTCACTGGCATCGCCATAGCCCTCCAAGAACGCATCGATATTGCGGCGAGCCCACTGCTCAACACGCTCGGTAGCTGCCTCGGTGTCTTCACGTCCGGTCAGCAGCGGGTAATGAGCGGCGTAATCGAAGGAGCGAATCATGCCGGCGATATCGCGTAGGCGGTGATCCGGCAGACGGCGCTCCTCCCACGGGCGCGACGGCTCGCCTTCGAAGTCAATCAAGCGCCAAGAGCTCGGCGTGCGCAATACCTGCCCCAAGTGCAGATCACCGTGGATTCGCTGGACGACGGCACCACCTTCCGGAACCGCAGCCTCCGCGCGATCGAAGATAGCCTGCGCTTTATCTTTGACCTCAGCAATTTGTGGCACCACACCAGCGACGAAGTCCAGGCGAGCTCGCAGTGGGGCTACCAGCTCCGCACCGGTCAGACGCTTCTTTACCGCGACAGCGGCAGCGAGGCTGCTGTGTACCGAGGCCACTGCTTCGCCGAGCGCACGCGCTTCGGATGTAAAGTCGGTGCCCAAATCTTCCAGCGGGGTCTGACTGTCGCGGATGGCATCGCGGACTGCGCCAAGAGCCAGCTCCCAGCCATCCACCGAGTTCGGTGCGAATTCCTGCAGCATGGCGGTGGTGTAGGTGTCTTCGCCAATGGTGGTCTCCACCCAGGAGTAGAGCTCAGGGACGAACTTGCAATCCGCCTGGGCCAGTGCGGCCAGCAGCTCCACATCGGCATTAGTACCGGGGTAGAGGCGACGGAAGAACTTGCACATCACGCGGTCGTCGAAAATGACCGAGGTGTTCGACTGCTCGACTCCCATGGGGCGGCCGGATTTCGGTCGGAGCTGCTCAGAGCCCGGCACACGTCGCAGTTCCATGCGGCCGAGCTTGCCTTCGTCGGAAAGCTTCTGGCCGAGTGCTGTGATGGCATCCGAATCAATCAGAGCGTCGTAGCCGACGATGCCCTCCGCGCGAACCAGCAGGGACTGCTCGTGGCCATCGGGGACGTCCTCCGCCCAAGCGATGGGCAGCTGATAGGTCGGTGCGGAATGCGCGGTGTGCACCCTCACCAATGCGATATCGACATCGGGACTGTCGGGATTGTCGCGCAGTACGGGGTCAAGCGCGAGGATCTCGACGTGGTCGATGTCAGAGACCTTGTCAGCGAAAAAGCGCATCTTGACCAGTGTGTCTGCCAGCTCTTCGGCAATGAAATCGGCGGTGGGAATAGTCATTTCAGTTCGTTCGCCTTTCGGGACTTAAAAGATCACTCTTTATTATCGGCGTTTGTGACGGCATCGGCTGCGGCATCGGCGGCGGTGCCTGAGTGCTCGCGTGATGACGTCACCGGCGCGTCCGATATCGCCTGCGCAACCGGGATTGTCGGCGCCGACATGGAGGCGCTCGATTCGAGGTTTGTCTCTGGCGGCAACTGGATTTCGAACCAGTAGAAACCGTGACCAGGAAGCGTGATCTGGTAGGGATCAGTGCCAATTGTGGGGAAGGGAACCGAACCCGTGAGCTCTACCGGGGTGGCGCCGGCGAACTCGGACAGATCCAGCGAGACGGCCGCGGGGTAGGAGGACAGGTTGTTGACGCACAGCAGCACTTCGTCGCCGTATGTGCGCAGATAGGTCAGAACAGAGGCGGTGTCGCTATTCAGCTCGCGGAAGTCACCGAGGCCAAAAGCCTCATAGCGCTTGCGGACCTGGATCAGTCGACGCACCCAATTCAACAGCGAATTGGAGTAGCTCGCTTGGTTCTCGACATTGACCGCCTGGTAACCGTAGGTCGCATCCTGAATGGTCGGCAGATAGAGCCGACCGGGGTCGGCCTTGGAGAACCCGGCGTTGCGGTCGGGCGACCACTGCATCGGTGTGCGCACGCCATCGCGGTCGCCGAGCCAAATGTTGTCGCCCATACCAATTTCGTCCCCGTAGTAGAGCACCGGCGAACCCGGCAGGGAGAGTAGCAGGGCATTGAAAAGCTCGAGCTGTGTGCGGTCATTTTGCAGCAGTGGCGCTAGACGACGGCGAATGCCGATGTTGGCCTTCATTCGCGGATCGTGCGCATACTCGGCGTACATGTAGTCGCGCTCGGCATCGGTGACCATTTCCAGCGTCAGCTCATCGTGGTTGCGCAGGAAGATTCCCCACTGAGCCGAAGACGGAATCTCTGGCGTAGACTCCAGGATCTCCGAGATGGGGAAGCGGGACTGCTTTCGCACCGCCATGAAAATGCGTGGCATGAGCGGGAAGTGGAAAGCCATGTGGCATTCGTCGCCGCCGACCTCCGGGTCGCCGAAGTATTCCACCACATCGGAGGGCCACTGGTTGGCCTCCGCCAGCAGGACGCGACCCGGGTATTCCTCATCCATGACCTTGCGGCAGCGCTTCAGAAAAGCGTGGGTCTCGGGCAGGTTCTCGCAGTTAGTGCCTTCGCGCTCGAAGAGGTAGGGCACAGCGTCGAGGCGGAAGCCATCGATGCCGAGATCGGACCAGAAGCGCAGCACATCGAGCATCGCTTCCTGCACCGCCGGATTGTCATAGTTCAAATCCGGCTGGTGGGAGAAGAAGCGGTGCCAGTAGTACTGGCCACGCACCGGGTCATAGGTCCAGTTGGAGTCCTCGGTATCGACGAAGATAATGCGTGCGCCCGAGTAGGTGTCCGGGTCGTCAGTCCAGACATAAAAATCGCCGTAGGGGCCATCGGGGTCAGTGCGCGACTGCTGGAACCACTCATGGCTATCGGAGGTGTGGTTCATCACCAGGTCAGTAATAACGCGGATACCGCGCGCATGGGCCTCGTCGAGAAGCACCTTAAAATCCTCGACCGTGCCAAACTCGTCGAGCACGGCGCGGAAGTCGCGGATATCGTAACCGCCGTCGCGCAGCGGGGAGTCGTAGAAAGGCGGCAGCCAGAGGCAGTCAACGCCCAGCCATTGCAGATAATCGAGCTTCTCCGTCAGCCCTTTGAGGTCGCCGGAGCCGTTGTTGTCGGAGTCGAAGAAGGCCCGGACGAGCACCTCATAGAACACCGCGCTGCGGTACCACTCGTAATCTTCCTTGGCGATAGTCATGCATCCCAGCGTAATGACTATGCCACTAGCCTGCAGAGAGAGTTTTCCTGCGAGATCCCACAAGACCGTGCGAGATGGCCGTCCTGGGAGACCTCATTAAACAGCATTCTAAACAGCCTTGTGTTCCTGAATTAACGCAGCGAGCTGGTACGCATCATCCAACTTCAACTCCGTTGCCACCGGAGTGACCGCTCCCGGCACCATGTCGATCCGCACGTTCGCCACTCCCGCCGCTTTCTTCAGCGGAGAAATGGTTAGTGTATGCCCCTGGATGCGCTGCCAGGGGGCCATGAACCGCGTATGCCAGAACCGACCCTTGGTCACTAACAGCCCCCGCTTCGTGGCCTGCACCTTTTGAAATTTCCAGTCAATTGGGCTGAGCCACCATGCCGTGCGTGGAGTCTGCCAGGAGCCCAGCAGGTCATCGGTAGAGGCCGGTCCCGCAATCTCAGTCATCAGGTAATCGACAATCGTGTCCGTCTCCGGTGTCGGCGCCACTGGCACCAGTGTGTTGTTCGACTGTGTGCTGTCCAGGCCATAGCCCGCCACCGAGACATCCGCACGGGACCATCTCCACGGACGCCACCAGAGCGGTTGCACCACTTTAAAGCCATGAATGCGATCAATGGGAATGGTCTGAGCGCGCGTCGACAACAGTCCGGCGGTAATCGCCAGACGCCTGCTTTCCGACGATACCTTCAGCGTGAAATCCCACGACTGATTTAGTACCCCGAAAAGGCCGACAGCGAAACTGCCAATCACAATCAGAGTAGTGATGGTTACTCCGCTGAGGATTTCTACGATGAGGTCGGTAAACAGCGCAGAGACAACGGCGAGGAGGATGAGAGCTATGCCGACGAAAAGACCGGGTCCAATGGCCACGGATGCAATCAGCCGTCCGACATCGACCGGGCCAAAGATGGTCTTCGCTTCGGGCATGCGAGAGGACATGTGAGCGCCGGAGTCGAGGGGCGCGGTGGAGCTGTCGCCGTCGTAAAGCGAACGTGCCAGCTCGGTGTCCAGCTTTTCTACCTCACCCAACACGTCAGCGCGGAACTGTTCGCACTGCGGGGGAGTGAGGTATTTGATTGTGAAGTGTGAATCGGAGCCGCCGGCTGTTTCAATGACAATTTCGGCGAGCCCGAAAATGCGCGCCAACAATGGTTGGTTGATATCCACCGCCTGCACGCGGTCGAGCCGTGCCGCGCGTCGAGAACGCAGTAGCCATCCGGAGCCGTAGCGAACCTCATCGTCGGTGAGCTCGTAGAACGTATACCGCCAGGACAGCCACGAGAAAAATGCAATCAGACCAATAATTATGGCGACCGCACCGGTACCGACAAGGAGACCGAGCCATGCCCAGTCGTAGAGCTGAGTCACGACCGCAACGGCCAACTGCCACTGATTCGCGACTGCGAATGCAGTCACCGCAGCGATTGTGGCAAAGCTTTTGAGCAGCGGAGATAGGGGATGAACTCTATGCCTCATTTAGAGACCCGCCATCCGGTCGTGGGCGCGCTGAGATAGACGAGCGCGCAGGGCGAGCGCTTCTTCACGTGGCAAACCGTGGACGGCTGCATCCGAGCTCGCCGATGCTGTGTTGAGCTTCAGCGTTGCCAGTCCGAATAGTCGAAGGAGAGGTCCTTCATCGATGTCGATGAACTGGATTCGTCCGTAAGGGACGACAGTGACCGAGCGCCACCAGCGTCCGGACGCAACAATGAAGTCGTTGTCCTCTTCGAGGTATCGGTGGGCACGAACTCGTCGACCGATGAGCCAGTAGATATATGCGAAGTAGAGCACGCAGGCGAGGACGCCCAACCACATCCACGGAGTCCACATCACAGCGGCGACGACGGATGCAATCGTGATAACTAGCAGGGGAGCGGCGTGCGCGACTCGCTTCACCTTAGCCAGCGCGGGGTCGACCGGCTGCAGCGCGGAATTCTCGGGGACTAATAAATCAAGCGGCTCCATAGTTGACAGTTAACCACAGAGGGTAAAGCTTGCGTCTGGCCTGGTGCTTCGGTAAGAACGGTGGCTATGGATCGCAGGAAACTCATAGCAGTACTTATCACGCTGATCACCATTTTGGTCTGCGTCGAGATTTATCGGTACATGCAGACTTTGCCAGCTTAAGTCGCTGGGCTCAGTTGTTGAGCACAACAGCACAGCGCTAACCAGCGCAAGCCTCACCCGCCTTATGCCTTATGCGCCAAAGAGCTGGCGCGGAGCCGCCCACGCATCGATGGCAATGTCCTCGACTGCCTGGGCGTCAGCGCCAGCAAAGGTGGTCACCTTGCGGTCATTGTTGTAGCGGGGCATGTGTGAGGTGCCTTCGCGGATGAACTCGACCGCCACTTGGTGGAATGGATGGTTGGGTTCCTTCATACCGAAGAAGCGTGCAATGTCGATGCAGTGCGGAGCACCACTGGTGCGGCCAGCAGGTGCATAGCCCAACCCTTCTCCCGGTTCGAACTGTGCCGCCCACACATCCAGCTCAGCCGCCACGGACCGTTCGGCGACTTTAACAGCGTATGAGCGAATCGCTGAGTCAGAAATGACATTCCCCATCGGACGTTCGGCATAGGCGGTGGCCGGAAATTCGCCGTGGCCGCGATGCCCCTTGGCGTAGCGCCGAGCCATCCACTCCCGCATGGGCAACTTGTCCATCGCCACAACCGGCGGTTCTGAGAAGAACTCTTCGCTGGTGGCAGTCACCATCGTTGGCAGTGTGGGAGCAAAGCTGTCAAAGCGAGGCCCAATTGCCGGATCCGAAGGTGAGGATGCCGACACCAATTTCTGGGCTCGAGCGACCCTGCGTTCGTCGGCACGCGAAAAGATGTCGGTGGACGGCGCACGTCCCACACCGATGCCCGCCAACGTGCGGCGGAGACGCGAGCCCGACAGCAGCGAGAAGGCCGGCGACATGGCGATGGTGCGCTGGATCTGGCCGCGAGTGCGTTCGTCGGCAGCGAGAGTGAGCGCCAGCGCCGCACCCGCCGATTGCCCCGAGATAGTGATGTTGTCGATATCGCCGCCGAAGGCAGGCGCGTTACGACGAGCCCACTGCAGCCCCAGATACAGGTCATCAATGGCCCGGTAGGTCTCTGTTTCACTGTCGCGCCAGAATCCCTCGAGGCCCTTGCGGTATCCGAGCGAAACGGTGACGATGCCTGCCTGTGCGAAGGCCGTCGCGTCCGTCCAGGGCTCGGAGGGATGCCCAAACTCGTAGCTACCACCGTGGATCCACAGCAATACGGGATAGGAAGCGTCCGCGGGCTCAGCCGGTGCGGTGACGGTGAGAACTAATTCGCGCTCGGGTTCACAGCGCCGAGTGCCTGACTGTGGCCCGTCAGCCACCGGTGCCGACGCGGCGAACGGAGCAGCATCTGCGTAATCGATATTGAAAACTTGTATTGCGTCATCGTGAATACGGCCGGTTAGCCTCCCACAGGGAGCGGAAATAGTCGTCTCTGTCATGGCGGAAAACGCCTCCTCGTCACGGTTGGTCCTGCCAGAACGGCGGGGAGCCTGTTTCAGACGGTAGGCGCACTCTGGTTTTTCGAGCACGCTACAGTTGAATTCACTATGACCAATGATGCACGAAATCCACTGTTGACACCGTCAGAATTGTTCTGCGAATTGCCAGATTTTGCGGCAATCGATGACAGCCACGTCCGCGAGGCCTTTAGCGAAGCAATGCGCAGCCATGCACGCGAGATCGACGCCATCGCCACGTCGTCGGAGGCGCCGACCTTTGTTAATACCATCGAGGCAATGGAAAAGGCGGGCCAGGATCTGGACCGCGTCGCTGCTTATTTCTTCAACGTTGCCGGCACGGACGCCACCGATGTCCGCATGGAAATTGAAGCCGAGATTGCCCCGCAGCTCACTGCACACCTGGATCAGATTCGCATGCGCAGTGACCTGTGGCAGCGCATCAATGCCATCGACAGCGTTGAGGATGCCGCCAATCCGGAAGAGGCGAAGCTGCTGCTGAAGAAAGTCCGCGAAGACTTCCAGCGCGCCGGTGCGGACCTCAGCGACGAGGACAAAGCCGAGCTCAGCCGCATCAATTCCCGTCTCTCTGAGCTCTCCACGGCTTTCGGTGAAAACCTACTGAAGGACACCGTCGCGCGCGCCGTGGAGATCTACGACCGCGAGGAACTCGCCGGGCTTTCCGACGACGCCATTGCGTCCTTCGCCGCCTACGCGAAAAAGGCCGACACCGATGCGCCGTGGCTGATTCCGCTGGACCTACCGTCAACTCCGGCACAGCTGGCTGACCTGGATAATCCGGCTACTCGCGCCAAGCTCTATGAAGCCTCACTGGGGCGTGCGGGTGCTGCCTCCGGCACGTTCGACAACTCCGGCATTGTGCTGGAAATGGCGCGCCTGCGTGCCCGCCGTGCCAAGCTGCTCGGCTACGACACGCATGCGGATTACGTCATTGCCAAGGAGACGGCAACCACCGCAGAGGCTGCTCGGAAGCTCATTGCAGACCTGGCGCCAGCTGCCATTGCCAATGCTGAAGGCGAGTACAAGCGGGTCGCTGATCTGGCTGGCGGTGAGACGGTCACGGGCGCTGACTGGCCGTATTGGGAGCGCCGTCGTAAAGCGGAAGAATTCGCAGTCGACACGGAGGAACTCAAGAACTACTTCGAGCTGCACCGTGTCATCGAAGACGGCGTGTTCTACGCTGCCCGCAAGCTCTACGGCATCGAGGTAGTCAAGCGCGAGGACCTGCAGGGATACGCGCCGGGCACGACCGTGTGGGAGGTACGCCAGGGCGGAGGCGAGACCATCGGCCTGATTATTACGGACTACTTCTCGCGCCCGACTAAGCGCGGTGGTGCATGGATGAGCTCGTTTAGGGACCAGTCCCGTCTGCTGGGGCGCCTGCCAGTCGTGGTCAACGTGATGAACATCGCCGAAACCGAGCCGGGAACCCCGGTGCTACTGACGCTCGACGAGGTCACCACTGCTTTCCACGAGTTCGGGCACGCCCTCCACGGTCTGCTTTCCGACGTCACGTACCCGACCTTCTCGGGCACTAACGTCCCGCGCGACTTCGTGGAATTCCCCTCCCAGATTAACGAGAACTGGGCACTTGAGCCATCCATTCTGGCCAATTACGCCGTCCACGTTCGTACCGGTGAGCCGATCCCGGCCGAGCTAGTCGAGTCTGTGAAGAAGGCCCGCACCGCTGGTGAGGGATTCGCCACGGTTGAGTACCTCGCCGCGTGCGCCATCGATCTGGCCTGGCACAGCCTCACCGAGGAGGAAGCAGCTCAGGTCACTGATGTTGATGCCTTCGAAGCGGAAGCACTCGCTGAACTCGGCCTCGACGTTCCCCACCTGGCTCCGCGTTACCGCTCCCGCTACTTCAACCACATCTTCGCCGGCGGTTACTCGGCGGGCTATTACTCCTACCTGTGGGCAGAGGTGCTCGACGCGGACGGTTTCGGTTGGTTCACCGACAACGGCGGTGCCACAATCAGCGGCGGCAGCCACTTCCGCGAGGAGATTCTCTCCCGTGGTGGCGCCATCGACTTCATGGCCGCCTACCGTGCCTTCCGAGGTCGCGATAAGGACATCCAGCCGCTCCTCGAACGCCGCGGGCTGTCGGGCACTGATGCCTAGCTTCACGCTTTACGACGAGCCCCGCGACCGCCGCCCACTGGTTATTCCGGTCACCGGCAGGGTAGGTTGACACTCATGGCAGAAGCATTCGACAGAGTAGGGCAGTGGCTTATCCAATTGCCACTGCTTGCGCAGGTCAGCGTGCTATGCGTGGTTCTCCTGGTAGTCGGAGGGTTTCTTGCTTTCGTTCTCGTTGGCGCAATCGATGTTGTCAGCGGACGTCTGTGGCAGAGGTCGGTGCATCGGCGGGAGCGTTCGCAGGAGCGTCGAGGAGCGGGCAGCGAGAGCTAGCCGAAGAGGTAGTGGCCTTGCGGATAGCTCACCGAGAGACCCGATGAATTGAGCTGGGAGAAGCCCCCTTTAAGTGTTGGGTCGCTATCGCTGCCCTAAGGTATGTCTTAAAGTATTAGGAAATTTGCCCAACAGGCTAGAGTTGGGTAGTTCGCAAATATTTCGCAGTAGGGAGCTGAGTTAGCATGCATCGGTCGAGGCACTCGAAGGTCCTACTTGCCCTAATCGTTTTGCTTCTTCTCATCCTCATCGCTGGTGCAGTCACCGATTTCCAGTTTTAGCCTCGGTTTTAGTGCCGGGCATATAACCTGAAAGATCGGTGAACAGCAAAAATGAGGGATTAGTCGCTCACGAACCAATTAACGCTTGAATCCGGGGAAGCGAGGCAGGTCCTCGACAAGCACGGCCTTGCCCTCGGCATCGGTTAGCGGAATGCACCAGTTCGGGTACTGGTCGTGGCTCGTGCCCGGCTGGTTCTGAGTACGACGATCGCCGACCATGTCCACCAAGGCCTCACACTTCAGCGCGGATGGCGTCTGGTCGAGGAAGCGGTGCAGCCCCGTGACCAGTGCGTCAATTGGTGGCAGATTATCGCGGGTAAGGGAATGAACATCCATGTCCGCCGCAGCCGTGTCACCAAAGCAGCCGGCTTCCTTGGCCGCACCCAAAACCTTTCGAATCCACTCGAAGTCCCGGCGGTCTTCCTCCGCGACGTCGGAAAGCAATAGTCTCAGGCGTTCCCGTAGCTTGATGTGCTCGCCTGCGAGGTAGCCTGCCGTCGGCGGCAGATCGTGCGTGGTGACGGAGGACAGGCACAGGCTGCGGTAAGCGCTTGGTGGTTTCGGCTGGTCGCCCTCGGATTCAAACCACACGATCGAGGTGCCCATGATGCCCCGCGAGGCCAGGTAGTCCTGCACCCACGGCTCGAAAGTGCCCAGGTCTTCGCCTACGACGACGGCCCCAGCGAGCTCGGCCTCAAGTGCGAGAATGCCGACCATTGCCTCGTGGTCGAAGTACAGGTAGGTGCCATTGACGGGGGACTCCATCCGCGGCATGACCCAGAGGCGGAACATACCCAGCACGTGGTCAACACGAATGCCACCTGCGTGGCGAAGGATTGTGCGCAGCATGTCGCGCCAGGGGCGGTAGCCGGCCTCGGCTAGCTTGTGCGGGTTCCACGGCGGCTGCGACCAGTCTTGGCCGCGCTGGTTAAAACCGTCTGGCGGTGCGCCAACAGAGATAGCAGGAGCGAGCCAATCCGCAAGGTTCTCGGCATCCGCGCCGCCAGGGTGCACGCCGACGGCAAGGTCGGCCATGATGCCGATGCGCATACCCGCATCCAGGGCTGCCTCTTGTGCCTGGCCGAGCTGCTGATCGAGAATCCACTGCACCCAGAGGTGGAACTGGAAGATTTCCTCCCGCAGAGATTCGACACTGGCGTGGTTACCCAACGGTGGAACCAACTCGATATCGTTCTCGGTTACGGCACCAGAATCGGAAGTGGCAGCGCGTGCAGCATCGCGGGCAGCAGCGCGATCCGCGAGCTCGCGCTCGGTGCACCACGACGCGTAGTCGTATATGCCACGGCCCTCGGCCTCCAGCCAACGGTCAAATTCCGCCTGGCGTGCGCTGGACAGGGGGATCTTGTGAATTGCCCGCAATACCTTGAGCTTTGCAGCGTAGATGGGGTTGCGGTCAATCTCATCAGGGCTGTGATTGAGCTGGTGGAAAGAGTTCGCTAGCGCACGGGCTTCATCGGCCTCGTCCTTGTCCAGGTACCCGAACTCGTCGATAAGCTCTGGGCGCGCGTACAGCGGATTGACATAGCGGCGCGTGGTGGGCAGGTACGGCGAGTCTTCTACCGGAGGCAGTGGCTCTGCGGCGTGCAACGGATTGATGAGGACGAAATCAGAGCCCGCGTGCTCTGCACTGACCTGTGCCAAGTCGCCGAGGGTAGCGAAATCGCCAATACCCCAGCTGCGGCTGGAGCGTACCGAGTACAGCTGTGCCATGACACCATGCGCAGGATTCTGCACGTACTTGTCGGCAGTGGCGAGACGGTTGGGGGTTACGGCCACATCGCACTCAGCGACGTTGTCATCGTTGACTGCGCGCAAGCGATGCCAACCAAGTGGCAGATCCTCTGGAATTGCGAAGGCGGCTTCACCCATCAACACATCGCCGACCTGGCGTGGCGGTACCAAGTGGTGCACCTGAGCGCAGGGCCATTCTGCGCCGTCCTCCAGTTTCACAGTCACGCTGACATTGCTGCCGTGCGGTACGTGAACCAGAACTCGGTGGAAGATGCCCTGGCGGGTAACTACCACGGGCGGGAGAAGGCGAGACCACTGCGTGTCTGCCCACTCACGACGGGCGTCGTTGATGTCGGCATCGCTGGGATCTGGGCCCAGATCGATGTCGAGAGCAGCGAGAGTTTTTAGCACTGTCTCACGAGAGACGTGCACGAGTTGGCCCTCGGTGGAGTAGTAGGAAACCCCAACTCCGACATCTTTAGCGAGGTCGGCGAGTGGAGAGGAAAGGGGAGGATTGGAAGCTGCCTGTGTCACCCTTTCCATCATGCCAGTTTAGAAAAACTTTGCCAGTAGTAAGGTAAATCACTTCGTTATCGAAATATTTACTGAAATCACAACGGCGCAGGGTTTGATGTTCTAAGTTGATTCCTAACGAAACCAACGACGGACAGAACTACCGAAAGTAGGGGTTTGTAACTCGATGCGTGAATATACTACCGAGGCGAAATACGTCATCGGCGAGGACGAAACGATTATTACCTCGCTGCAGGAGCTGGTGCAGAAGCGCCCGAAGCTGGTGCTTTTCACTCGCCCCAAGAACTTTGAGTGGGTAAATGTCACTGCTCAGGAGTTCTATGACGAGGCAAAGGGCGTCGCTAAGGGGCTAATTGCCAACGGTGTTCAGCCGGGCGACCGCGTAGCGCTGCTCAGTGAGACTCGCTACGAGTGGAACCTGATCAATACCGCTATCTGGATGGCAGGCGCTGCTGTTGTCCCGATTTACGGCTCTTCTTCGTCTGGCCAGATTCGTTGGATTATTGAAAACTCCGGTGCTGTTTTCGCATTTACCGAGTCGCGTGAGCACACCGACCGCATGAAGCCTCTGCTGGTCGAAAAGGGCACCGAGAACCCGGAGGGCGAGTCTCAGCTGCGTCGTGTACTGGAGATTAACGCTTCCGCTACTGACACCATTAGCTACGAAGGCCGTGACATTGACGGCGACGAGGTCGAGCGCCGCATCAAGGACACCAAGGCCGACGACCTGGCAACCGTGATTTACACCTCCGGTACCACTGGTCGTCCGAAGGGCTGCGTGCTCCTGCACAGCAACTGGCTGGCGGAGGCCCGCGCCATCCTCACCAACGAGATTGGCCTGATTGCCCGTCCGGGGAACCGCATTCTGACCTTCCTGCCGTTGGCGCACGTGTTGGCTCACGCAGTGTCCCTGGCTTCGATGATTTCCGGTGCTACCCAGTCTCACTGGGCTGATACCAAGACCGTCACCCTGGAGTTCCAGCGTTCCCGTCCGCACATGATTCTCGGTGTGCCGCGCGTGTTCGAGAAGGTTCGTGACTCCGCCTACGCCTCCGCTAAGGAGAAGGGCGCATTCGGCCTGGCCATGTTCGAGCGTGCTGAGGCCACCGCCATCGAGTACTCCAAGGCACTGGATACTCCGGCAGGTCCGTCGCGTGTCTTGAAGCTGCGTCGCCAGCTCTACGATCGCCTGCTGTTCTCGAAAATTCGCGCAGCTATGGGTGAGGCCGTGCAGTACACCATTTCCGGTGGTTCGGCTCTGTCCTCTGACCTCGGGCACTTCTTCCGTGGTCTCGGTGTGCCTGTCTACGAAGGCTACGGTCTGACTGAGTCCACGGCTGCCGTCACCGTGAACAACCCGAGCGAGCAGATTATTGGTACCGTTGGTCGTCCGGTCGGTGGTTGCTCCGCCGCTATCGCTGATGACGGCGAAGTTCTGCTCCGTGGTCCGGTTGTGTTCGACCGCTACTGGAAGAACGAAGAGGCAACCAAGGAAGCCTTCATCGACGGCGAATGGTTTAAGACTGGTGACCTCGGTGAGCTGACCGAAGAAGGCCACCTGAAGATCACCGGCCGCAAGAAGGACCTCATTGTCACCGCAGGTGGTAAGAATGTCGCGCCGGGCCCGATGGAAGACCGCATGCGTGCGCACCCGCTGGTGTCCCAGGCAGTCGTCATCGGCGATGGTCGTCCGTTCGTCTCCGTGTTGGTCACTCTCGATGAGGAGGCACTGGAGAAGTGGAAGATTGAGCACTCCGTCCCCGAGCACACCTCGATCCGTGAACTCGCTGCCTCCAGCGCAGTTTTGCGCGCCGAGATTCAGGACGCCGTCAACTCCGCTAACGAGCTGGTTTCTCACGCAGAGGCCATTAAGAAGTTCCATATTCTGGACAGTGACTTCACCGAGGAAAGCGGCGAGCTGACCCCGACCATGAAGGTCAAGCGCAACATTGTCATGGACAACTACTCGCGTGACATTGAGGCTCTCTACCAGCGTTAATTCACGGTCTACCCGCTGCCGATAGAAAACGGCAGCGTGTTGTTACCGCGCTAGCGCCCCTCACCCCATTAAGGTGAGGGGCGCTAGAAATTTTTAAGGAGTTTTCAGTTTTCGAAAGTCGGCATTCGTCAATGTTCGTCGATATTCGAAAGCGGAAGACTGCAATGATGTCACCGGCGCCGAAGATGTCGTGGGAGGGCGGGCAATGATTAACCACTTCGATGCTCGGCTACGCCTGCGCGAAGTGACCCAAGAGCTCTACGACATTGGTGACGAAGTTGCCGAACACATCGAGCACCTTGCTCAGGCGGTTGCTGATGTAGATCGTGAGCTGGTGGACGAATGTGTCCTCGAGCTCGCTGACATCGTCGACGAGGCCGTTGAGGACTGCCGCCCTCTGATTGGTGAGCTTGATGGTCTACGCCAAGCGTTTACCTCCGGCATTCGCTCGGGGCGCATCGGTACTCTTTCCTCCGCTTCGACACCGCGTCGACACCCGCATCCGGCACCGAAGTCGCCGGATGTGCAGTCACTGTCGCTCATTCCGGCTCCTTTGAAGCATCCGGTTGCAGTCCCTACGGTCACGCAGGCAATGATTGCTCGCTCCGATGCCGTGGCTTCTTACCTGGAGGAACTCGCCGACTGGGTTTCCGCCGAAAACATCCGAGGCGTGGAAAAGCTCGGTAGTGTGGTGCTTCCGCAGCTTTACGCACAGTCTGGCCGCCGTGCACTGTCCGCTGCCGCCGCTTGGTGTGTTGCTGTTCCCGAGACTCATCCGGCAGTTGCCAATGCGCTGCGCGGCCGTAGGCCTCCGGAGTTCCTGATGGAACGTGCCCGCATCGATGAAATTGTCCGCCGCGTCAAGCAACGTCGAGCCAAGGAGCATGCGTGAGCGAAGCCTCCGCACACACCGATTCCTTCGGTGTCTACTTACACGTCCCATTCTGTGCCACCCGTTGTGGCTACTGTGATTTCAACACGTACACGCCAGGTCAGCTGGGCAGTGGCGCAACGCAGGGAGACTACCTCGATGCCATCGTGGCTGAGCTCGAGATGGCCGTCGTAAAGCACCCCGAACTAGCGCGTGGCGCCGATACCGTATTCGTCGGCGGTGGTACGCCGTCGATGTTGGGGGCGAGTGGTCTTCGTCGCCTGCTCGACGGTGTGCGCAACAGCTTTGGGCTTGCCGACGACGCCGAGGTCACCACCGAGTCGAATCCCGAGTCGACCTCCCCGGAGTTTTTCGAAGGCTTGGCCGAGGCAGGGTTTACCCGGGTGAGTCTGGGCATGCAGTCGGCTGTGCCGCATGTGCTGGCCACTCTGGATCGTACGCACACGCCGGGGCGTCCTGCGGCGGCAGTGGCGGAGGCACGCGCTGCCGGTTTTGAGCACATCAACCTCGACGTTATCTATGGCACGCCAGGGGAGTCGATGGCGGATCTCGATACGACGTTGGAGGCGGTCCTGGCCACGGAGGTCGATCATGTTTCGGCGTACTCGCTGATCGTCGAACCGGGTACCGCGATGGCGCGTAAGGTTCGTCGCGGTGAACTGCCCATGCCTGACGACGACGATCTCGCCGACCGCTACGAGCGCATCGATGCCGCACTGAGTCAAGCCGGTTTCTCCTGGTACGAGGTGTCCAACTGGGCGAAACCGGGCGGCCAATGTCGTCACAATATGCTCTACTGGCGCGATGGAAATTGGTGGGGTGCGGGCCCCGGTGCCCATTCGCATCTGGATGGCACGAGGTTTTACAACGTCAAGCATCCGGCTCGCTACGCGGCGACCATTTCCGGCGGAGAGTTGCCGATTAAGGATTCAGAAGGGCTAACGGCCGAGAATCGGCACACTGAGAAGATTATGCTGGGCCTCCGCTTGGCCGAGGGTATCGATGCCAATCTGCTCGGAGAGGATGAGCTGGGCAAGGCACGTCGGCAAGCGGAAGCGGGCATGGTGGAGTTTGTTTCCGTCGATTGTGGCCAGCGGATTCAGCTGACCAATCGCGGTCGTTTGCTGGCCGACGCAATAATTGTTGACATCCTTAGTTAAACTATCCGCATGTCATCTCAGACGGATAAGCGCAGGCAGGAAGTTCTTCGGGCAATTGTCTCGGATTACGTAGCTTCCCAGGAGCCAGTCGGCTCGAAGGCTCTGGTGGAGCGCCACAATCTGGGTGTGTCCTCGGCGACCATTAGAAATGACATGGCGGTGCTGGAGGCCGAGGGCTATATCCAGCAGGAACATGCATCGTCCGGGCGTATCCCGACTGAGAAGGGCTACCGCCTTTTTGTGGACAATCTTTCGCAGATTAAGCCGCTGTCCCGGGCTGAGCGCCGAGCTATCCTCGAGTTCCTCGAAGGCGGCGTCGATTTGGAGGACGTTCTGCGTCGCAGTGTGCAGCTGCTGGCCCAGCTAACCCGTCAGGTCGCAGTGGTGCAGGTACCGACGCTGGAGGTCTCCCGCGTCCGGCACTGCGAGGTTGTCCAGCTCGCCGACGCGCGATTGTTGCTGGTAGTCATCACTGACACCGGGCGCGTGGAGCAGCGCAATGTTGAGCTGCCAGCACCGATGGATCCCGATCTCGTGCCGCTCTTGCGTGAGCATTTCAACCGTGCAATGTCGGGGCACACGCTTGCCGACGCGTCGATTGCGATTTCCGATCTTGCGGCTAACGCCCCGCGTGATTTGCGGGATGTGCTTATTCGCTGCTCGACGGTGCTGGTGGAGTCGTTGATTGAGAAGCCGAATGACAGACTCATCCTGGCCGGGGCATCGAATTTGACCCGTGGTAATATGGCCGGTCGCTTACCTTCTACGTTGCCCATGGTTCTTGAAGCTCTCGAAGAACAGGTGGTCGTGCTGAAACTGCTGTCGGCCGCGCAGGATTTGCACCACGTTCGCGTTTCCATCGGTGAGGAAAACGAGGACGAGGAGCTGCGCGCTACCTCAGTTGTTTCAACTGGCTATGGCACCGGCACCGAAATTTTGGGTGGCATGGGCGTAGTTGGCCCCACATTTATGGATTATCCGGGAACAATTTCCTCGGTTGCTGCTGTTGCACAGTACGTTGGCCGGGTATTGAAAGGAAGTAGCTAAAGTTGGCACGCGACTATTACGGCATCCTCGGAGTGGAGAAGGACGCTACGGACGCTGAGATTAAGAAGGCGTACCGAAAGCTGGCGCTCAAGTACCACCCAGACCGTAATCCGGGTGATGAAGAAGCTGCGGAGAAGTTCCGTGAGGCATCTGAGGCGAACGAGGTCCTGCTGGATCCTGAAAAGCGCCGGATTGTGGATATGGGAGGAGATCCTCTCAATCCGCAGGGCGGTATGCCAGGCGGAGGTTTCGGCGGTTTCGGTGGCGGCGGAGTCGGCGATATCTTCGAAGCATTCTTCGGCGGTGCCGGCGGTACCCGCCAGCGCCGCTCGCGTGTACAGCCAGGTGCAGATGCGCTGCTGCGTATTTCGCTGGGCCTCGATGAGGCATTCACCGGTGTCCGCAAGCCCATCACGGTGGACACCGCGGTGCTGTGTGAGCAGTGCGAGGGAACTGGCTCGAAGTCCAAATCCAAGCCGAAGATGTGTACCAGCTGTGATGGCACTGGCGAGATTCAGCAGGTCCAGCGTTCCTTCCTGGGCAATGTGATGACCTCGCGGCCGTGCCCGACTTGTGAGGGCACCGGCGAGATCATCCCCGATCCGTGTAACAACTGCGGTGGCGATGGCCGCGTCCGTGCTCGCCGTGATCTGACGGTCAACGTTCCGGCAGGTATCTCTGATGGCATGCGTATTCGCATGGCAGGGCAGGGCGAGGTCGGTCCGGGCGGTGGCCCGGCGGGTGACCTCTACGTGGAAGTTGCCATGGACCCGCACCCTGTATTCGAGCGTGAGGGCGATGATCTGCACTTTAACGTGCAGGTGCCCATGGCTGATGCCGCACTTGGTACCGAGTTTGAGGTCGACGACCTGCTCGGCGAACCAATGACCATCAAGGTTGATTCGGGCACCCAGCCGGCAGAGCAGATTCGTCTGTCGGGTAAGGGCATGCCGCATCTGCGCGGCGAGGGCAACGGCGACGTGGTCGCACACGTCGATGTCACGGTGCCGACGAAGCTGGACCGCAAGTCCCGCGAGCTGCTGGAGAAGCTACGCGAGCACCGCGATGATGATGCCAAGGTGGCAGACTCGAGTGAGCGCAACGGTTTCTTCTCCCGATTCCGCCGCCGTTAGAACACGCCATCCCCAAAGCCCCCTCCAGTGAGTGTGAAGCACACATGAGTTTGCCCGTATTCCTCGGTGAGTTCACCGAGCTGCCGCGCCCGGAAGAAATCATTCGAATCCTCGGGTCGGAGGCAAAGCACATCAGCGTTCGCAGGCTGAAGGAGGGCTCGGAGATTCTTCTTGCCAATGGTGCGGACAAGGTGGTGCGAGCACAGCTTATGCATGTTGACCCGCGCGAGGTTCACGTCCGCGTAATCGCTGCCGAGAAGCGTGCACGTCCAACGCCGCACGTCACGGTAGTGCAGGCGTTGCCGAAGTCGGATCGTGCCGAGCTCGCTGTTGACTTGATGACCGAGGCTGGGGTTGACGAGATTATCCCGTGGGCGGCAGTGAACTGTGTGGCCCGTTGGCAGGGTGCAGCAAAGGTCACCAAGGCGCGCGCAAAGTGGCAGTCGGCTGCGCGCGAGGCAGCCAAGCAGGCTCGTCGTGCATGGATTCCGCCGGTCGCTGACCTGCATAGCTCCGCCGATATTGAGCAACTCATCCAGGAAACCACGTCAGCAGGTGGTGTGGCAGCAGTTTTGCACGAGGAGGAAACAGCTCCGTTCGTGGACTTCGCCGCGCAGGCAGCAAACGCTGACAAGGTTCTTTTCATCGTCGGCCCAGAAGGGGGAGTCAGCCCTGGGGAACTCGAGGCCTTCCGCGCCGCAGGTGCTAGCTCGGTAGTACTCGGCCCGACAGTTCTCCGCAGCGCCCTCGCGGGAGCTGCTGCTCTTTGCGCACTGGGCCCGTTGACAAAGCGCTGGGGCGGCGCACCCACGCCTGGTCAGTAGGATAGACGCATAATGACAAAGTATTCAGTAACTGCTCGTACCACTGCCGTCGTCGAGCTCGATGACAATCTCGCGCCGATTGTGGTCGGTCATGCGGATCAGAACCTACGTCTGCTGGAATCTCTGCTGGCAGCGGATATTCATGTCCGCGGCGGAGTTGTGACAATCAAGGGTGCTCCGGCGGATGTTTCGTTGGCTGTCCGCGCGTTCAAGGAGCTAGAGGCAATGGCCCGTCGTGGGCACGAGCTCTCCCCGGAGTCGGTGCGGCACGCGGTGGGCATTGTGGATCGCGGGGAGAAGTCCGCCAGCGAGGTGCTCGGTGGCGGCATCGTGACACATCGTGGCAAGACCGTGCGTCCCAAGACCGAGGGACAAAAGAACTACGTCGATGCCATCGACCGCTATAACGTTGTTTTCGGTATCGGCCCAGCCGGTACGGGCAAGACCTTCTTGGCCATGGCCAAGGCGGTTGCTGCACTGAAGAATAAGCAGGTAGAACGCATTATTCTGACTCGCCCCGCAGTGGAGGCGGGTGAGAACCTGGGCTTCCTGCCGGGTACTCTGCACGAGAAGATTGACCCCTACCTGCGCCCATTGCACGATGCGATGCGCGAAATGCTTGAGCCAGAGCTGATTCCAAAGCTGATGGAAACTGGGGTAGTGGAGGTCGCACCGCTGGCGTACATGCGCGGTCGTACCTTGAACAATGCGTTCATCATTCTCGACGAAGCACAGAACACTACTCCGGCGCAGATGAAAATGTTCCTCACCCGCCTGGGCTTCGGTTCGAAGATGGTCATCACCGGTGACGCCAGCCAGGTCGACCTGCCTCGAGGGCAGAAGTCCGGTCTAGCTGTCGCCCGTGAGGTGCTGCGCAGTGTGCCGGGAATCGCTTTTCCGGCGCTGGCGGCTGCGGATGTGGTGCGCAACCCGCTGGTAACCGCAATTGTCGAGGCCTACGATGACTACGATGCCTATAACGAAGGTATTGAACAGGGCGCCGAGTCCCCACAAAAGCGACAGTCCGCCACAAAGCGATAAAGGACGCTGAAATTACATGAGCATTGAAGTTTTCAACGAGTCCGGTCAGGGCGTCAATGAAGAGTCGCTTATCGACGTTGCCCGTTATGCGCTGGGCCGCCTGGACGTGCATCCGGCAGCTGAGCTGAGCATTCACATTGTCGACTTGAAGACGATTGAAGATCTCCACGTGCGCTGGCTGGACCTGCCGGGGCCGACGGATGTGATGAGCTTCCCGATGGATGAGCTCACTCCCGGCTCTGGTCGCCCCGATGCTGCCAGCCCAGGACCTGCCATGCTTGGCGACATCGTGTTGTGCCCCGAGTTCGCTGCGGGCCAGGCTGAGCGCGCAGGCCACCCTCTGAGCCACGAGCTGGTGCTGCTCACCGTGCATGGTGTGCTGCACCTGTTGGGCTATGACCACGTCACTGCTGAGGAAGAGCGCCAGATGTTCTCCCTGCAGAATGGTCTGTTGGCGGACTGGTACGACGACATCGATCGTCGTGGTGTCAGTTTTTCCGAAAAACCGATTAACCCCAATGCGTTCCCGGAACGTTCTAACGAGCGATGATCACTTTGATAATTGTCGCCGTTGTGGCGATGATCTGCGCTGGCGGACTTAACACAGTCGAAACTGCGGTCGCAGGCATTTCCCGTGCACGCGTGGCTGAGCTGCAGCGTGACGAGGTCGCGGGTGCTAATGCGCTTCTCAAGGTCGTAGAAAATCGCGCTCGGCACGTCAATGTGCTGGTGATTTTGCGGACGCTGTGCGAGTCAATCGGTGCAGTGACGCTGGCGGCGGTCTGTCTCAAGCTTTTCGAGCCGGAACGCTGGGCCATTGTGGCTGCAGTGGTGTTGTTGGCTCTGTTCACCTTCCTGGTCCTCGGGGTGTTTTCCCGCACGATGGGTCGGAAGAATCCGTACTCGATTTCCCTCGCCACCGCGGTCGTTCTGAGTTTTATGGCCAAGGTGTTGGGGCCACTGGAAAAGTTGCTGATTTGGTTCGGCAACATCATCACCCCTGGTGGTGGCTTCCGCGATGGCCCGTTCGCCACTGAAGTCGAGTTGCGCGAGATGGTCGATATCGCCCAGGAGCGCGGCATTGTGGAGCACGATGAGCGCCGCATGATTCAGTCTGTGTTCGATCTCGCGGAAACGTCGGCACGCGTTGTTATGGTTCCGCGCCCAGAGATGGTGTGGATTGAGGCGGATAAGCACTGTGGTCAGGCAGTGGCCCTATGCGTGAAGTCGGGTCACTCGCGACTGCCGGTGATTGGCGAGAGCGTTGAGGACATCGTCGGCGTCATTTACTTGAAGGACATTGTCCAGCAGACGTACTCGCGTACTGATGGTGGCCGCGGTGTTCGCGTCTCCGAAGTCATGCGCGACTGCGTTTTTGTTCCCGACTCCAAGCCACTGGATGATCTGCTCGATGAAATGCAGCGCACCCGCAATCACATCGCCATTCTCATCGACGAATACGGATCGGTCGCCGGTCTTATCTCTATTGAGGACATCCTCGAGGAGATTGTCGGTGAGATTGCCGACGAATACGACGAGGCCGAGCAGGCCCCCATCGAACCACTGGGGGATGCCTCCTACCGCGTGCAGGCGCGCCTCAGCTTGGGCGAGCTCATAGAGCTTTACGACGAAGCCCACGGGCGCCAACTCGTCTTCGATGACGAGGTCACCGATGAGGTGGATACGGTCTCCGGTCTGTTGGCATATGAGCTTGGACGTGTGCCACTGCCCGGTTCGTACGTAGAATATGCAGGACTGAAGTTTACCGCCGAGGGCTCGCGTGACCGTCGTGGTCGTATGCGGGTACGCACTGTGGTGGTGGAGCCGACTGCGGAGTTTTACTCCGAGGAAGAAGATACTGATGGGCAATCTTGATGACATGCTGGCCAATGCTGGACTTGGCGGAGATGCTGATGATTACAGTGCGCCGGAGGGCTTTCGCTCTGGGTTCGTTTCCATTGTGGGGCGTCCGAATACCGGTAAGTCCACGCTGACCAATTCCCTGGTGGGCGAGAAGATCGCTATTACCGCTAACCAGCCGGAAACCACGCGTCATCCAGTCCGAGGTGTAGTCCACCGCGAGAACTGTCAGATCGTTGTCGTGGATACGCCAGGTCTGCACAAGCCACGCACGCTGCTCGGTGAGCGCCTGAATGACATGGTTCAGGAGACCTACTCCGATGTGGACTTGGTCGCGATGGTCGTGCCTGCCGACGAGAAAATTGGCCCCGGTGACCGCTGGATTTACGAGAACGTCTCCAAAGGTTGCAAGAACATCATGGGCATTGTGTCCAAGGTGGATAAGGTCTCGCGCGACACCATTATTGAGCGCCTTATCGAGCTGCAGGAGTTGCTCGGTTCGGATGCCGAGCTGGTGCCACTGTCGTCGAAGTCCGGCGAGAACATCAACACGCTGATTGATGTCATGGCTTCCCAGTTGCCGGAGGGACCGCGCCTGTACCCGAAGGGGCACATCACCGATGAGGATCTGCACACCCGGATGGCAGAGCTCATCCGCGAGGCGGCCCTCGGCGGTCTGCGCGATGAGTTGCCGCATTCCGTGGCAGTCCAGATCGATGAGGTGCTGCCAAACCAGGATCGCGAAAGCGTCCTGGATGTCCACGCCGTTATCTATGTCGAGCGTTCGGGGCAGAAGTCCATCCTCATGGGGCGCGACGGTCGACGCATGGGCACCACCATTCACAAAGCTCGTAAGGAACTCATTGCGCTGCTCGGTCAGAATGTTTACCTTGACCTGCGCGTGAAGGTGCTGAAGGACTGGCAGTCGGACCCGAAGCAGCTGGGCAAGTTGGGATTCTAAAAAGTTGGTCGAGCCGTATCGCGACCGTGCGCTGGTCGTACGCCGCTACGACCTCGGCGAAGCCGACCGCATCATCGTCCTTTTCACCCGCGACCACGGCCTAGTCCGCGGTGTCGCCAAAGGCGTGCGCCGCGCGAAGAGCCGCTTCGGCTCCCGCCTCTCACCATTCGTCGACGTGGATGTCAACATCTACCCACGCCGAGGACTGTCCACTATCGCAGGCGCAGATACCGTGCGCACGTGGGCAGCACCGCTTGTCGACGACTATGCGCGCTACACCTGTGCGTGTGCAGTCCTGGACGTCGCCGAACGCATTGTCGGCGAGGAGCAAGTGCCGGCTCCCGAATTGTGGGATCTCACCACCCAATCGCTCGACGACGTTGCGGCCGGTCGCCATCGCCCCGATTTGTTGCTGACCTCCTACATCCTGCGAGCAATGGCGCAGGCAGGTTGGCAGCCAAGCCTCTTTGAATGCGCAGGCTGCGGCAAAGCCGGCCCTCACCACGCGTTTTCTCCCGCACTGGGCGGAGCAGTGTGCACCAACTGCAGGCCACCGGGTGCAGATACTCCGCCGACCGAGGTTCTGCATCTGATGTGGCAGCTTGCTCATGAGCAATGGGCGGGCATCGATACGTCGTCAAGCGAATTCGAGGGACGAATGGCGACGGCGCGTACCCTAACGGCGAAGTACCTGCAGTACTACCTGGGCCGCCGGGTGCCGGCGCTGGAACATGTGGATGCTTTTTGGCAGTAAACGTCAGCGGTGGGGCACAATAGGAAGCGTGTTGAATCCTCCTGTACCGCAGCAATTCGTGCCCAATCACATCGCGCTCGTGATGGACGGCAATGGTAGATGGGCCGAACAGCGTGGGCTCAAACGCACCGAGGGGCACAAGCGTGGTGAGGCCGTGCTGATGGAGTGCGTCGATGCTTGTTTGGAGATGGGCGTCAAGCACCTGTCGGCTTACGCATTTTCCACTGAGAATTGGCGTCGTTCGGTCGATGAGGTCCGATTCCTCATGGGCTTTAATCGCGATGTGCTGCGTCGACGTCGTGATGAGCTGGATTCGAAGAACGTTCGCGTGCGTTGGGCAGGGCGTCGTCCGCGACTGTGGCGCTCGGTGATTAAGGAACTTGAGATTGCCGAGGAACAGACGAAGGACAATGACGCGCTAACTCTGTATATGTGCGTCAACTACGGTGGTCGCGCTGAAATTGTTGATGCTGCTAGAGAGATTGCTCGTCAGGCAGCAGCGGGGGAGCTCAGCGAATATGACTTGACCGAGAAGTCTTTCGCACAGTTCCTGGATGAGCCGACTATGCCGGATGTTGATCTGTTCTTGCGTCCGTCGGGCGAGCAGCGCACGTCCAACTTCTTGATCTGGCAGTCCGCCTATGCGGAGATGGTCTATCAAGACAAGCTTTTCCCGGATTTCGGTCGGGATGACATGCGCGCCGCAGTGGTGGAGTACGCAAAGCGCGACCGTAGGTTCGGCAAGGCCTAGAGCCGATATTTTTTTAGGGGGGGGGAGGGAGCCCGGGCTACTTCTTCTGGCAGTCCCTGCACAGGCCGAAGACCTCAGCAGTGTGCCCGGTCAGATTAAAACCGTGCTCCTCCGCAAGGCTGTGCGCCCACTGCTCGACAGGGCCGCCGGCGACTTCAACGGTGCTGCCGCAATCGGTGCAGACCAGGTGATGATGGTGGTGGTCACCGCACAGCCGGTACAGAGCCTCTCCGGAGGCATTGTGCAGAACATCGACAATGTCCATTTCTGCAAGGGACTGGAGCGTCCGATAGACCGTCGTCAAGCCGACCTTGTCCCCACGTTCCGTCAGCGACTTATGAATGTCAGCAGCGGAGCGAAAATTAGGGGCCTCACTCATAATCGACACGACGGCGCGGCGTTGGCGAGTACTGCGCTGGCCGATGCGGGTTGCGGCCGGCCGCGCGGAGGCTTGTGTTCCGGTGCTAGCGGGGGAGCCCGTACCACGTGGGTTTTCGCCAGAACTAACTTCGTGCATATCTTCGCCAGCCATGTAACCGACACTACCCGGTATCGGTTGGACAAGATGCGCTAGAGTATAGGGGAACTTTTAACTGGCCTGTTGGGGTCAGTACATTTTGCTTTTCATTATGTCGTTCGCCGCACGGAACGGGCTGAATTGTGTGCCCGGAAAAGGCGTGTGGTGTGCGATGCGAAGCCATTTATAAGGAGTGGTCTAGACCGTGGCACCTAAGTCAGTTGTCGATACCGTCGCCAACCTGTGTAAGCGCAGGGGGTTCGTTTACCCGTGTGGTGAAATTTACGGCGGTACCCGCTCGGCATGGGATTACGGTCCCCTGGGTGTGGAGCTGAAGGAAAACATCAAGCGCCAGTGGTGGAAGACCTTCGTCACCGGTCGTAAGGATGTCGTCGGCCTGGATTCCTCCATTATCCTGCCGCGCCAGGTCTGGGAAGCTTCCGGCCACGTCGCTACCTTCACCGACCCGCTGGTGGAGTCCCTGCACACCCACAAGCGCTACCGCGCTGACCACCTGCTGGAGGCCTACGAGGCCAAGCACGGTCACCCGCCGGCCAATGGTCTGGCAGATGTTCCGGACCCGGAGACCGGTCAGCCGGGCAACTGGACCGAGCCGCAGATGTTCTCCGGTCTGATGAAGACCTTCCTCGGCCCGGTCGACAATGAGCAGGGCCTGCACTACATGCGCCCGGAGACCGCTCAGGGTATCTTCGTCAACTTCAAGAACGTTATGACCACGGCTCGTATGAAGCCACCGTTCGGTATCGGCCAGACCGGTAAGGCATTCCGTAACGAGATCACCCCGGGCAACTTCATCTTCCGTACCCGCGAGTTCGAGCAGATGGAGATCGAGTACTTCGTCGCACCGAACGAGGCGGAAGAGAAGTTCGATGAGTGGGTCGACGCCTGCTGGAACTGGTTCATTGACCTGGGCGTTAACCCGGAGAACATGCGTCAGTTCGACGTTCCGAAGGACGAGCGCGCTCACTACTCTGCACGCACAATCGACTTCGAGTACCGCTTCCACTTCCAGGGCAACGAGTGGGGCGAGCTGATGGGTGTCGCCAACCGTACGGACTACGACCTCGGCTGCCACATCGAGCACTCCAAGGAAGACCTGCGTTACCACGACCAGGTCACCGGCGAAAAGTACGTTCCGTACGTCATTGAGCCGTCCTTCGGTCTGACCCGCGCCTTGATGGCCTTCCTGTGTGATGCCTACACCGAGGAAGAGGTGCCGAACGCAAAGGGCGGCACCGACACCCGTACCGTGCTGAAGCTAGACCCGCGTCTGTCGCCGGTTAAGGTTGCTGTTCTGCCGCTGTCGAAGAAGGACACCCTGACTCCGACCGCTGAGGCTGTCGCGGACAAGCTGCGCCAGTACTGGGCCGTCGATTACGACACCTCCGGTGCTATCGGCCGTCGTTACCGTCGCCAGGATGAGATCGGTACTCCGTTCTGTGTCACCGTTGACTTCGATACTCTCGAGGACAACGCTGTGACCGTCCGTGACCGCGACACCATGGAGCAGGAGCGCGTCAAGATTGACGAGCTGGAAGGCTACCTCGCAGCTCGCCTGGTGGGCTGCTAATGGCCGAAGAAGTTTTTTGGGAATCCTATAGTCTCGGCGACGGCTCTCGGGAAAAATCCGAGCAAACCTGGCCGATTCTGAAGGAAAGCACCGAAGTCGGCACGTACATCCGTGATGAGCAGGGCGATCGCCTCAACACCCCGGAAGGGGAGTGGGTCATTGATGCCTCTGCTAATCACCGTGTTTCCGCCACGCTTCCCAACGGCCGCGTGTTCTCGACCGTTGCTGCTGACCGTGACAAGATTTCGCGAGCCAAGCAGCTTTCAGTGACCTTTGGGCCGGATCGTCCTGAAGGCAAGCTGGTGTGCGAGGGATCGACGAACTACGTCATCGAGAATGCGAAGACCGGCGAGAAGTGGGGTCAGTTTACCGGTGCGTCCCGTGGCGTGCGCCACGCAGAGGTGCAGTTCGACACCGATGAGGGCCGTGCGCTGCCGGAAGAGGAGAAGATCTTCCTGGTCTACAGTGCTCGTCGAGTGCTGGAGTCCCGCATGGTTTCCTCTACCTGGATTCTCACTGTCTGCTTGCTCTTGCTGATTGCCTATATGATTTGGGTGTGGATCGTGTAGCAACTATTGCAGACGGCGTCGTTTACGACGAGAACCAAAAGGCCCTGTCCGACGGCTGGAGCTGTCAGGACGGGGTCTTTAGTGCTTTCTGGATCACCTCGTCACAAGGGCGTGGCTGGCAGGTGAAAGCCCGCTTTTTTAGCACGAACGCGCTAGTGATGACGAATCCGGATGAGGGGGATTCTTTCGTCCTAAACAGAGAAGGACGGGGAATTCGCACGGTCTTCGACATCGAGCGGCCAGGCTATGAGCTCGCCCGAATCGTCAGAGAGGACAGTCTAGGCCGAGGGGTATTTGGTGTCTATGCCCAGAAAGGAGACTTCCGGGGGAGTTTCGAAGACTGGCTGATTGCCGCCGCTCTGGCGACGTGGTCTGTGGATGGACCACGCCAGATGCGAATTTAGGCGGGAATCTAGAAGCCCATTGTGCTGCCGGAGCCGCCTGGTCGGCTCGAACCTCCGCCGAAACCGCCGAAGCCACCGATGCTGCCACCAAAGCCGCTGTTGTTGCTGAGCATGCTTCCCAGCACCATGCCGGCGACCATCGATCCGTTGCTGCCGCCACCGCGGCGCTGATCCTGGTAGCGGCGGATGTCACGGCGGGCCAAGTCAGCGGCCTCAGCCGCGAGCTTGCGCGCACGACGTGCGTAGGCCAACGCCTTTCGCGGATCGTCGTTGGCCAAGCCCTGAGCAGAGCCGTAAGCACGCTGCGCCTCCGCGAGGCGAGTGCGAGCCTCAGCGCCAACCACACGGCGGCGGGTAGCAATTAAGTCAGCCGCGGCGCGAATGTGATTGTCGGCATCCTGCATGCTGTGCTGCAAAGTAGCGGTAGCGCGGGCGAACGACGCGGCCTTGTCTCGAGCGGAGTCGAGGGCTTCGTCGAGTAGCTCATCGGCATCGGTCAGTGCGGTCCAGGAACTCAGTGGATCCACTTCGGACTTATTGGCTGCCACACCGAGTGCTTCACGGCCTGCTTCGATGGCCGCATTGAGACGCTCGCGGTTGATGTTGGCGCCTTGCGGTGCCGACATCAGGTGCGAGGCCTCATCGATTTCACCGCGGACCTCGGCGATAAGGGAAGCCAGTCCAGCGACTGCAGCGTGAATATCGCTATCGGCGTGTTCAATGGCCTCCAGAAGACTCTCTGCCTGTGTGAGCGCAAAGTCGGTGGCCGACAGCGCATCAATCAGACCACCTTGCTCACCGGCAGGTAGGTCCGCGATGCGGCGGGCCTCAGACATTGACTGGTCAGCCTGATTCAGGTGCTCCGTGGCCATGTCGATATTGTCGGTCACAGAGCTGAGCATCTGCTCTTCGTAACGTGCGCGCAGACCATCGAGAATTTCGCCGGCACGCGGCATACGTGAACGCAGCTCGACACTTCGCTGAGTGAGCTTCGAAATCGTCGCTTCAGCATTCATCAACTCCTGGCGGAGTTTCTGGAAGTTTGCGGCCTCGCCGTCGAGCTGGTCATCCGCAACACCACAGGTGGAGATAATCTCCAGCAGGACACTGCGGCGCTCGATTTCGTCGGACACGGAGCCGTCGTCAAGCTGTTGGCGAAGTGCAAACGCACGCTCGAGCGTGGACTGAGAGTGCTTCAGTGCGTTGTCGAAGCTGCGGATGCGTTCGGTGCCGAACTCAGCGCGGGCGAGGTCGAGCTCGGTGCGGGCTTTGCGAATGGACTCATCGGTACTGACAATCTCATCGTGCGCAAGAACATCGAGCGAGCTGGTGCTCAGCGAGTCCAGCGAAGAGACATCCTTGGGGTCGATGTTGCGGCCACGAGCGATCTCCTCCTCATCGCGCTTCTTCTTATTGCGGCGGCCCACGGCCCAGGTGGCGCCACCGACAACGGCAGCACCACCGAGGCCGGCACCGAGCGCCCACCCACCGGCGGAGCCGCTGCCACCGCCTGCCTCGGCGATGGCAGCTTCACCCGCAGCTGCCCAGTTGTCATCCTCTAACAACTGCCCTTGAGCTGCCCTGTTGATGGCCTCCGCGTTGCGGGGGAAGGAGTCTCCGACGAAAGCGCCGAGGTTTCGGTCTTCCACAGCGACGACGATGACACCGCGGTTGTCGGCAGCTCCGAGGTGTTCCCAGGCCTGCTGTGCCCACTGCTGGCCCTGAATGCCGTCGAAGCTCTTGATATAAAACACCGAGAACAGGAGTCGCTTCTCTGTCTTGAGCTGCTGAATCTGCTCCTTCAGACGAGCTTCATCGCCGCCGCTCAGCACACCTGCGAGATCAGCCACCTCGCCCGACACATCCGCCGGTGCCTCGGCGTGCGCCAGGGATGCTGACGGTGCGAGTGCCAGCAGCGAAGCAGGTGCGTGAACCGGTGGCTGTGCCGGTAGTGCGGCAGTAATTAGCGGCATGCTCAGGCCGAGAAAAGCACCCGATGCGGCAAGGTAAAGGGGGCGAAACACGCGATTCCTGTCAGACATATCTACAAGGATACGTAACAATAATTACGTGGCCGGTAAATTTTCGTATTCATCTTTTGAACTCGCTCGTATTGTCGAGGAGTCTCCGAAGCAGTCATTGCTGCCTGGGGTGCAGTCCTTGGAAACCCACCGGGCGGCGTTTGCACGAGATCGCGCCCGCGTCCTGCACTCCGCAGCGCTGCGCAGGCTGGCTGACAAAACCCAGGTTGTGGGGCCAGGGGAGGGCGATACTCCCCGCACACGCCTGACTCACTCGCTGGAGGTCGCGCAGATTTCCCGCGGAATCGCCAGCGAGTTGGGTGCAGATGAGGATCTCGCAGAGCTGGCCGGCCTGACCCATGACATCGGGCATCCGCCGTATGGCCACAACGGCGAGCGCGCCCTCAACGAGATTGCCGCTGGGTGCGGCGGGTTTGAGGGCAACGCGCAGACGCTGCGTATTCTCACTCGCCTCGAGCCGAAGGTGCTCGATGGTACAGGTGAGCCCTGCGGACTCAATCTCACTCGGGCGGCGCTCGATGCGGCTTGTAAGTACCCGTGGACGCCAATCGGTCCCGATGGTCAGCTCCGCCACAAGTACGGGGCCTACCAGGAAGATGCCGCAATTCTGCAGTGGATTCGCCAGGGCGTTCCGCACGGCAAGCAGTGTCTTGAGGCGCAGATCATGGACTGGTCTGACGATGTCGCCTATTCCGTCCACGATGTCGAGGATGGCATCGTCTCTGGCCGCGTTGACCTGGGTGTTCTGTGGGACACGGTGGAACTGGCCGCACTCGCTGACAAGGGCGCTGCCGCATTTGGTGGCGATCCAGCGGAGCTCGTCGAGGCTGCCGGGCGTCTTGCCAGCTTGCCGGTGGTATCAGCTGCGGCGTCCTATGATGGTTCGCTGCGCTCGCTGGTCGCGCTGAAACGGATGACCTCGGAGCTGGTCGGCCGTTTCGTCACGGCTTCCGTCGCGGGTACGCGTGCTGCCTCCGGGTCGACGCTTCCGCTCGGGCGTTACGACGCGGACCTCGCCGTGCCCAGCTCGATTCTGGCGGAGGTCACCATGCTGAAGACCATCGCCGTGCTGTATGTGATGGATCTTCCGCGTCATATTCGCCGTCAGGAGCGTGAACGCGATCGTCTTTTCCGGGTGGCCGAGTATCTGCAGGAAGGTGCTCCAGGGACGCTTGATCCGATGTTCCAGTGGCTCTATTCCCGGGCGGAGAGTGACCAAGCGCGGCTGCGGGTTATCGTTGATCAGCTAGCGTCGATGACGGAATCGCGTGTAGAGCGGCTTGATCGCCAGATTGCTGGTGTGGCTGCGGCGTGGGGGTAGTGCTGTCAGCGATTACTATTTTTGAAGTATCCGCTGAAGGCTACTACTGAGGTCATCGGAAAGCGCCTTCGTAGTCTCTGCGTCGGGCTTCGCATGCATGTAATCGAGGGCTAGTCCATTTACGATAGCTGTGATGAGCCGGGCCGTCTGAGCTATATCTCCAGGGACGTCTGCGGCGGACAGTGCTGAAATGAGATGGTCCTGGAATCTACTGAGTTCGTTCTGGTACTCCTGGGCCAGAACTTTGCGTGTTGATGCAGCGGCACCGAGGATAACCCACAGTGCTGCGTCTTCGCGCTGTATTGGGCCGATGGGGAGTAGTTCGAGCAGGGAGCGGTGGAGCTGTTCTAGCGGCGAGGTATTCGATTGAAAGCGTAGCGACGAGACTCTTTCATGCTGTCGTGCTGCCGAGCGCAGAAGTGCCCTGCTGAGTAGTTCGTCTTTCGTGCCCATAAAATACTGCACTGTTCCAGGGGCTACGCCCGCCTGTTGAGCCACTTTTCGAACGCTGACAACGTCGAACCCCTGGTTAACAATCACTTTGATTGCTGCATCGGAAATGGCTTTTTCTTGAGGTGACATCATGCTCATATCCTAAAACTCCTTTGGGGTTTCATTCGCGCCACTTCCCGTACGACTGTATGATAGTTTACTATACGAATGTACGAGGGAGTGATGGAGATGGACTATCTTGTTCTTGTGGGGCTTGCGCTTCTTGACAGTCTCAGTGCTGGAACCCTGCTGATTCCAGTAGTGCTGCTCATCGTCTGGCGGAGGATGAGAGGTGCCGAATACGTTACTTATTTAGGGACAATTGTCTTGTCCTACTTTGCGGTTGGCATCGCGCTCTTTTTCGGCCTGCGTCAGGCTTTAGACGCAGTCTCGGGCATTGCATCCAACACTTGGTTCAGTTGGGTGATGATGGTGTTGGGTATTTTGTTAGCTGCTTACGGAATCCTGGCACCGAATCCCAAGAAACGGACCGTCGAAGAGGTAATTGAATCTCGGTCGGAGGACACTAAGAAAGGTTCTGCCGGTCTCCCAGCGATGGTGGGTTTAGCCTTAGCTGCAGCAGTTGTCGAGGTCGGTACGATGTTGCCGTACTTGGCGGCAATCGGAATTATTGAATCGATGGCAGTGCCTTTCGCAGTGCAACTGCTTATCCTCGCGCTCTACTGTGTAGTGATGATTTTGCCCGCAGTCATTGTTGGAGTGCTCTTCGCAGCCTTTGGAGATAAGGTCTACAGCCGGGTAGTGAGCGTTATCCCCCGGTTGGAATATGAAACAAAGGTCACTGTTTTGTGGGTGGCAGCAATAATTGGCATCGTTCTTGTTGCCCGGAGCGCAAATCAACTCGGTTTTATCGGGTAGCGCTAATTCCGCAGTGATACTTTGGCTCAGTCCTCCGCGTCAGGAATCTCGCAGAAGCTCTCGTAGTGGTCGTCGGTGTAGTACCAGACATCCGGATCGTTTTCGGAACCGCCGCCGACAACGATGCGGCGTGCACCGCGGCTGGAATTACCCGGGGTGGTCACGGTGTATTCGCGGTAGTAGTCACCGCGCTCCTTCGGCAGGCGTCCCTCGTAGTTACCGAAGTGCTTGCCGTCGTGCTGCGAATAGATGTGGTCCTGGTCGGTCAGGATGCGGTCGATAACATCGTCGGCCTCCTGCGGCAGGGTATCTACTGCGCAGGTGGCACCCTTTGCACCCGACTTGTTGCTGCTCGAGTTAGGACCCGGCTTGGGATTCGACTTCGCGCTAGAGGCAGCGGAACTCTGCGACCCCTGTGAGTCCTCCGACCCCGATGCGTTCTGATCTCCGCCATCGAGTCCCAGGTAACTACCAGCCAGCACCAGGGCGGCAGCGCCGACGCCGCTCGCAATCTTCTTCCACTCAGCCATGGCTAGTATCTTTCCATATCGGTCGCCGCCGGCACGTTATGGGCTGGGCGCGGGCGGCTCGTCGGCATGCGAAACCTCTACGGCGGAGTCGATTGGACGGTTTGGGTAAGGTTATTTTCATGGCTAGGGGAAGAATTCCGGACTCCGATATCGCGGCAATCCGCGAACGGACTCCGATTGAGGAGATCGTTGCAGAATACGTGAACCTCAAACCGGCTGGCGCGGATTCTCTGAAAGGGCTTTCGCCTTTTAAAGACGAGCGCACGCCGTCGTTCCACGTACGCCCCAATCATGGCTACTACCACTGCTTTTCCACCGGCAAGGGCGGTGATGTATTCAGCTTCCTCATGGAGATGGAACACCTGTCTTTCCCGGAGGCTGTCGAAGCCTGTGCGGAGAAAATTGGCTTCCACATTAACTATGAGGGCGGCGGCACGGGCCGTCGCGAGGAACCGGGAACTCGCCAGCGTCTCATCGCCGCAAACCGCGAGGCACAGAAGTTCTACCGCGAACAGTTCTCCACGCCTGCAGCAGCGCCAGCGCGCGAGTTTCTGGAAAACCGCGGCTTCACCGCCGAGCACGCGGCCCAGTTCGGCTGTGGCTACTCGCCGGCCGGCTGGGACACACTAACCAAGCACCTGCAGCGCCTGGGCTTTAGCTTCGAGGAGCTGGATAAGGCAGGTCTTTCCAAGATGGGGCGCATGGGGCCGATCGACCGTTTCCACCGTCGTCTCATGTGGCCGATTCGCAATATGTCCGGCGATGTCATCGGCTTTGGTGCCCGCAAGCTTTTCGACGATGACAATCTGGGCAAGTACATGAACACGCCCGAGACCATGCTGTACAAGAAGTCCAAGGTCCTCTTCGGCTTGGATCTGGCAAAGAAGGACATTGCCGCTGGTCATCAGGCTGTAATCGTGGAGGGCTACACTGACGTCATGGCCATGCACGCCTCAGGCGTGACCACGGCCGTCGCGTCCTGCGGTACCGCTTTCGGCGAGGAACACCTCCAGCTGCTGCGCCGTCTCATGCTCGACGACAACTTCTTCCGCGGCGAACTCATCTACACCTTCGACGGCGACGAGGCAGGGCAGAAGGCCGCCATGCGCGCCTTCGAGGGCGAGCAGAACTTCACCGGCCAGTCCTACGTCGCGGTCGCGCCGGACGGCATGGATCCGTGTGATCTGCGCCAGAAGAAGGGAGAGGCCGCAGTCCGCGATCTCGTCGCTTCACGACGGCCATTGATCGAATTTGTCCTCCGCACACTTCTGGCCGACTATGACCTGACCACCGCTAATGGCAGGGTCTCCGGGCTGCGCCGAGTGGTGCCTGTCCTGGCCCAGCTCAAGGACGCGGCGCTGCGCGATGAGTATGCCCGCGAAGTTGCCGGCTGGATTGGCTGGAATGATGAAGCCGAGCTTGTGCAGCGCGTCCGCGAGGAGGCCAGTCGGCCACAGAATGAAAAGCGCACTCCCTACCAGCGTCGCCAAGAAGAGGCCCGGGCCCGCGAAGAGGCGGAGGAAGCGCGGCGCCGGCGCAACCCGGCACTGCCGTATCCAAACCCGCGGGACCCTGTGCTTTATGCGCAGCGTGAGGCCCTCAAGCTGGCAATTCAAGAGCCCGCTACCACCGGCCCGGTATTCGATGCGCTCGCACCTGAGACCTTTGGGCATCCGACATACCGAGCGGTATTCGACGCCATCATGGCTGCCGGGGGCGCCTGTGGGGAGGCGGCCACACAGCCACATAGCTGGGCGACCGCAATTATGGATCAGGCGCGGGAGGACGTCGTCAAGCATCTCGTGACTGAGCTGGGCGTGGAGCAAATCGCCGTCGATGCAGAGACGCTGCGCCCGTATGCGCAGGCGATTCTGGCGCGGTTGCAGGAGGTGTGGGTCGGTGACCAAATTGCACAGCTGAAGGCGATGCTCTCGCGAATGCGGCCCTCAGATGACGAAACCGCCTACAACTCGCTGTTCGCGGACCTGCTCGCGATGGAGCAGTACCGCCGCGAACTGCAAGCAGAGGCGGTCAAGGTCGTGTTTGAGTAGCTAGCGACTAGTAGGGCGGCTAGTAGCCGCGGCGAATCCACTCTTCCAAGTGCGGAGCCTCGCGGCCAATCGTCGTGTGATCGCCATGACCCGTGCGGACAGTCGTTTCCGCAGGCAGAGTCAGCAGGTTGTCGCGGATGGAGTTAATAATCGTGTCGAAATCCGAGTAGGATCGACCGGTCGCTCCAGGACCGCCGGAAAACAGCGTGTCACCCGAGAACAGCTCCGCGGCCTCCGGCACGTACAGACAGCACGAGCCAGGGGAGTGGCCCGGAGTGTTAATAATGACAACCTCCATGCCCGCAATCTCCAGGCGCTGACCGTGTGCGAGGTCCTCGTGCGCCAGGTTCGGCCAGGACTGCTCCCACAGCATCTGGTCGCCCGGGTGGACCAGCAGGGGAGCGTCGAGCTTTTCCTGCAGCTCAGGTGCCACAGTGATGTGGTCGTTGTGTGCGTGGGTGCACACGATGGCCTTTACCTTGCGGCCATCCACCGCATCAATAATCGGCTGCGCCTCATGCGCCGCATCGATGACAATGACCTCACGGTCATCGCCGAGCACCCATACGTTGTTGTCTACGTCCCACGTGCCACCGTCGAGCGAGAACGTGCCCGACGTGAGAACGTGGTCGACCCTCAAATCCTTGTTCACAGCGTCACCACCGATCGCAGTACCTTACCGGCCTTCATAGTTTCGAAAGCCTCATCAACATCCTCAATGCCAATGCGCTCCGTTACGAAGCCCTCCAACGGCAGGCGGTTTTGCAACGACAGATCTACCAGCATCGGGAAGTCCCGCTCCGGCAGGCAGTCGCCGTACCAGGACGACTTCAGCGCACCACCGCGGCTAAACACATCCGCCAGCGGGATGTCCAGCTCCATCGTCGGCGCCGGAACACCGACCAGCACAACACGTCCAGCCAGGTCACGGGCGTAGAACGCCTGCTTGTAAGTTTCCGGACGGCCGACCGCATCAATCACGACGTCAGCACCGAAACCGTCGGTCAGCTCACGCACTCGCTTAACGACGGGATCCTCTTCCCCGGTGCCCTTATCGCTCTTAGCCAGCTCCGCAGAGTTAATGGTCTCGGTCGCGCCGAATTCGCGGGCGGTATCCAACTTCTCGTCCGAGATGTCGATGGCAATAATCTTGCTAGCGCCGGCCAGCTTGGCACCGGCGATAGCGGCCGTACCAACGCCACCGCAGCCGATGACGGCTACCGATTCACCGCGCTTGACCTCGCCGGTGTTAATAGCCGCACCGATGCCGGCCATGACACCGCAGCCCAGCAGGCCCGCAACGGCCGGATCGGCTGCCGAATCGACCTTGGTGCACTGGCCCTCGTGGACGAGGGTGGCATCCGCAAAAGCGCCGATTCCCAGTGCTGGGGTGAGGACGGTGCCGTCGGCAAGCGTCATGGGCTTGGAGGCGTTGAAAGTGCTAAAGCAGTACTGTGGCTCACCGCGCTTGCAGGCGCGGCACTCGCCACAGACGGCGCGCCAATTGAGGACAACGAAATCGCCGACGGCAACATGCGTGACCTCTTCGCCAATCTCGGAGACCACGCCTGCGGCCTCGTGGCCGAGGAAGAACGGGTACTCGTCGGTGATATCGCCGTCGCGGTAAGCCAGGTCTGTATGGCAGACGCCGCAGGCCTGGATGTCAACAATGACATCGTTCGGGCCCGGGGACGGGATGTGGATATCAGTAAGTTCTACAGGTGCGCCTTTTTCGCGGGCGATAACGCCGCGCACAACGCGTGCGGTTTGCTCGGTGTTTTCGGTTCCGTTGGTTTGTTCAGACATAAGCCCCATCGTATGAGCGCGGTATGAAAAGTGCATGATGGAAAGCGTTTTCAGTACTGCTGGGGGCTTCGTTGGGCTGTGTGAGATTGCGTGGATTGCACGGATTGCACGGATTGTGTGGATTGCACGGATTGCACGGATTGTGTGGATTGCGTGGATCATGTGGATTGCACGGATTGTGTGGTTTCAAGAACTCACAACAATGTCATGGCCGATGGGTATGAGATGCCTAAATTAACCTTTGACCTGGCGATTTGTGAGTTTCAGGGGGTCTGGGTAAAGTATCTATCCGTCGCAAGGAACGGCGTGGCCGAAGTATGGGTTAGCTGGTTCTTGGCGGTGAGTATTCCTCCATAGCTCAATGGCAGAGCATTCGACTGTTAATCGAAGGGTTGCTGGTTCGAGTCCAGCTGGAGGAGCAATTAGGCCAGGTCAGGGAGTTTTTCTCTGGCCTGGTTTTTTATTCGCAGTGTTAATCCACTAAAACAATCATTAAATATTCGGGCCAAAGGACAAAATTCGTGTCTTTCCCCGACGCGCCCCGGCTGGTTATTGAGGGGTTGGGCCGTGGGAGTGAGCGGTCTATTTTCTATTCCGCCACTTATGGCCAAGTTTCGGGGTCTTGTCGATGGTGTCGGTGACTTGTCGATGGTTTTTCGGCACTTATGCGCACGGTATTGGCTGGGTCTCTCACATGTCGATGAGGTATTCACTTATGGCCACGCTCCAGCGCATCGATAGGTGAATACCTTGGCCACAAGTCGCTGGAGTCTTGGGCCAGAGCGCTGGAGCCGAAAGCTTGCCACTTACTCGCCACTTATGCGGGGGTTCTAGAATCCCAATAGCGCAATGACAAGTGAAGAGGAGCCATCACGGCATCGCGGCAGCACGCCACGTATGGCTCGAAGATGACGTATGGCTCGACAGTAACGTTTGGCTCTGTATACGCGACCATATGTACACATTGGCGCAACAGGTCACTTTTGGGCCATAGGCGGACAGTTAAGCCATAAATGGACAGGCGCATAGGAGGCGATGGAGCACTTTTTTTGGGGGGGCACAAAGCTGCCCGAGCTAGCCAGTACCTGAGTACTTAGAGACGTGGGCGCTATGAGTTCCCCAGCCGAAGCCGCAGGTGGCGCGGTTGGGCTGGGGCGCGGGGACCGTCGTAAAGCTAAAGGTTAGACCTGATCTAGGAGGTCCCAGAGTGTCGAACTGTGGATAATCTGCAGGTCGTGGGCTTCGGGCGCGACGTTGACGTGGCCAGGCATGAGCGTCACGGACGAATGCGTGTGACCGTGAACGATGCCGGTCCAACGATTAGCGTGCGGAGCCCAGCGGACGGCATTCTTGGACGCGGTCCGATCCATCAGCGCGGGGTAGTGGTTGACGAGATAGGCCTTCTTGCCCTGTTTAATCTGGAGATTCAGGCTGATGAGGTCAAAGACGTTCTGGTAGGCGCCCATCCATTCCATCTGCACCGCAGGCTGGAACTTGGGGTGAATCTGATCGTGGTTACCAGGAGTCAGAATCATGGTGAGGTTGCACGCTGACTTGACCTCGGCCAGCTTCTCCAGCGCGTAGGTATCTTCGTGAACCGAAATATGGGGGTAAGTAAAGAAAAGCGTGTCTGGGCGGTGCGTCGCCGGTGGGCACCTTTCGCCACTTACCCCAGTGCGAGTTACTGACTGCGTTTATGGCTGATGGCGTTGGGTGGATGCGAGTTACTGACTGCGTTTATGTCAAAAATGGCACGAAAAATGCCCTGAAAGTGTCATAAACTCACACAGTTTCACATTTGCAGCCCATAATTTTTCGGGGTTGTCAGTTTTGCTACTTAACCCACTCTATGGTCGGGGGATTTTTGCTCTTGCGGGCGTGACTCGATTCTCCACTGGGGAGGGGGATTTGGTCTTTCTGGAGGTCATCTCACGTAACCTGGGACGCATGAGGCTCGACAATATAACCTGCCCCTTGCTGGCGTCCTTTTTCGCCGCGGTCGCGTGGAGCGTTTTAGGTGGGCTCATCTTGCCGGAGCCCAACCTCGCCTACGACGAAGGAATTGCGTCGTGGATTGTGTCCATGCTGGTCTCAGTAATGCTGGTCGGAGCAATAGCCGTTTTCGCCGGTGATGGGTCGTTGGCTCGGGGGATGGCCAGCGCGCGGAGCATTGTCGCAGCAGCTACCGGCGCAGGAATTGCCGCGCTTGGCGATCTGGCATTCCTATTTCTCACCACGCCGCCCGATGGCCAGGACGGCCTAGCCGTCGCCTATGTCGTGTTCTTCTACATCCCGCTACTATTTCTTGGCGGATGGGCCGCCAGTGCCGCGATTAATCGGATGCGTAGGTGGCGCCGGAAAGCGAAGAAAGAAAGAGAGACCTAGCTGGCGGCCGTGAGTTAGGCCTCTAACTTTGGAGCCGCCAGCGCCTGGTGCGTCAGGTTAAGGCCGACCATCGTAATCTGCCAGGCGCGGAGGGCGTTTTTTGGGGCAGAGGCGATTGTCGACACCTTCATCGGACGTGAATCGGAATCGACAAATCGCCTAGCCCCAAGGGGTCGGATTCTTAGAACAGGCCAGTCGGGTTCTCGTCGTAAGAGACGAGCATGCACTTGGTCTCCTGGTAGTGCTCGAGCATCATCAAGTGATTCTCGCGGCCGATACCGGACTGCTTGTAACCGCCGAAGGCTGCGTGAGCAGGGTAGCTGTGGTAGTTATTCACCCACACGCGGCCGGCCTGGATACCGCGGGCAGCGCGGTAGGCGTTGTTCTGGTTGCGGCTCCACACGCCGGCGCCAAGACCGTAGATAGTGTCGTTGGCAATCTCGAGAGCCTCGTCCAGGGTCTTGAAGGTTGTCACGGCCAGGACCGGGCCGAAGATTTCCTCGCGGAAGAAACGCATCGAGTTGTTGCCCTTAAAGATTGTCGGCTCGACGTAGTAGCCTCCCTCCAGCCCTTCGAGCTTGGCGACGTTGCCACCGGTGAGAACCTGTGCGCCCTCCTTCGGTCCGGACTCCAAGTAGCCGGAGATCTTGTCCAGCTGCTCCTGGGATGCCTGGGCACCCATCTGTACCGACGTATCCAGCGGGTTGCCGGTCTTGATTTGCTTAACGCGCTCGACCGCGAGCTTCAGGAACTCATCAGCGATGTCCTCGTGGACTAGAGCTCGCGACGGGCAGGTGCAGACCTCGCCCTGGTTCAGCGCGAACATGGCCAGGCCCTCGATGCACTTCTCGCGGAACGCGTCGTCGGCGTCCATGATGTCGGGGAAGAAGATGGATGGGGACTTGCCGCCGAGCTCCAGCGTGATCGGAATAATCTTGTCGGACACTGCCTTGTTGATTAGCTGGCCCACGGCAGTCGATCCGGTGAACGCAATTTTGGAGATCCGGTCGCTTGCGGTCAGCGCAGCACCGGCCTCGGTGCCGAGGCCATTGACGATGTTGAGAACGCCGTCCGGAAGCAAATCGGCGATAATCTCGGTGAGCATGAGAATCGACGCGGGGGTCTGCTCTGCTGGCTTGAGCACGATGCAGTTGCCGGCGGCGAGGGCCGGGGCGATCTTCCATGCGGCCATCAGGAGGGGGAAGTTCCACGGGATAATCTGGCCGACGACGCCGAGTGGCTCGTGGAAGTGGTAGGCGACCGTGTTGTCGTCAATCTGCGAGATGCGCCCCTCCTGCGTGCGGGTGGCCCCGGCGAAGTAGCGGAAGTGGTCGATTGCGAGCGGGATGTCAGCGGCGAGGGTCTCGCGAATGGCCTTGCCGTTCTCCCAGGTCTCGGCGACGGCAATCTTCTCAAGGTTTTCCTCCAGACGGTCCGCGATGCGGTGGAGGATCAGCGCCCGCTCGGCCGCAGGAACCGAGGCCCAGGAGTCCTTCGCCTTGTGCGCGGCGTCGAGAGCGAGCTCAATGTCTTTCTCGTTAGACCGCGGAACCCGGCAGAAAACCTCGCCCGTAACCGGGGTGGAGTTGTCCATGTATTGCCCGTTTACTGGAGGTGTCCACTTACCATCGATGAAATTTTCGTACTGCTCCTTGTACGTGAAGATTGCATCGGGGGTGCCGGGGTTGGCGTAAACAGTCATGTAGACACGTCCTTTCTATAGGGAAACAACAAACGTATGAGCCAACTTTAAATTGTGACTCGTGTCATAATCAACACTTATTTTTTCATCGCTTTTGCGAGAGATGCGATTGCTGCCGACCCTAAATCTGCCCCGACGTCGCCGTGAGAAATTCCAAAATTGCCCGCACACGGCGGTTTTCCTCGCCGGGCTCCAGATGCAGCTTCATAAAGATGTTGGACACGTGTTTCGCCACCGCCGCCCCGGAAAGCACGAGGTCATCGGCAATCTGCTTATTGGACTTGCCGCGTGCCATCAGCTCGAGCACTTCGCGTTCGCGCGCCGTTAAACTGGCTAGCCCCGATTTGCCGGACTGCATCAATGCCGTCGCCACATCAGGGTCAATCACCACGCCACCACCTGCGACGACCTCGAGCAAACCCAAGAAGTCCAGCACCTGGCCAACGCGGTCTTTGAGCAGATACCCGGTCCCGCCACTCGAGCTGCTGCCACTTGAGCCGGCCCCAGTACCAACCCCAGCACCTCCCGGCGAGAACAACTCACGCGCATACGCCGGCGCCACATACTGCGACAGCACCATGACATTCAGCTGCGGATAACGCTCGCGCAGTTCCACTGCGGCCCGCAGGCCGTCGTCACTCATCTTCGGAGGCATGCGCACATCGGTAATCACCAGGTCTGGCAGCTCGCCCGAGTCGTCAAACCGGTCATCGATGTCCGCCACCAGACCGTGCGCAGTGTCGACCATCGCAATCACTTCATGTCCGCGCTTTTCGACGAGCCCCGCGACTCCTTCCCGCAGGAGTGCCGAGTCATCCGCAATGACAATTTTCATTATTTCGCCGCACCTTTCTTCTCCACGCTTTCCATATCCATGCCTTCTATTTCTCCAATGCCCGATTCCCAGCGATTTAGCATCAAGGGAATTCTGGCTATTACCTGCGTTGGCCCGCCTTCGGGAGAGTGCATGGTCATCGCACCGTCAAAAGTGGCCAGGCGCTCTTTCATGCCCCGCAATCCGCGCCCCAATTTTGCCCCACCTGGGCCTTGGTCCGTAATTGAAATATTCAGTGTTTGATCTGAGGTGAGCAGCACAGAAACAGGAGCATTCGGCGCATATTTTGCTGCATTTGTCAGCACTTCTGCACAGAAAAAATATGCCGCGGCGAGCACGCTTTCCTCCAATTCCGGCAGCGGATAGGGAGTGTGTACAACAACGTGAGGGCCATATCCTTCAGCAATTTCCTCAACAGCCGCTTGCAGTCCGCGATCGCGCAACACCTGCGGATGGATGCCATGGACTGTTCGCCGCAAGGCCCGCAGGCCATCCTCCAAATGGCCGCGCGTTTCCGACAGGAGCTGCATTAGTTCCTCATTGCCAGTATTGGAGGCCTCTAATTCCGCAAGTCCTAATTTCATTGAAGCCGCAACAATGTATTGCTGAGCTCCGTCGTGGAGGTCATTTTCAATGCGGCGACGTTCAATCTCAAAGGCTTCGGCAATTGTTCGTCGTGAAGCGGTAAGTTCGGCGATGCGGGCGGCGGCGGATTCCTCGTAGCTGCGTTTATGCGCTTTTTCGCGACGGTTCGCGCCGATATATTTGCGGAAATAATCCTTCAGCTCCATAGTTTCCCATGGTACGAAAGCTCTGTGTGCGGAGGAATTAATTTCCGGCATGGTAGACCTAGCACTACCGCAAAAGGAAAGTGGGCACGGTGTTGAAATCGCCTCCGTGCGAGTGAAATGAGTGCCATGACAGAGAACAACAGCCCCAGAAACGCACGACTTTGTATCCGCGACATCACCAAGTCCTACAATTCCGCTCCCGTTCTCACCGGCATTTCGCTGACCATTGAGCCCGGCGAAACGGTTGCAGTCATGGGACCGTCAGGTTCTGGTAAGTCCACGCTGCTGCACTGCATGTCCGGCGTTTTGCTACCGGACGACGGCGACGTCATCTTCGGTGACACAAAGATCAGTTCGCTTTCCGACGCCGACCGCTCCGCCCTCCGCCTGCACGACTTCGGCTTCGTTTTCCAAGATGGCCAGCTCCTTCCCGAGCTGACTGCCAGGGAAAACGTTGCTCTGCCAATGATTCTGCAGGGCAAGAAGCGCTCGAAGTCACTCGCGCTTGCCGACGATGTCCTCAACCGCCTGGGGCTCAAGGACCTCACGCGCCGTCGCCCAGGACAGATGTCCGGCGGTCAAGCACAACGTGTGGCAATTGCCCGCGCGATGGCCGGCGAGCCAGGTGTCATCTTCGCCGATGAGCCGACTGGCGCGCTGGACCAGTCCACAGGCCATGAGGTCATGCAGCAGCTCACCGCGTTGGTGGAGCAGACTGGCACGACATTGGTGATGGTCACGCACGATGTGAAGGTGGCCGACTGGTGTCGTCGACGTGTGGAGATCCGCGATGGCCTGATTCACGACGACCGCATGCTGGCAGGAGCGGAGGTTACAAAGTGAGCACCGTAACTGAAGCAACAAAACCCCAGAGAATTCCTACCGGCGCACTAGCGGACTTGAGCACGCGGCTGCAGCGCGCCGGGCGTGAATCCCATTCGGGAAACGGCTGGCTGTCCGCATTGTCCGTGGTGGCCATGACCGTGAGTACCTGGTTGGCGTTGGTCGTCGTCGGTGGCACGGCGATGTTTTACCGCCGTTGGCAGGCTGAGCCAAAGCTGCCGCCGAACCCAACACCCGAGGATTACATGAATCAAGGTCAGGGCGAGATGTACCTGCAGCTGGCACTCGTGGCCTGTGTTTTTGTGATTCCGGCAATGGTTTCGCTCGTGGCACAGTCGGCGGTGCTTGGCGCTGCAGGACGTGAGCAGCGATTGGCAACTCTGCGCTTGATTGGTCTGTCTAACGGGGCAGTTACGCGCATGGTGATTATCGAAACCCTCGTATTGGCAGCTGTAGGGCTTGTCGTGGGCACGTTGTTGTCGGTGGCCACTGCGCCATTCTGGGCGATAATCAAGTTCGACAATGACTACCTGGATACCTGGGACATGTTGCTGCCCTGGTGGGGCTACCCGCTGGTCTGGGTTGCCGTGGTGCTCCTCGCGCTCTATGCGGCTGTGGTTGGTTTGCGAAGGGTGATGATTTCACCACTCGGCGTTAGCCGCAAGGAAGTGCCCAAGTCGATGAAGGCTTGGCGCATGATTGTGGCCGTTGTTATCGGTGCGATCGTCCTATACGTGATTGCCAACTCCAATATCGCGGGTGGAACCGTCACTGCCACGCTTGGTGTCGCAGCGATGATGTACCTGATGGTCTGGGCAATTGGCCTGGTGGCGCCTTTCTTTATCCAGCTTGTTGCCCGCATCTCCAGCTTCTTCGGTACTTCAAGTGATTTTGTGGCGACGCGACGAGTCGCGACTAACGCTAAGGAATCGTGGCGTCGAGTAAGTTCCATGGCCTTCCTGTCTCTGCTGCTTGGCTACACAATGATGGTGCCTGGCGAAGACAAGATTGAAGAGGTTGCAGATGTCACATTCGCGCACGATATTGCAACCGGTGTGACTATCACTTTCGTAATCGGTTTCATTCTGTTGCTGGTGTCAACGCTTTTGACTCAGGCCTCAGCCGTCTATGAAGAGGCATCGCTGACAAAGGCGCTGGACTTCATCGGGACGCCAATCAGCTTCCACCGCACGGTCACTTTCAAGCAGACATTCTTTCCCATGCTTGCGACCAGCATCTTCGGCTTTGTTATGGGTGCGCTGTTGGGAGCCACCATGTTCGGCCCGATTGCGAACGAAATCACGTTTGGTCAACGCTCACTTGTTGTTGCGCTGGCGTACCTCGTGGGAGTTGTATCAGTTGGCGCTGTGACCTTGGCGGTTGATCCGCTTCGCCACAAGTTGCTGGGTCGACAGATTCGCCATAACGACTAGTCGCCATTAAAAGGGCAGTGGAGTGGCCGGGCAGTGGTGCTCGGTGCTCGGCCAGTTCCTTAGGGTTCAACTTGAGGATTAGAGCCTGTAACCAACTGTGGTTCATCTGATAACCAAGCATTCATCTCACAACCACGTAATTTCTACCTCTGACTTTTAGCCTGAGGGCATGCGTACCTACGTGCTTGATACCTCGGTCCTGCTGTCCGATCCCCACGCCACCAAGAAGTTCGATGAGCACCAAGTTGTGCTTCCGCTGGTCGTGGTGAGTGAGTTGGAGGCCAAGCGCCACCACCCAGAGCTGGGGTGGTTCGCCCGAGAAGCGCTCCGTTTCCTCGAAGAGCTGCGTTACCGCTACGGCCACCTGGACCGGCCTGTGCCCGCCAATGATCTTGGCGGGTTTATGCATATTGAGCTCAACCACTCCGATCCCTCCATCCTTCCCGCAGGCTTCCGCACCGCCGAAAACGATCACCGCATTCTCGCTTGCGCCCTTAATCTTCAGCACGATGGACATGATGTCGTGCTGGTCACCAAGGACATTCCGCTTCGCGTCAAGGCTGGTGCGGTCGGCTTGCCTGCCGACGATTACCGCGCCCAGGACGTCGTTCTGACTGGGTACTCGGGAATGGTGGAAGTAGACGTCGACCCGGAGGAAATTGATCGTCTCTTCGCCAATGGGTTCCTTGAGCTCGAGCAGATCCAGGATCAGCCGCTGCACTGCGGCGTGCAGCTCAGCGCTGGTAGCCAGTCTGCGCTGGCACGGGTGAGCGCCCCGGGCGTCGTCAAGCTTGTGCGGGGCGATACGGAGGCGTTTGGCCTGAAGGGGCGGTCGGCGGAGCAGCGTGTGGCGCTTGACCTGCTGTTGGATGACTCGGTGGGGATTGTGTCCCTCGGCGGCCGAGCCGGTACGGGTAAGTCGGCGCTTGCGCTGTGCGCGGGACTGGAGTCGGTGCTGGAGCGCGGACTGCATCGCCGGATTGTGGTGTTCCGTCCGCTCTACGCGGTAGGTGGTCAGAACCTTGGCTACCTGCCAGGTAGTGAGGACGAAAAGATGAACCCGTGGGCGCAGGCTGTCTACGACACGCTGGAGGGGCTGGTCTCGGAGAACGTCATGGATGAGATTGCCTCGCGCGACATGCTAGAGGTACTGCCGTTGACTCACATTCGCGGTCGTAGCCTGCATGACAGCTTCGTGATTGTCGATGAGGCACAGTCGCTGGAGCGCAACGTACTGCTGACGGTGCTGTCGCGTCTTGGTAGCAATTCCCGAGTCATCCTTACGCACGATGTGGCGCAGCGTGACAACCTGCGCGTCGGCCGCCATGACGGCGTGCAGGCGGTGATTGAAAAACTCAAGGGCAACGAGCTTTTTGCACACATCACGCTGAAGCGCTCGGAGCGCTCGAAGATTGCGGAGCTCGTTACGGGACTACTCGATTAAGAGTAAGCTTGTGAGGCAGATACGTAGGAGCTGTTCCTGCGGTTACTTTCACTCGGATCGTTCGGCACGTACCTGCCGATGAAAGGTTTGTATTCACATGGCTACTGTGACTTTTGCTGATGCCACTCGCATTTACCCTGGTGCGACGAAGCCTTCTGTGGACAAGTTCAACTTGGAAATTGCCGATGGCGAGTTCCTGGTTCTGGTGGGCCCCTCCGGTTGTGGTAAGTCCACAACACTGCGCATGCTTGCCGGTCTGGAAGAGGTCAATGAGGGCAAGATTTTCATTGGAGATCGTGATGTGACCAATGTCTCGCCCAAGGATCGCGATATTGCGATGGTCTTCCAGAACTACGCCCTGTACCCGCATATGACGGTGCGCGAGAACATGGGCTTCGCGCTCAAGATTGCTGGTGTGGACAAGGACGAGATTGACCGTCGTGTCGAAGAAGCTGCGAAGACCCTGGATCTAACTCAGTTCCTGGATCGTAAGCCTAAGGCTCTATCCGGTGGTCAGCGTCAGCGTGTGGCAATGGGGCGTGCGATTGTGCGCAAGCCGCAGGTGTTCCTGATGGACGAGCCGTTGTCGAACCTGGACGCGAAGCTGCGTGTTCAAACCCGTACTCAGATTGCGGCCATGCAGCGTCGGATGGGTGTGACCACCATGTATGTCACCCACGACCAGACTGAGGCGCTGACCATGGGCGACCGCATCGCGGTCATTAACTTCGGTGTTCTGCAGCAGGTCGGTACCCCGCGGGAACTCTACGAAACCCCGGCAAACGAATTCGTCGCGGGCTTCATTGGCTCGCCTGCGATGAACCTGGGCACGTTCAACGTCTCTAATGGTTACGCCACGTTGGGTGAGGCCAAGATTAAGCTGCCGGAAGCCACACTTGCTGCAATCGTGCCGGAGGATCAGAACCAGATTATCGTGGGCTTCCGTCCGGAGGCATTCGACCTGGTCGAGGGACCGGGCGATGACGTCATTCCGGTGCAGGTTAACTTGGTCGAGGAATTGGGCTCCGATGCATTCATGTATGGCGATCTCGTCGGTGGCGGAGCATTGAGCTCCGGATCTTCCTCTAACCCGGACGAAGAGGAACACGGTCAGGTGGTTATTCGTACCGCCCCGCGCACCGCGCCGCAGTTGGGCTCGGTAGTTTACGGCAAGATTCGTCCGGGCATGCTGCACCTGTTCTCGAAGTCGACTGGTATGCGCCTTCCGGCCTAAACTCTTTCGTTTAGATGAAATGAGTAGCTGGTAGGGCAGTGGGACAGTAAGACAGTTTTAGGAGCCACCGTGTCGGAAACTATGAAAATAGCCGCGACAACGGTGGCTTCAAAGCTTTTGCGCCTTCCTTGGCATATACCTCTGGAACAGTGGCCAGACGATTTGTTGGCCGCCCTACCTCAGGGAATTTCGCGGCACATTGTTCGATTCGTCAACTTGGATGACCGCGTCATTGCAGTGAAAGAAATTGGTGAGTTCACTGCTCATCATGAGTATCGAATGCTGCGTGACCTGGTCAGGCTCGGTGCTCCATCGGTTCGCCCGCTCGCGGTCATTACTGGCCGCAAGGATCCAGATGGCGAACCGTTAACTGCGGCACTCGTCACAGAACATCTCGAGTATTCGCTGCCGTATCGTGCAGTTTTTTCTCAACAGGTCACCCGCGAAACTGTGGTCCGCCTGATTGACTCGCTGGTAGTCCTGCTAGTTCGGTTACATCTCCTTGGTTTTTACTGGGGCGACGTGTCGCTGTCGAACACGTTGTTTCGTCGTGACGCAGACGCTTTCTCCGCCTACCTTGTCGACGCGGAAACGGGAGATTTGCAAGGCACACTCTCAGATTCCCGCAGGCTTTACGACGTTGACGTTGCCCATACCAACATCATCGGAGAGCTCATGGATCTGCAGGCCGGCGGATTCCTCGATCCTGAGTTGGACGTAATTGCGGTGGGTAGGCGCATTATTGAGCGTTATGAGGACCTGTGGCAAGAGCTGACGGGGGAAGAATCTATTGGTGTTGAGGAGCCTTGGCTTGTCGATGAGCGGATTCGCAGGCTCAACGACCTCGGTTTCGATGTTGGCGAGCTGAAAGTCACCAGTGATGGTGGCCGCGTTGTGTTCCGACCACGAGTGGTTGACGCAGGGCATCACCATAGGCAGTTAATGCGACTGACGGGGTTGGATGTTCAAGAACGGCAAGCGAGGCGGATGCTCAATAGTATGCAGACCTTTCGGTTGGCGGAAGGTCTTGAAGGGGTTCCGCTAGAGCAGGTTGCGCACCGATGGCTGCGTGAAGTTTTCGAGGCCACAATCCTGGCTGTGCCCGAGGGGCTGCGTGGAAGGCTGCAGGATGCGCAGGTTTTCCACGAGGTCTTGGAGCATCGCTGGTACATGGCAGAAAAACGCCGTGCGGATGTGCCGCTTCAAGAAGCGGTGCAGAGCTACGTAGACCGAGTGTTGCCCGGGCATCGCGACGAGTCCGTATATCTTCCGGCGAGCGATGAGGTCGAGTAGCTCTCTAGAAGCAGACTGTCGAGCGTACGATTATTTCAAAAGTGACAAGTAAACGACTCGCCAGGATATTATAAAAATATACATTCACGCCAAACAGGGGTGCTTTTGGTGGTCGGGTGGTTGTCGGGTCTGCGTGTGATTGTCGCGGCCAGGTGCTTACTTTGGTGCCGGTAGGCGGCTCTGTTCAGCGAAAACAGCTCGAATTCTAGGTGTGCTTTCGAGAGCTTTTGCTATTTTTCTCCTTTGCATTTGTTCACAGCTGGCTGAAGGTCAACCTAAATTGGTTTTGGTCAAGTAAGATTTTGGTGAGACCGAATACCCGCGTGGGTGGCGTCGAAGTTCGCATGAAAGGCTACTTCTAGCCGCAGGGCGGGATAATCCAATTAGGCCACGGCTGCTGGCAAATATTCGTCCGAATTTCTCGGAGGATGCCATTGAAGTGGCCTTTCTTCTCAAGGGAGAAAATATAGTGAAGAACTTCAAGCGCCTTTCAGCTCTGTGTGCAGCAGGCCTGATGGCAACCGCTGGTTTGGTTGCGTGCTCGAGTGATGATGCGGTTGCAGATGGTGGTGTCTACTTCCTTAACTTCAAGCCGGAGCAGGATGCCGCATATCAGAAGATTGCGAAGGCATACACTGACAAGACTGGTGTCCAGGTCAAGGTCGTTACCGCTGCTTCGAATTCCTATGAGCAAACTCTGAAGGCCGAGATTGGTAAAAAGGACGCGCCAACACTGTTCCAGGTCAATGGTCCGGCGGGCCTGCGTACTTGGCAGGAATACATGGCTGACATGTCTGACACTGAGATCGCACAAAACCTCAACGAGGGCATCGAGCCGCTGAAGGGCGAGGACGGCAAGGTATACGGCGTCCCGTTTGCAGTCGAGGGGTTTGGCTTGATCTATAACGAAGAGATCATGGACAAGTACTTCGCGCTGCCCGATGCCAAGGCCAAGAGCATCGACGAGATTAAGGCCTTCGGAAAGCTGAAGGAAGTCGCTGAGGACATGCAGGCCAAGAAGGACAAGCTGGGGATTTCCGGCACCTTCGCTTCCACCTCGCTCGCATCCGGTGAGGATTGGCGCTGGCAGACACACTTGGCCAACGGACCGGTTCATTATGAATTCGAGGACCTCGGCACCAAGGAAACCGCTGATGTGAAGTTCAAGTACAACAAGGAGTTCAAGAACCTCTTTGATCTGTACCTGAATAACTCCACTGTCGAAAAGACTCTGGCCCCGTCGAAGGCTGTGTCCGACTCGATGGCTGAATTCGCTCAGGGCAAGGCCGCTATGGTTCAGAATGGCAACTGGGCATGGTCCCAGATCAACGATGTCTCCGGCAACGTGGTCAAGCAGGACAAGATTAAGTTCATGCCTATGTACATGGGCCTGAAGGACGAGGATAAGACCGGCATCTCGGTTGGTACTGAGAACTACCTGACGGTCAACTCTAAGGCTTCGGAGGCTTCCCAAAAGGCAACGAAGGACTTCGTCAATTGGCTGTTCAACACCGATGAGGGCAAGAAGTACGTCGTCGAGGATCTTGGATTCATCGCTCCGTTCCAGAACTTCACTGAAGCCGACACTCCGAATGACCCGCTGGCCAAGGAAGTGGCCGCAGCAATTGAGAACGAGGACCTGACCACCATCCCGTGGGACTTCCAGTACTTCCCGTCTCAGCAGTTCAAGGATGATTTTGGCGCAGCGCTGGCGCAGTACGCTTCCGGAAAGATGCCGTGGGACAAGGTTGTCGAGACTTTCGCCGACAGCTGGAATGCGGAATCTCCGAACAATTAAATACCAGCAAATCAATGGTGATCCATTCCATCGGTGAGTGTGAAGCGAAAGCTTCTCGCGCATGAACAACCGACGGAATGAGTTCATCCAATGGCAAGGCGGAGCTCGGGGCTCGGTGACCTGTTAAACCGGTCTCGAGGCACCGGGCTCCGCCTTTAGCTTTAGGAGCGGTGTTGTAGATGCAAGCAACATTGAAAAAGTATTTCCCAATTTTCGTGCTACCCACGCTGATTGCCTTCGCAATCGCGTTCCTGGTGCCGTTCGTTATCGGTTTCTTCCTATCATTTACTGACTTCACAACCATCACTAATGCGCAGTGGGTTGGTATCGAGAACTACCAGAAGGCATTTAGTGAGCGCGAGGGCTTCGTCGCTTCCTTCGGATTCACTCTCATGGTGGTTGTTGTTTCCATCATTACTGTGAACTTGTTCGCGTTCTGGATCGCATGGATTCTGACGCGCAAGCTGAAGGGCACGAACTTCTTCCGCACAGTCTTCTTCATGCCGAACCTTATCGGTGGCATCGTGCTCGGTTACACCTGGCAGTCGATGATTAACGCCGTGCTGGCATCGTACGGTACGACGATTGTGTCCGACTGGAAGTTCGGTTACGCCGGTCTGATCATCCTCATCAACTGGCAGCTGGTCGGTTACATGATGATTATCTATATTGCCGGTCTGCAGAATGTCCCACCGGAGCTCATCGAAGCTGCGGAGATTGATGGCGCCGGACGCTGGGAGATTCTGCGGCACGTTACTATCCCGATGGTCATGCCATCGATTACCATTTGCCTCTTCTTGACCCTGTCGAACACTTTCAAACTCTTCGACCAAAACTTGGCCCTGACCAATGGTGCGCCGGGTTCAGAGACAGAAATGGTTGCTCTGAACATCGTCAACACCATGTTCAACCGAATTGGTGTGGAGGGCGTTGGTCAAGCCAAGGCAGTAATTTTCGTCGTCGTGGTCGTAGCGATCGCGATGCTGCAGCTGCGTGCTACTCGCAGCAAGGAAGTGGAGGCATAAATGTCTGTCGACGCTGCAATGACCACTGAAACGGCCACCAAGCTCCCCAAGGCCAAGCCCGCTAAGCAGGACGAGGCCAAGGTGGGAGGCGTATCTAAGGTCATCATCTACGCGATTCTGGTGTTTTTGACCGTCGTGTTCTTGGGGCCAATCGCGTTCATTATCTTCAACTCGTTCAAGTCCAAGTTCGCAATTTCAGATAATCCCTTCCAGCTGCCACTAGGTGACATGTGGGTCGGGTTCGAAAACTACGCCGTCGGCCTGATGAAGGAGGGCTTCGGCTGGGCGATCGTGTGGTCCTTTGTCATCACGATCCTCTCGGTTATTGCGATTGTGTTCTTCTCTGCGATGACGGCTTACTACATCACGCGAGTGAAGACGTGGTGGACCTCGCTGCTGTATTACCTGTTTGTGTTCTCGATGGTCATCCCGTTCCAGATGGTGATGTTCCCGACCGTCAAGATCGCCGACATGCTGCATTTGAACAACCCAATCGGCATTGTGGTTCTCTACTTGGGCTTTGGCTCCGGCCTGTCGGTATTCATGTTTGCCGGCTTCATCAAGTCCATCCCGATTGACATCGAGGAAGCCGCGATGATTGATGGCGCATCTCCGATGCAGAACTACTTCCGCATCGTTTTGCCCATGCTCAAGCCGACTGCAGTGACAGTCGCCATTCTGAACGCAATGTGGGTTTGGAACGACTACCTGCTGCCGTACCTGGTCATCGGCCTGTCCACTAAGTACAAGACCATCCCGGTTGTCGTGCAGAGCTTCGTTGGCTCCAACGGTAACCGTGACCTTGGCGCGATGATGGCAATGCTGGTGCTCGCAATCATTCCGATTGTGATCTTCTACGTCGCCACCCAGAAGCACATTATCGAGGGTGTTGCTGCGGGTGCCGTTAAGGGATAGTCGCCTAAGCGTTAGCGCATAGGGCACCAAGCACCGTGTTTTACGAAAGCGAAAGCCTCAACCGCGTAGGTTGAGGCTTTCGTCTGTTAATCAGCCTTTATTAGGATATGAACCCGTGGATAGATTTTTCAGCACCGATACAAAGTTCTACGCAGCCTGGTCGCTGTTAGCAGACCTTGTAATCATCAACCTGCTGATGATCGTCGCATCCATCCCGATAGTCACTGCAGGCGCCGCAACTCGCGCTGGAGTAGTAGTCGCTCGCGATATGGTCCGGGACGAAGGCTCGAGGCCCGTCCGGCGCTTCTTGCGCGCACTGTTGGACAATTGGCGCACACCAACCGTGTGGTGGCTATTCACCGTGGTTCTCGCCGGTGCCATTGGCTATGAGTTTTACGTTATTTCCCGCGCGGACCTCGGCACTGTCGGCCTAGTCTTCGCCGCAGGAGTTACCTCCGGGGCGCTAATACTGCTGGGAATTACCGCGTGGGTCTACTCGCTGTGCTCGCTTTCCGACGGTCACTCGTCGCTCCGCCGAACCCTGGCAACGGCCACCAGCATGACCGTCAAAAACCTGCCGCGGACTGCGCTCGCAGTTTTGGCGCTTCTCATCGTGCCCGCGGCCATATTCTTTTTCCCGGCGAAGATCTACGCGATTGCTACCTATGTCTTCCTTATCGGGTACGCGTTGAGTTGGTACTTGGTGATGCTGGCGCTTGAGCCCGTTCTGCCAGACAATGCTGGGTAGGTTCTCCCACTGGCCCCACTGGCTGCACTGGCACTGACTTAATCGGCGCCAGCTCGAACACCAGGCTGTTGACAATTCTTAGCCCGCGTACTCTTTCACAGGGGGAAAATCCTCCGCCTCGACCATCTCCAGCAGTTTTTCGCGACGGACAAAAGCGGAGCATGCGCCGACCGCCTGTACAGCTGCTGCGCCTGCTGCGGTGGCCAGGGGGACGGCGTCGTAAAGCGAGGTGCCCTTAGCCAGTTCCGCGGTGAGCGTGCCGACGAACGCATCACCGGAGCCAGTGCCGTCGACAATCTTCTCCTCTGGCAGCTTGAGCGCGGGGTGCTCGTAGATTGTCGGCTCGTCATCGAGACCGTCGGAGTGCTGTGCGAAGAGACAGCCGTGGTCGCCGCGGAGCATGACGACGCTGGGGCAGTACTGCAGAAGCGCCTCGAGCTGTGCGCGGTAGTCGGTAGCGCGGATGCCCTCGGCGATGTCCAGGCGACGGATTGTTTCCCAGGCGCCCTTCATGTTGACGATCAGCGGATCTGCATGGTCAATCAGGGCAGGTGTAACGGTTACGACCGGATTGAGGTTCAGCACCAGTCGCGCGCTGTACATGGATGCGACGGACGCGATGGCCTCAGTTGCTTCCGGGAGGAGCTCGCCCTGTGCGAGCACGACATCCGCTGATGCGAACTCGTCGACGAAATCGGTGGGGTCGGTTAGCGCATCGGCACCGCGCTGGACAAAAATCACCGGGCGACCCTTGCGGTTCGTTGCGACGAAAGCGCTGCCGGTCGGCAAATCCCAGGAAGTCTGAATGGAGTGGACATCTACGCCGTGTGCGTTGAGTTCCTCGACCACGAAATCCGCGGCACGATCCTCACCAACCGTACCGGCCATAATCGCACGGACACCGTCATAAGCGATAGCAACGGCCTGGTTGGCGCCCTTGCCGCCCAGCATATTCGTGCCGTCATCAACGATGAGCGTGCCACCTTCTGCGGGTACGCTATCGACCTGTACCAGGGTATCTAGGTGGATAGATCCACATACAACAACTGTTGGATTCTCATTCAGGTCAGGAATCGGCTGCATAAAAATATAGGATAGTCGGGAATTCAAATCCGTGTTGGCGGCCCGAGTTTACAGCCGTCAGAGCCCGCGAATCGATGCCCTACAATCGATGGCTATGGCAAAACTGTACTTCCGCTACGGAACCATGAACAGCGGAAAATCCATCGAGGTCCTCCGCGTCGCCCACAACTACCGCGAGCGCGATATGCGACCGTTGATCGCCAAGCCGGCCGTGGATACTTTGGCTGACGGCGACGTGCACTCCCGCATCGGCATCGCGGAACGCGCACACCTCATCCACGATGGCGATGACCTCTCCTCGCTTGCCGACGGCTACGATTGTCTAATCATCGATGAGGCACAGTTTCTTACCCCTGACCAGGTCGATCAGTTGCTGGGAATTACCCTTCGCGGTACTCCGGTGCTCTGCTACGGTCTGCGTACCGACTTTCGCACGCATGCCTTCCCAGGCTCCCAGCGCTTGCTCGAAGTTGCCCACACCATTGAGGAAATTAAGACAATTTGCACCTGTGGGCAGAAGGCCATCTTTACTGCACGGTTGAATCCGGACGGCAGCATTATCCTCGACGGCGAAACCGTGGAAATTGAGGCACTCGAAGCGCCGAAGTACATCTCCCTGTGCGCCAGCTGTTACAACCGGATGTCGGGGAAGTGGGCGTGAGCTGCCTAGGGTAGTCCCGGGAGCTAGGAGTGGGACAAGAAAACGGGCGAAGAGGAAAAGGGACAAAAAGGGAATAGCCCCGGCAGTCGATGAACTAGCCCCCTTGACCTCCAACCCTGCCCAAAGACCGAACGCTTCGGGTGTTACTCGAAACTCACCATGGTGTCGTCAAATACGTGCTCTAAACACAAAGCGCCTACACGGGGCTTGACCTCTACGGACACCTGATCTTCTTCAGTCACACCGCGATGTCCTCGGCGGTACCGGCTGTCCACCGCTCATGGCTGTGGGTGCCTCGGAATCACCGACGTACTTACAGACGCGTTACTAGTTAGGTTAGGATAGCCTTATATAAAACAAGAGTGGTTGTCTACTGAGGAGGTAACGCAGTGTCGGACGCGACTGACGAACCCACCACGGCGCCCAAGGAGCCGACAAGTCAGCCGACGGAGGATAGTGCGAACACGGAGAAACCCGCCTGGCGCATTCTCCGCCCGGTGTCCGCCCCCATCGCCGTCGCCCTTTTGCTGCAGGTGCTCGGGAGCTTGGCCAGTGCCATTCCACTGCTGGCGTTGGTCCGGATCGTCAATGAACTACTCCTGGGCACTGACAAGGTGTGGCCAGCAGTATGGTGGTTCATCGGTGGACTCGGTGGCGCACTCGCCCTGGGGTCGCTGGCGCTGCTCATCACCCATCTGGTCGACCTGCGGCTACAGGCCGAGTTGCGCGTGCAACTGGCCGACAAGCTGAGCCGACTCCCACTGGGATGGTTCGATCAGAGCTCCTCCGGACGCGTCCGCCGCATAATCCAAGACGATGTCGCGAGCCTCCACCACCTTGTCGCCCACGCGCTGGTCGAGATCACCGCGGCGGTTCTGACACCGGTGGTCGGCGTCATCGTCGCACTGACCATCGACTGGCGACTCGGGCTGTGCTGCGTGATCAGTCCGGTGGCCTACATGGTCCTGTTCTCCGTGCTCGCGCCCGGAGACATGCGCTCTGTCATGGCCCGGATTGCCGAGTCGCTCTCCGAGGTCTCCGCCGCGGTAATCGAGTTCGTCGATGGGATCGCAGTGCTGCGCGTGTTCGGGGCTGAGGAGACTGGCTCGGCGCGCTTCACCAGGGCGTCAGACGACTTCACCTCGGAGTTCCGCACGCTTGTCACACCCCAGATGCGTGCCCACGCCATCGCTCTCACGGCCCTGGGGTTGCCGGTCGTCGCGCTGACTGTCGTCGTTCCCGGTGCTGCCATGGTCGCCGCCGGGTGGAGCGATGTCGCCGACGTCGTCGTGGTCACCATGATCGCTCTGTCGCTGCCCGCCACGCTGCTCACGGTCGGGGCCGGGCAACAACACATCAACGACGGGCTAGAAGCCGCCGGACGACTCATCACCCTTCTCGACGAGCCCGAACTCCTCGTGGCTGAACATCCCCTCGAGCCCGCCGGGACCGATGTCTCGATCGAGAACGTGACCTTCGGGTACGCGCCAGATGAGCCGGTGCTGCATGGGGTGTCGCTCACCGCACGAGAAGGATCGGTCACCGCGTTGGTCGGGGCCTCTGGCTCGGGCAAATCGACCCTCGCATCTCTCATCGCCCGCTTCCGTGACGTTGACGCCGGTGCGATCCGGATCGGCAACGTCGACGTGCGCGACATCGACCCGCACGTGCTCCATCAACACGTCGGCATCCTGCTGCAAAGCCCGAGCCTGCCTTCCATGAGCATCCGCGACAACATCGCGCTCGGGCGTCCGGGCGCGACCGACGAGGACATCCAGCACGCCGCCTCCCTAGCGGCGATCGACGCGCGGATCCGCGAACTACCCCGCGGATACGGCAGCGTTGTCGGAGAAGACGCTCGGCTCTCCGGCGGTGAGACCCAGCGCGTGGCCATCGCGCGGGCCATCCTCGCCGACCCTCACGTGCTCATACTCGACGAGGCCACCTCCGCGATCGACCCCGAGAATGAGGCCGCGATCGGGCAGGCCCTCGCCGAACTGACCCGGGGACGCACGGTCATCATGATCGCCCACCGCCTTGGCACGATCACCCACGCAGACCAGATCGTCGTCCTCGACCAAGGGCGAATCGTCGAACAAGGCGAACACGAATCCCTGCTCGCCGCCGATGGGCAGTACGCCGCGCTATGGCGCAACCAGGCCGCCGTCACGGGAGGTGCTCGATGATCACGCAGATTGAACGGATCGCTGGACAAGAAGGACGCTCAACACTCCAGCGATTCACAGCAGTGGCTGTGGCGGCCGGAGTCGCACAGGGACTGTCACTGGCATGTCTGGTCCCAGTACTGGCCCACCTGGCCCAGGAGACTTTCAGCTCGACGCTCTGGTGGTTGATCGCAATGGTGGTTTGCGCCGGCGTCCATGCCCTACTCACGGTGTGGGTCACGCGCGGGAGCGTCGATTTGACCATGTCTCTGATGTCGTCGATGCATCGCCAACTGGCGCGGCAGCTCATGCGTCTGCCGATGGGGTGGTTCGATGGCGGGTCCGCAGCCAACGCCTCACGGCTCTCGGTCCGCGGCACAATGTTCGTCGCCACCGCGATCGGCGACGTGCTTGCTCCGCTCATCGGTTACGTGGCGACTCCGTTGACTCTAGTGCTCGTGACCTTCTTCCTTGACTGGCGGCTGGGACTCTCGCTCGCCGTCGGGGTCCCGCTCGTGTACGCCTCGACTGTGCTGGCTCGCTCCTGGAGTGCCCGGGCCGACGCCCGACTCACCACCGCGGAACACCGCACGGATGCCGCGCTGCTCGACCTGGCCAAGCACCAGACGGCGCTGCGCGGGGCGCGAGTGGCAGGTTCTGGCTATGCACCCCTGGCATCTTCACTTGACCGACAACGTCGCCTCGGTATGTCGGCCCAGCTGGCCTCCGCCGCATCGATGATTGTCCAGAGTGTCGTGGTACAGACGGTCTTTGGCGCTGTGGTCACCGTGGCCGTATGGCGCAGTCTCGGCGGTGTGGACCCGCTCGTGATGATCGGTCTTATCCTGATCGTCACCCAGGTAATGGGCCCCCTCCGCACACTTTCTGAACTCGGCACGGCGCTGCGCCGCATGGATCGTGAACTCGACCAGGTGGTCAATTTGCTAGACGAGCCGGGGCTACCGGAACCCGAGCAGCCAGTCCCAGCGCCGACGCATCCGCCGGAGATTGCGATTGACGCAGTGCGCTTCGGCTACGGAGACGCGATGGTGTTTGATGATCTCAATCTGACTGTTGCGCCGGGATCAGTTACTGCCATCGTCGGGCCATCCGGGTCGGGCAAGACCACGCTCACTCGCTTGATCGCCCGCTTCCATGACGTGGACGCAGGGGCCGTGCGGCTCGACGGCGTGGATGTTCGCGACATGGCCAGTGCCGATGTCCTCGGGGCAACGTCGTTGGTGTTCCAGGACGTCTATCTCCTTGACGACACCCTGCGCGCGAACGTGTTGCTCGGTCGTCCAGAAGCCACGGACGCCGAGGTGAACGCCGCCGCGAAAATAGCTCGGGTCGACGAGATCGTCGATCGCTTGCCACAAGGGTGGGCGACCCGCGTCGGTGAAGGTGGCAGACTGCTCTCGGGCGGCGAGCGGCAGCGTGTGTCAGTGGCCCGCGCTGTGTTGAAGCGAGCGCCTGTGTTACTGCTGGATGAGGCGACCTCATCGCTCGACGCGTCCGCCGCCGTGGCTGTGCAGGAGGCACTGCGCGAACTCAGCGGATTGGCGACAGTGCTAGTAATCGCGCATCAGGAGCACACGTTGGCGGCTGCCGATCAGGTCGTTATGTTGGACGGCGGGCGCGTGGCCGCAGCGGGGACGCATGAGGATTTGCTAGATTCGTCGCCGGCCTATGCCCGGCTGTGGGCTCGATAGTGATAGCTAACTCGGTAACCCAAGTCAGGCGTGCCGAACGCCCGCAATGGGGGACCGAGCGGTCTTCCAGGGCTCGACACATCATCGACCCAACGGCCAACTACCAAAAGAAAACCAACATAGAGGACTTCGCCCCACGCCGCTCACCACCCACCTGCCGGAGTAACCCCACCGCCTAAAAGTGTCAACAATGTCATGAGACACCTTGGCAAGCAGGTTGCGAGACAGCAGCCCCCAAAATCGGCGCTGGGAAGCGGAAACGTCCCACAGCACACTGTCAAGAATGCTGCGAGACTTCACATCGTGCCCCCAGCAGGGCTCGAACCTGCGACAAAAGGATTATGAGTCCTCTGCTCTAACCGACTGAGCTATAGGGGCAAGGATTGGGCACTATGAAGTGACAATTAAGCACTATGAACCAATGCCCAAAACCTCATAGCATCATAGCAATCTGCCACCGTGCGGTGATAAAAGCCCTATAGCCAGCGACTCTGGGAGCAGTTACACAGGCCCAATGAATCTGTCCCTCGTTCTCAATGACCTCCTCTCCCGGGCGGGATGAAGCAAGCTGCCTCCCCATCCTCAACGAACCAAAGCCCCCGCAAAGTTACGACTTTCGGTTGATGAATCAGTGCTTGGACACTTCTAGCATTAATCCTATGAGTACAAAACCTCCCTTGAGCAGCGCCGACGTCTCAGCCGACGCACAAGCCGGTGCCACAGCGAAAGCGAAGGGCACCCCCGTCATGGCAATCGCCAACGAGGATCAGATCGCTGAGTTCGCGGCCTCACCACAGCGATGGTGGGGGTTGCTCGTGCTCGCGGTTGGCCTCGGCATGATCGTCCTGGACGGCACCATCGTCGGTGTTTCATTGCCGACCATCATTTCGGAGCTGAGTCTCGACATCGTGGGCGCGCAGTGGATCACCACAATCTACTCCGTCGTTTTCGCCGCACTACTCCTGACCTCTGGCCGCGCTGGCGACCGCTTCGGCCGTCGAACGCTTTTTCTCGTCGGTCTGGTCATCTTCACGGTCGGCTCCGTCGTGGCCGCACTTTCCACAGCCTTGGCGCCACTGGTCATTGCCCGCGTCATCCAAGGCATTGGCGGCGCGTGCATTCTGCCATCAACACTGTCCAGCGTGAACGCACTATTCCGTGATAAAGATCGTGCCACCGCATTCGGCATCTGGGGTGCGGTCATGTCTGGTGCTGCAGCAGTCGGCCCACTCCTGGGTGGCGTGCTTACGCAGTTTGCTGGTTGGGAAGCTATCTTCTGGGTCAACGTGCCTATCGCCGTCGTGCTTTTTGTCCTTGCGCTGCGCTGGGTGCCGAACACCGCAGGCGATACCAATGGCGCGGGTCGCTTCGATGTTCTTGGCCTGGTGTTGTCTGGAATTGGCTTTGGTGCCGTGGTCTTCGGCATCATTCAAGGCGCCAAGATAGGGTTTGCTTTTCCCTCCGCACCCGTCGTCACGCTCTTGGTTGGTGCGGTGGTGCTTGTCGCTTTCGTGCTGTGGGAAAACCGTCGTCGGAAGAACGCGGATTCTGCGCTGTTGGACGTGTCGATGTTCTCCTACGCCACGTTTAGCTGGGGGAATACCACGGCGATGCTCGTCGCGGTGGGTGAGTTCGCGCTGGTCTTCGTGCTGCCGCTCTACTTGGTGTCGGCGATTGGCTTATCGACGATCGCAACCGGCCTGGTCCTGGCAGCAATGGCTCTCGGTGCGTTCTTCGCAGGTGCCATGGCGCGTCATCTGGCAGCTCGGATTACCCCGGCCGGTGTGGTGATTGTGGGCCTTGGTCTCGAGGTCTTTGGTTCGCTGCAGTTGGCGGCCGAAGAGCGCGTTGACCTGCCGCTGTGGCTGGTTGTGTTTGCATTGATTGTCTACGGTCTGGGTCTTGGTCTGGCATCGGCGCAGCTGACCTCGTTGGTGCTTGGTGATATTCCGGTGCGGCTGTCGGGGCAGGCATCGGCAACGCAGTCGACGATTCGGCAGATTGGTTCGGCGCTCGGTGCTGCGCTCGGTGGTATGGCGCTGACGATTGGGCTGGATCGTGAGATCGCGAAGCTGTCGCCGGGCCTGGAGCAGATGGGGCAGGGGCTGAAGGATTCCGCTGGCTCGATGCTGATTGGTCTGCGTGCGCAGGGTGCTCCCGACGGTGTGTTGGTGCCGCTGACAAATGCGTTTGCACATGCCACGCAGTTTGCGCTGTATTCCGCTGTCGGCGCGTTGACTATTGGCTTCCTCTGCTCGCTGAAGGTACTGCAGTTGCGCAGGCAGGCTGAGAAGTCGAATTAGCGATGTGGAATATTCGGGTGAGGGGCCGTGTTGGAAATTGGTGTCACAACATCAATCGTGGCAGTCTTATCGTTTGTCTCTTAACCGGACTTGCTAGATAGAAATGACCAACATGAAAATGCTCACAAAGCGGCGTTGGCTCGATTACGGCCGAATCTCCACTTCCTCCTGTCGCTAAACACTTCGGGGCTTCCGCCTCGCTGCGCCTGTCTCTTCGAGGCTGAGCTCAGCGGCCTCGGATCCCGTCGCGCGCATTTGTCAGACGGCATAAGGCGCGGCACAAGTGTTTTCAGAGAAATAAAACTCCAGGAGGAAAAGTGAATAAATTTAAATGGGCGACCGGCTTCGGTGCCCAAGTTGTCTATGGCCTGATTATTGGTCTCATTTTGGGCTTCATGGCCCGCAGTACTGGCGATGACTCCTCGCTGCGCACAGCGCTGGACGAGGTCGGCAGTACCTACGTCACGCTGTTGAAGCTGCTCATTCCGCCGCTGGTGGTCACCGCAGTCGTGGTGTCGATTGCCAACCTGCGCCAGGTCGCAGGCGCAGCCAAGCTGGCTGTTTCGACGCTTATTTGGTTCGCCATAACATCCTTTGTATCGGTGGTTATTGCCATTGGCCTGGGCTTGCTTATCAAGCCGGGCGTTAACTCCGGCGTCGATGCCTCGGCTGCACAGGAACCGGATTCTGTGGGGTCGTGGTGGGGATTCCTGCAGAGCATTGTCCCGCAGAACTTCCTCGGCCTTGGTGTGAAGATCAGCGAATCTGACGGTGCTGTATCCGGCTCGCTGAACTTCAACGTCCTGCAGCTGCTGGTCATCGCGATTGTCTTCGGTATTGCCGCAGTAAAGGTCGGCCCGAAGGCTGAACCGTTCATCGAGTTCTCCGGCTCTCTTTTGACCATCGTGCAGAAGGTGCTGTGGTGGGTTATCCGTCTGGCACCAATCGGTACTGCGGCTCTGATCGGTCATGCTGTCGCTGAGTACGGTTGGGAAGCACTTGGCAGCCTGGGCAAGTTCGCCATTGCCATCTACATTGGCCTGTTCCTGGTTATCGCAGTTGTGTACCCAGTTGTGCTGAAGATTCATGGCATTAGCCCAATCGACTTCCTCCGTCGCGTCTGGCCAGTGACCTCGCTCGGCTTCTTTACTCGTTCGTCGATGGGCGTCATGCCGGTCACTGAGCGCGTTGTCTCGCGTCGTCTGGCAGTGCCGGATGAGTACGCCTCTTTCGCAGTGCCGCTGGGTGCTACCACGAAGATGGATGGTTGCGCTGCCATTTACCCGGCTATCGCAGCTATCTTCGTGTCGCAGTTCTACGGGGTACCGCTGGACTTCACGGACTACCTGCTCATCATCTTCGTCTCCGTTATCGGTTCGGCTGCAACTGCTGGCACCACCGGCGCTACCGTCATGCTGACCCTGACTCTGTCGACTCTCGGCTTGCCACTTGCCGGCGTCGGCCTCCTGCTGGCTGTTGAGCCGATTGTGGATATGGGACGCACCGCGGTGAACGTCACTGGCCAGGCCGTGGTCCCATTGGTCGTCGCAAAGCGTGCGGGAATCTGGGACAAGGACGAGTGGGACGCCAGCGCCAACGCCGACCTGTCGCCAGCCGACGAGTCTGCAGACGCGCCTGCTGAGAAGTCCGAGTCCGCCGAAAAATCCGAGTCCGCCACGCTTGCGTAGTCTTGAGGACATGACTTCTTGGAAGCCCTCTGTTCTTGCGCAAGTTGATCAGTGGCCAGTTGACACGGTCGCGGCTGCCGTGCGTGCCGACGATGGCAGTTGGCATACCCACGGTGATAGCGGTCGCGTTTTTGAGCTCGCTAGCGTGACCAAGTTACTGGCCGCTGTGGGCATGCTTGTGGCCGTCGAGGAGGGCGCGGTGGAGCTCGACCAAGAGCTCACGCCACCCGGTCACGGCGCGACTGTGCGTCACCTTCTGGCGCACGCCGGCGGGGTGAGGTTTGCCAGCCGTGAGCTGGAAAAAGAACCAGGGGAGCGGCGCATTTACTCCTCCGCGGGCTTTGAAATCATCGCCGATGCCATCGCTGCGGAGGCAGACATGCCGTTTAGTGAATACCTGCGCCAGGCCGTGTTTGAGCCGCTGGGGATGTCAGATTCCGTGCTGGATGGATCGGCAGGGCATGGCGCGCGTAGCAGCGTCGCTAATCTCATGGCCTTCGTCGATGAGATTCTCGCCCCGACTCTTCTGCATCCCGATACCGTGACTGAGGCGTTGACGGTGCAGTTCCCGGGGCTGAATGGTGTTGTGCCTGGCTATGGTATGCAACGTCCGGCCGATTGGGGCCTGGGCTTTGAAATCTTCGGGCACCCCGATTCCAAGCAGGGGCTGTGGTTTGGTGCCTCGATGCCCAAGGATGTCGCAGGCCATTTTGGGCAAGCGGGCACATTCCTGTGGCTGCATCGTCCAACCGGACGGGCGGCAATCGCGCTGACCGACCGAGATTTCGGCGAGTGGGCAAAGCCTCTATGGGCCGACTTCAACGACGAACTCTGGAGTGAGCTGGAAGAACACGCTGAGGATTAAGGGGATGTGGAGTAAGCCGGCGTCGCTTGCGGCGCCGATTTTTCGTCTCAGCGTTAAATCACATCTGGGGGATTAAGGACAACTTGAGGGTTGCCAGCAGCCGTCTCGGAAATAACAATCATAAACACGTGCAACGCAAACCTCAGAAGTGTTGTTTTACCGCAGTGCTTTTTTCTGCAGTGTGGCAAGTGTCGTTGGATGAGTTCGTAGGGGAAGACGAATCTCGTCTTACACCAATTGACCGCAACTTTTCCGAGGACCTTCGTCTATGCGCACCCAACTTTCAGGCGTTCTGTGGATTCACAGCATGCCAGGGCCGCTGCAACCACACATCACGTGGGCGCTGGCCCGACTCAGCATGCCCGATGGCACGAAGCCACGCCGGGATATTTGGCGTGCGACCGACCAGGATGCCACTTTGTGCGCCGAGGTGCCTTTCACTGCAAGTGCTGACACCATCGCCACACTGGTGGACAACCTGGCTAGGTGGCCCCGCCTCTATTTCGAGCTGGCGCAAGACCCAGCCGTGGATGATGACGGCTCCGCCATCGATGGCATGCGCTACTGTCATACCCCGCAGCTGGGGACTTTCGCCGGACAGACCGATGCCGCCGGAAACATCGTGGTCAACGAGGATGCGCTGCGTTCCATCATGGCACGCGGCGGCGACATCGCAGGCGCCCTCGACGCGGCCATCGGCGGGCCGTGGGATCGCGTGTTAGAGCCGATGCGCATGATGACGGCAGGCTACGCCCCCGAAGAGTGCTTTACGACGTCCACCCCTGCCGGACCCGACAGTGCCAGCGGCAACTCGACCGCTGGCAACGCAGACCTCGGCGGGGTAGAGGCAGCTAACGTGCTGCAGCTCTACCCGCGCCGGGCGGCGATGTAGTCAACTACATCGCCAAGGGTCTTAAACGAGGGAATGTCCTCGTCCTCAATGCGGACTCCCAGCCCTTCCTCACAGCGGACGGCCAACTCTACGACGCTCAAGCGGTCAAAGCCGTAGTCGGTCAGCGGAGTGGGGAGCTCTAGGGACTCCACCTCGTCGTTAGCCATCTTTTTGACGATTGCCGCGACCTCTCCGTGAAGACCTGCGGGCAGGTCAGCGTCGGCGGAACCCTTCTTCGAGCCCGCGTTCGCTGCATTGAGAGAGGCATCGTCAGCGTCACCGGCTCCGGTGACCTGTGTGCCCAATAGGGCGCTGAGCTGATCTCCAAGGCTAGAGGTCATTATTCAGCGTCCTGAGTGGTTGCGGTTGGGTCGGTAATCTGCAGCTCTTCGGCTGCTTCCTGGGCGACACTCTTGTCGAGCTTGCCAGCGCGTGCCAGTGCGGCCAGGGCCGCAACAGCGACTGACTCGCCGTCGGAGTTGAAGTAGCGGCGAGCGGCCGGACGGGTATCCGAGAAGCCGTAGCCATCGGTGCCGAGGACGGTGTAGTCACCTGGAACCCACTTGCGAATCTGCTCCGGGACCGCACGCTGGAAGTCAGTCACTGCGATGAATGGCCCATCGGTGTCGGACAGCTGGCGGGTTACGAAGGCGTCTTCGACCTCTTCAGCCGGGTTGTGCAGACGCTCAGTGTCACGCTCGTGTCCATCGCGAGCCAGCTCATTCCACGAGGTCACCGAGTAAATCGAGGAAGCCACGCCGTAGTCTTCCAGGATGTCTGCGGCACGCAGCGCCTCCTGCATGCCAATGCCGGAAGCCAGCAGGTTGACATGCTTGTCGCCCTCGGCCTTGCGGAAGCGGTAGATACCGCCAAGCAGCCCCTCGACATCGAGATCTTCTGGGACAGCCGGCTGCGAAGTCGGCTCATTGTAGATAGTCAGGTAGTAAATGACATCTTCGCCGCGCTCCGGGCCGTACATGCGGTCAATGCCATCGCAGACGATGTAGGCAATCTCGTAGGCGAATGCCGGGTCGAAGGAGACCACCGACGGGTTCGTAGCCGCCAGCAACTGGGAGTGACCGTCCATGTGCTGCAGGCCTTCACCTGTCAGCGTCGTGCGGCCAGCTGTCGCCCCGAGCAGGAAGCCGCGGGACATTTGGTCACCAGCGGCCCAAATGGAGTCAGCCGTGCGCTGGAAACCGAACATCGAGTAGAAGATGTAGAGCGGAATCATGGCCACGCCATGGGTGGCGTACGCCGAGCCGACAGCGGTAAACGACCCCACAGAGCCCGCCTCGGAAATGCCCTCGTGCAGAATCTGACCGTCCTTCGCTTCCTTGTAGGACAGCATCAGTTCATGGTCGACCGGAGTGTAGTTCTGGCCGTGCGGGTTGTAGATCTTCAGCGTCGGGAACCAGGAGTCCATGCCGAAGGTGCGGGCCTCATCAGGGATGATAGGCACGAAGCGGTCCTTGAGATCCTTATCGCGCATCAGGTCCCTGAAAACACGCACCGTCGCCATAGTGGTGGCAACCTTTTGCTTACCTGATCCCTTGAGGAGGTTTTTCAGGGTTTCCGGCTTTGGCGTTGTCAGTGGTTCGTAGCTAGTGCGACGCTCCGGCACGAAACCGCCGAGTTCCTTGCGGCGCTCCAGCATGTACTGCACTTCCTCGGACTCTGGGCCCGGGTTGTAGTACGGCGGCAGGTAGGGATCCTTCTCCAGCTCCTCGTCGGAGATCGGAATGCGCTGGTTATCGCGGAAAAGCTTCAGATCATCGAGCGTCAGCTTCTTCATCTGGTGGGTCGCGTTGCGGCCCTCGAAGTTATGGCCGAGGCCATAGCCCTTAACCGTGTGCGCCAGAATGACGGTCGGCTGATCCTTGGTCTCCAAGGCTTTCTTGTAGGCAGCGTAAATCTTGCGGTAGTCGTGGCCACCGCGACGGAGGTTCCAAATCTCCTCGTCGGTCATGTCCTCGACCAGCTTGGCAGTGCGCGGGTCACGGCCGAAGAAGTGCTCGCGCACCCAAGCGCCGTTGTTAGCCTTCAGCGTCTGGTAGTCGCCATCGCAGAACTTATTCATCAGGTCGACTAGTGCGCCGTCCTTGTCCTTAGCGAAGAGCTCGTCCCACTCGCGGCCCCAAACGACCTTGATGACATTCCAACCAGCGCCGCGGAAGAACGACTCCAGCTCCTGGATGATGCTGGTGTTGCCGCGCACCGGACCGTCGAGGCGTTGCAGGTTACAGTTAATGACGAATGTCAGGTTATCCAGGTTGTTCAGCGCCGCATGCTGAATGGCGCCACGAGATTCCGGCTCGTCCATTTCGCCGTCACCGAGGAAGGCCCAAACGTGCTGCTGGGAGGTGTCCTTGATGCCGCGGTCATGCAGGTAGCGGTTGAAGCGTGCCTGGTAGATGGCGTTGAGCGGACCAAGGCCCATGGACACCGTCGGGAACTCCCAGAATTCTGGCATGCCATGCGGGTGCGGGTAGGAGGGAAGGCCATTGCCCTCGCCGAGGGAGACTTCCTGACGGAAACCGTCGAGGTCCTCTTCGGTCAGACGCCCCTCTAGGAATGCGCGGGCGTACATACCCGGCGAAGCGTGGCCCTGGAAGAAGACGTGGTCACCGCCGCCTGGGTGGTCTTTGCCGCGGAAGAAGTGGTTAAAGCCGACCTCGTAAAGCGGTGCGGCGCCCGCATAGGTAGAGATATGTCCGCCCACGCCGATACCCGGACGCTGTGCGCGATGGACCATAATTGCCGCATTCCAGCGAATCCACTTGCGGTAGCGGCGCTCAATGTCCTCATCGCCTGGGAATTCTGGCTCCATCTCAGTTGGGATGGTGTTGACGAGGTCTGTCGAGGTCAGCGGCGGTAGAGCCACGCGCTTTGCCGTGGCACGTTCCAGCAGGCGCAGCATGAGGAAACGTGCGCGCTCCGGACCTGCCTCTTCTAACAGGCCGTCGAGAGACTCAAGCCACTCCTTGGTCTCTTCAGGATCTGCATCCGTGAGATAGGAGGCGACCCCATCACGGATAAGGGCAAAGTTTGACTCATCAGAGTGGGCTTGTGGCGTGCCTGACGATGTATCGGACATTGTGAGCTCCTTTCAGTCCCTGAAGGAAAGGCAAAGGTTATTTTTCTCCACTCTACGTCTGAATCGTTTGTTGTGCCCCTAGCCGTTTCTTGCACACGCTTTCACCGAACAATCCGCTCCGCTTTACGACGAGCATTGCGAAAACTGCACCTTTTTGGGGAAATTCTTATTTTGCAGCTGTGAAAAATGTATTTGAGCGGTAAAATTTCCCCACATAGCTCGAAAAATCGAGCTGGATATTTTTTCTAGAGGAGGAAAAGGGAAGTGGTCAACGCCACAGGCGCTGCTCATGAATATGCGAGCAGGCTCGGCATCAAGGAAGGTCAGCTAGTCCAGGAGGTTGGCTGGGATACGGACTGTGACTCAGCAATCAGTGAGTCGGTCGAGAATTTCCTGGATGCAGACCTGCTCGACGAAGACACGGATGAGGTTGTCGACGTCGTATTGCTGTGGTGGCGTGAAGAAGACGGCGACTTGGTCGATGGTCTTGTGGATGCTTCCCGCCCTTTGGAGGATGAAGGCCGCGTTTGGTTGCTCACGCCGGGTGCTGGTCAGCCGGGTGCCATTGATCCTGGCGTGATTGATGAGTCCGCACAGCTGGCAGGTTTCTCCAACACCTCGGCGCTTCGTCTGGGGGATTGGCAGGGCAATTGCCTGGTGCAGCGCTCTAGCTAGCCGGCTTTCGCTGTCCCGTTTGAATCGGCTACTAGCCGAGCTATTGAAATAATCTGCATAAACGCTGTGTGTAGTGCGCAATTGGCAATCTATGTTTGCCGTGTGTTAAAGTTTCGCAGCAGCGCGGCGATAGCTCAGCGGTAGAGCTCTGGTTTTACACACCAGCGGTCGGGGGTTCGAAACCCTCTCGCCGCACAGACATAATCCGCCCGGATTCTTGTAATGGAGAATCCGGGCGGATTTTTGTTTGTGCTAAACTCCCGGTCTGTGCGTTTTACAAAATCGCTTGCCACCATTGTTTTTGTCGGATCTCTGCTCGCGGGCGTTCCTGTCTACGCAATCGGCGGAGATGGTAAACCGATGATCGACGCGGCCACCGGTAAAGCAATGGTCAAGGCTGCAAATGCGGGCGAGCCGCTCGATGTCGTAGCCGTTCTACAGGGACAGTTTGATTAGATTGCGTACACATGCCAGGAGCCGACAACTCTGGCGGCGCGGTGCAGCTATCGCTGTGGGGTATGCACTTGACCGCATTTTCGCAGATCCCACCAATCACCATCCGGTGGCCCTCTACGGGCAGGCTGTCAGCAAGCTTGAGCGCCGAATCTACGCCGACTCCAAAGGGTGCGGTGTAGCTTTCACCACCATCGCAGTGGCCACACCGGTAGCGCTAACCGCTGCGGCCAGCACAGTCGCTCCGAGCCTCACGCTGGCTGCTGTCACGTGGGTGTCGCTTGGCGGCACCACTCTTCGCCGCACTGGTGAACGCATGGCCGACCGACTCACCTCCGGTGACATCGATGCCGCTCGTGCGCTAGTGCCGTGGCTGTGCTCGCGTGATCCGAAAGCTCTCGACGCTGATGGCATCGCCCGAGCCACCGTCGAATCGCTCGCCGAGAATACCTCCGACGCCGTCACCGGCACTCTCATGTGGGGTGCCATTGCAGGAGCTCCTGGTGTGGTCGCTCATCGAGCGGCCAATACCCTCGACGCGATGGTGGGGTACCGCAACGCTCGCTATCGCCAGTTCGGGTGGGCCAGTGCACGGCTTGACGACGTCGCCGGGTTCTTCCCCGCGAGACTTACAGCTGTCGCAACTGTGGTTGCAGGTCCGGACCGTCGTCAAGCATTGGTAGCGTGGCGACGAGACGCCGGCAACCACCCAAGTCCAAACGCGGGCGTCGTGGAGGCAAGCGCTGCAGGCGCGCTGGGGCTGCAGCTGGGCGGCGCGACGGTGTATCCCAGCGGAGTGGAGATGCGCCCGGTGCTTGGCAGTGGTCGGAGGCCTGCGGTGGCCGATGTGCGGCGTGCCGCAGGGCTGAGCAAGCGAGTGCAAAACATTGTTGCGCTCAGCTGCGCCGGAGCAGCAGTAATTGCCGGATGTATCCGACGCGTGAAAGCGCGAGCTGAGAGTTAGAAACGCTCGTCGTATCGGTTATCGCGATAACCTGCGGCGCGGTGGCCAGTGTTGCCGTAGCGTTGCGCCATGCGCTGACGGTGCAGCTCGGCGGCGCGATCCTCGTCGGACTTAGCCGGCGGAGGCGTCGGAGTGGCGTCGTCGTCCGATTCGGGTGTTGCGGCCTCGGTGGCATCAGCGTCATCTACTGGTTCCGCGGCTTCGGCGTCGCGGAGGTTCTTGGCCATCTCCTCCTGCTCCGCGCGGTCTCGTCTGCGCTCGACGATTTCAGCGCGAATGAACCAGACGACGGCAAGCGGCACGAGAGCGCCGAAGAAAATCCATTGAATGCCGTAGGAGAGGTAGGGGCCGGACTCCAGAGTGGGCAGCGGAATGGCCTCGATGACGGCATCGGATTTGTCCGAGAGCTGAAGCCAATCGGGGTTGAGTTCGGTGTCGACTAGCTCGGACACTTCCTTGGTATTGATTCCGTAGACCTGCGGCGGGGTGCCGGCGATTGGAGCGGTCTCGGCGGGAATCTCGTTTCGGCGGGTAAAGGCCGAGATAGTCAAGGTGCCCTTCGGGGCTGGCTCAACATTGGGGGTGCTGGAGTCTGTAGGGCGTACAAAGCCACGGTTGACCAGGTAGTTTTCGCCATTGTCAGCGACGAAGACATCGAGTACCTGGACAGCGGGTGCGCCATTTACTGGGCGGTTACGCAATAGTACGCGGGTATCCGGCAGGAAGGACCCGGTGGCGGTAACGCGACGCCATTCGTTGCCCTCGACGAAGCCTTTGCCCTTGGGCATTAGCTCATTGACATCTACGGGGTCGAGCTCGAATGAGTGCTCAAGCTGCTGATTGCGATGCTGCGTCGCGGTGTTCTTACCCAACTGCCACGGAGCCAGAACAGTAAATGCGAGATAGGAAAACGCAATGGCGACAATCGCAGTGAGAACCCATCCAGGGGTCAGAAACTGGCGCACATTCTTAAACACATTCATTGAGCTTACCCGGTGCTGTGGCTGGCACTAGAGCGGCTGGTGGTTGGCGGTGCGGAGATTGAGTGAACTTCGGGTAAAGTTGTTTGAGCGTATTTGACGGGGAATCTACCCGGGATAGATGGAAAGAGAGGTGTCGTGGTGGGCACGCAAACAGCGAAATCTTCGCCTTCACGCCGCTTCAGCACAGTCTCGCGCCAGTTCATCAAGTTCGGTCTGGTCGGCGGCACAGGTGTGGTTGTCAACCTGATTGTCGTGATTATTGCCCGCAAGTTGGGTCTCAGTCTGGGCACCAATGAGCACGACGTGTTTATGAACTTGTTCGGAACGCGGTGGAATATCCGTTACTCCCACGTCTATGCAACTCTGGCGTTTGTCGTGGCTAACATCTGGAACTTCCAGCTCAACCGGTCCTGGACTTTCCGAACTGACAATCGCCCGAACTGGTTTAGGCAGTTCTTCCCATTTTTATTTGCAGGTATCTCAGCGCTGATTGTGAACCTGGTAGTCATCACGCTGCTGACTAACCCCACCTCGCCGCTGGCACTGCCGGTGGATATTTTCGACGACTCCACCGGCTTTAGAAACCGCCTCTACTGGGCAAACCTTATCGGCGTTATTTTGGGCACGCCCGCTAACTTCATCTTGAATAAGATTTGGGCGTTTCGAAACCGGGGCAATGCCAGCAAAACAAAAGAAAAGGTTGTTTTGAAACCTTAGCGCTCAGAGGCCAGCGCCAGAGTCTCACGCAACCATGCGATGATTCCCGGCGTCGCGGCCTCAATTTCGTTTCGAGTGCGGACGAATCCCTCCGGACCTCCGTAGTAAGGATCGGCCACGACGGCCCCCTTCGGGGATGCCGGGTCGAAGGAGCGCATCAGGCGAATCTTCTCTTTTGGCACGCCAGCGTGGAGTAGACCATTGATGTGCGATTCATCCATGGCGATGAAAAGCGTTGCATCCATGTGCTCATCGCCCAGCTGTGCCGCGGTGTGGTTCGGATCGTAGCCAGCATTTTCCAGCTCGGCTTGTGCTCGCTCGTCGGCGGGTTCGCCGACATGCCAGCCGCCGATTCCGCAGGAGGCGAGCAGGACATCGTCGGCAAGCGCATTGGCTTCAACCGCGTCACGGACGATGATTTCAGCCATGGGGGAGCGGCAGATATTTCCGGAGCAGACAAACACGACGTACACGGACTCAGTACGATGCGACGAGTTCATAAGCATAATAGGCAAAACCAAACTTCTCGGAAAATAAAAATAGGATTGTCACTAATCGTTGACGAGTCTTAAAGATACAACATTTCCCGCACAACACGATTCAGGTCCTCAGGCGAGGACGCCACCGCCGCTGCCGATGCCCACTCAGATTCCGAGCCGTAGCCCCATTTAACAGCGATGGCGGGGATGCCGAACTGTGCGGCGCCCTCAAAATCATGGATGCGATCGCCAACCATTACGACCGAACCGTGCGGACGCACTGCTTCATCGGTTTCAATGCCCAACTCCTTGAGCGTGTACTCAATGACCTCAGTCTTAGTCTGTCGTGAGCCGTCGTCGCTGGCGGCGCCGATGAAGTCAAAGGCGTCGAGAAGCCCGAAATTGTCCAGGGTCTTGCGGGCGAAGTAGTCGCCCTTGGACGTCGCAGTGGCTAGTTGGACACCAGCTGCCCGCCAATCGCGCAGGAGCTCCGGCCAGCCGGGGAACATCTCGGCACGCTGCCAAGCACCGGCGTGTTGATGCTCCATGTACACAGCGAAGGCTCGGTCGACTTGTTCGTCGGAAAGTCCGAGGGATGCGAGTGTCTCCACCATTGGCGGGCCGGGGATCGTGTTGATAAAGCTCTCGGGCGGAAGTGGGTGGTCAATTGCCTTCAATGCAAGGCGGAACCCATGTGCGATTGCGGGGAGAGAATCGGCGATGGTGCCGTCGACATCAATAAGGACAGTGGGGCGATGGCCAGTGGACATATTGTTCATCCTAAAAGGTCATTAGGCTGGATGGCATGTTAGACGACCCGCTGCGCTATCACGGCGATCAGGCCGCCCATGGCGCTGACCTGGACTTTGCCGTCAATGTTCACGGCACCACACCGCAGTGGCTGCAGGACTCGCTGGCCACGTCCCTCGGAGAACTTGCCGCGTATCCGTCTGCGCAGCTCGATGCCGACGTCCGCGCTGCCATTGCCACCAACCACAATCGCAGCGCCGACGAGGTACTGCTTCTCCACGGCGTCGCCGAGGGCTTTTCGCTCTTGCCGCACCTGGGCTTGCCCGCCACCATCGTCCAGCCGCAGTTCACCGAACCTGAAGCCGCGTTCCGCGCCGCGGGAGTCGGGGTGGATTCGCTGGTACTACCGTCGCCGTACACGCTCACGCCTACGCTTGCCGACGTCCACGAGAACGCCTCCTCCCCGCATTCCCAGCAGCTTGACGGTCGGATGGTCATCATCGGCAATCCGACTAACCCCACCGGTGTTGCTCATTCAGCGGATGACCTGCGGGGGCTCGCCAGCCGTTGTGGGATCTTGGTCGTGGATGAGGCATTTATGGACGTCGCCGATGGTGAGATTATTCGGCGGTGCTCACTAGCTGATTGCAGGCCGGGGGAAGCGAACAGTATCCCCGATAATGTCATCGTTTTCCGCAGCATGACTAAGACCTGGGCAATCGCAGGCCTGCGCTGTGGTTACGCACTGGGAACCCCTGAGCTCCTGGCGAAGTTGGGGCGACTGCGTCCGCACTGGCCACTGGGCACGCTGCAACTTACCGCTATGGCGGCAATCGCGTGTCGCGAGGCAGAGCTGTTGCCACAAATCCGCGCTGAGATTGGTCAGCAGCGCGAGGCTATGACACAGCTGTTAGTAGCCGCCGGCTGGCAGGTGTTGGATTCCAAGGCTCCCTTTGTGCTGGCGCGCCCGGGGGTTGCCCTGAGCACGCATGATGGTCCGGACGCTGCGGAGGTTGACGTCGTCAAGCACGAGCGCCTGAGACAGCGGCTCGCTGCGCGCGGAGTAGCCGTGCGGCGTTGCGACACCTTCGCCGGTTTGGACGGTTCGTGGTGGCGGCTGGCTGTGCGAGACGAGACCAGTGTGCGGCGGCTCATTGCGGAAGTAGCGGATTTGCTGTCGCAGAACTGATGGGTCGGGGCAGAGTTCACTACGCTGGAAGAGAAGCTGGAGAGAAATGCATGTTGAAGGGATGGATGTATGACGGACTCTGCGCAGACCCGTGCCGAGGGCAATAACGCAGTGGTGACCGTTGCCGACGTGCGTGCGGCGATGGACGCGGCCTACCCGCCGGCACTGGCGGAGAGCTGGGATAAAGTTGGCCTGATCTGCGGTGACCCGCAGGATGAGGTGCGTCGCATCGCGTTGGCGCTGGACTGCACTGACGAGGTTGCAGATCGCGCGATGGCCTCCGGTGCTCAGATGCTCGTTGTGCACCATCCGCTGCTTCTGCGTGGTGTGAATTCCGTGGCGGCGGATACACCGAAGGGTCGGATTATTCATAAGCTGATTCGGGCAGGTGTAGCTCTTTTTGCAGCGCACACCAACGCTGACAGCGCCCGACCGGGTGTCAACGACCAGTTGGCCACGGTGCTCGGAGTTGAACCGGGTGCGCCGCTAGCTCCGCAGCCGGCTCCCGGCTTGGATACCTGGACAGTGAAGGTTCCGGCAGATCACGTCGATAAGGTCGCGCAAGCCATGTTTGAGGCGGGCGCGGGCACTATCGGCGACTACGACAGCTGTGCGTTTCGCATTAACGGCCGCGGCCAGTTCCGCCCGCTGAGCGGGGCGAATCCCTTCATCGGTGCCGAGGGGCAGATTGAGTATGTCGAGGAAGTACGCCTGGAGATGGTCGCGCCACGGTCCGTGCGCGCGGCGATTGTCAAGGCTCTCGTTGCGGCGCATCCGTATGAGGAGCCTGCCTTCGACATCGTGGACAATCAGGCTACCGGCTTGGATCCGCAGCAGGCTGTGGGCATTGGACGAGTGGGCACGCTGGATACGCCGATGCCATTTAAGGACTTCGTCGCCCGTGTGGCTGAGCGCCTGCCCGCAACGGCATGGGGCGTGCGTGGCGCAGGCGATCCGGAGCGGATGATTCGCACGGTTGCCGTCGCATCTGGTTCAGGTGACTCTTTCCTGGACACTGTGGCAAAGATGGGCGTCGATGCGTTCGTTACCTCTGACCTGCGGCATCATCCTGTCGATGAGACACTGCGGACCGCGGACTTCTGCGTGGTGGACACGGCTCACTGGGCCAGCGAGTTCCCCTGGTGCTACCAGGCCGCAGACATGCTGGCCGAGAGGCTCGGGGTCGCGACCGAGGTCCTTGAGGTGCGCACCGATCCCTGGACAGTGGCAGAATCGTCGACACAGGCAAGGAAGTGAAGACCATGAGGCTTAGTCCACAAATCCAAGTGGCGATGTTGGAAAAGGCGGAAAACCAAACTCTGTTGGATGGGCTCACCGCCCGCCAGAACGTTCTGCCCGAGCGTGCCGAGTTGCAGGAGCTGCGCAAAAAGCACAGCCGTCAGGCCAGTGAGGCAGCGCGCTCCAAGCTCAGCGCCTCCGATATCGGCCGCGATATTGCCAAGCTGGAATCGGACATCAACAAGCTGAAGGCCCGCGAAAAGGCAGACCGTCTGTCGCTCGGTGCCGCAGAAGACGCATCCACGCGCCGTGACCTCGAACACGACCTGCGCTCCACCAAGCGGCGCCGCGAACGCGCTGAACAGGAACTCCAGCAGTATGAGCGCATGCAGGAGGCCTATCAGGTCGACGCTGAGCACGAATACGACGCCGATGAGGCGCACGATGACATCGTCGCTGCCAAGCAAAGGCTTAACGACGCCGAGGTTGACCTCATTGCGCGCATTTCCATCGCTGAGACCCGAATCGAGGAGGCTGACAAGCTTATTGATGGTTCGGCAGCCAAGCTTTACCGTCGTCTAGCGCTTGCTAATGGAATCCCCGTTGCACGCCTGAACGGACGCACCTGCGGTTCCTGCTTCATGGAGCTCGATGTCGGAACCGTGCATGAATTCACCACGCTCGCGCCGGAAGAAGTGACGTTCTGTCCTGAATGCGGCGCGATGATTGTGCGTGCGGAAACGCTGGGAGCGGTGAAAGGCAAGTAGATGAGCCAGGCTGCAGACAAGCGCGATAGCGCGCCGGGCTGGACGGGGGCGACTACGGATCCCACGCGGTTGGTGCTGCTGCGCCATGGGCAGTCGCCAATGTCGATTCGCCGGGAGTACTCGGGAAGCCGTTCGAACCCCGACCTGACAGAGGTGGGCAGACAGCAAGCGAAAGCGGCAGCACGTCACCTGGCGGCGCTGGTCGATAGCGGCAACATGAGTTTCTCGGCGATTGTGGCCTCTCCACAGCGTCGTGCACAGCAGACAGCAGAGGCGGCAGCCAAAGCGCTCGGGCTGGACATCCACGTTGAAGAGGATCTGCGCGAGACCGACTTTGGGCAGTGGGAGGGCATGACTTTCTCCGAGGCTCACAACGCCACCCCTGAGCTGCACAGTTCCTGGCTTGCGGATCCGGCCGTGGCGCCACCGGAGGGGGAGGATTTCCCTACCGTCGATAGCCGAGTGAGCGCCGCGCGTGAGCGCATCGCTCAACAATTCGGTGCCTCGGATGTGCTGGTAGTCAGCCATGTCACGCCAATCAAGTCGCTGCTGCGCCAGGGGCTCGGCTGCGGCTTTGAAATCTTCACTCGCCTGCACTTGGACCTGGCCAGCCTCTCCATCGCGGAGTTTTACGCAGATGGGCCGACATCGGTGCGGCTGATTAACGACACCAGCTACCTGCGTGGTTAGCAGCCGAGCACGGCGGGTTATTTGAATTGCGGTTGTGGCGGGTACACTAACCATTCGAGCGAGCCGGCCGGGTGATCGCGGCAGTTAACGGAACCGGACGCCTCTTTTACAGAGTGTGTCCAGGCCGCTGTCGAGGAAAGTCCGGACTCCACTGGGCATGGTGGTTGCTAACAGCAACCCAGGGTGACCTGCGGGAATAGTGCCACAGAAAATAGACCGCCGGGCGCACAGCCGATGTCTTTGACGTAAAGCTGTGGAGATCCGGTGAGGGTGAAAAGGTGCGGTAAGAGCGCACCAGCGGGGCAAGTGATTGCACCGGCTAGGTAAACCCCACCAGGAGCAAGGCAAAATCGCGCATGCTTCGTCGTGCGCGTGCGCGAGTGTTTGAGGGCTGCCCGTCCGATACTCGCGGGTGTGCTGCTTCAGGCTGTCAGCAATGGCAGACCGAGATGGATGATCGCCACCCGGCGCTTTCCGAAAGGAGCGCCGAGGGACAGAATCCGGCTCATAGGCCGACTCGTTCACACAAGCTCTATTACTCGACCACCGCGCCGGCTGCAGTGTTCTCCACACGGATGGTCTCGGAACCGCCGTCGTTAAGCGCGGAGGCAATCCGATCGGCGTCGTCGACGTGGGACCACATCACCAGCGACGCACCCGGGCATGGCGCACAACGGGCAATCTTCTCGCAGTCAATGGTGTCGGTCAGCTCGGCAATCTGCCCCAGCACAGAGCTTGCCGACGGCGCGGAGCCACGCTCACTGACATCGCGCGAAACCCCTGCGATGGCTGCTTGAATATCGCTGTGACGGATGTGGCCGATGACTGCGCGGGCACGGTCGGAGGATGCGTCGGCTTCGTCAAGCCACTGAATGGCACGGCCGATGGTCGGGATGTCTTCGTCGTCCGGGTGCACCTCGTGACGAGCACGCACCCAGTCCGCGACCCGCTCCTGTGAGTCGGGGAGGCTAGCGAGAGTCGGCACGCCAAAAGCGGCGCAGGCTTGCTGGAAGAACTCGTAGCGCTCCTCGTCGGGCGAACCGCCGGTGACATCGGGGGAGTAAGCGACAGTCAGCGCCAACGACTGCGGGAACGCCGTCTGCGTGACTGCCTCATCGGAGTGGTTGATGCACAGTAGGCTGTCCGGGCGGCTGCGCAGCGCCGTGGTGTAGGGGTACAGCGGCCACGACTGTCCCTTAATCTGCACCATGGTCTCGTGGATAGCGGTGGCAATACGCGTGCGGGTGGGCACATCATCGCGGTCGCCAAAACGCGCATTGAGAGCCAGCGCGAGAGCACACTGAATTGCCGGAATCTCTCCAAAACCGCGACCTGGCGCGATGGTGGAGGCAATGGTGACCTTCAGGCCGTTGCTGTTGCGCGGAACGAGATGCAGCGAGTGTTGCAATGCGACAATGGCAGCCGCGACAGCGGTCGGCACCTGAGAAAAAGCGGCGGGGACGCTATCCGGGAAATCCATCTTGGTAGTTTCGCGCTTGTACACGACAACGAGCTGCTGCTCGTCAATTTCCTCGATGCCGACCGCAGCATAGGCCGGAATGGCGGTGGCTAGGAGCATGCCGCCGGAGGACGCGCAGTCCTCACCCAACAGGTTGATGGAACCCGGGGCGTATGCAACTGAAGCATTAGAACCGACGGCATCGAAGACGTCGTTTACGACAGCGGGTGCGGCGGGCATGGGTGAAACCTCTCCAGAGATCGGACTCATAGTGCTGGTGTGCAGTGTTCGCGTTCAACGCTTGTGTTCTAAGGTGAACAATTCCGTCGATAATACCCGGGTCGGGGGACAGTGACAAACCTATATACTGGGATTTTATGTCGCCGCAGCGCACATGGCAGGCAAATGGTTGCCTCTCTGCAAGTTTGCTTATGTGTGGAGTTGGCGGTGACAGAACCGCTTGATAACTCGACAAGTTCTCGATGTGGAAGAGGAGAAAAATCGTGAGCGACAACAGCAGTAAGTGGTACTACCAGCCGTCGACGGGCACGGTGTTTCAGGGAAAGAAAACCGGTTGGGACGACCGAATGGGCCCCTACGATTCCGAAGAGGAAGCCCGCGCTGCCATGGAAAAAGTCGCCGAGCGCAACAAGGCGGCCGACGACTGGGATGAAGAAGATGACGACTGGGGAGTAGCTGAAAAATAAGGCTCTACGCCTTTAGGCCTTCTTGCCCTTCTTAATCTTCTTCTCCATCTTGCGGAAGGCCTTGAAAACCTTTGCCACGGCATCGTCGTACTCAGCCAGGGCCTTCAGGCCGTCGTAGTACTCCATCTGGTAAAGCACGCCGTAGCCGAAGGTGTCCCTGCCCGCACGGGAGGCACGCTTAGCGCGAGCCAGCACGAAGTCGCGCGCAGTACAGGTGTCCTGGAAGTCACCGAGAACCGACTGCAGGTTCTTGCAAGCAGCGTAGAGCTTCTCGGTCGGCAGGTCCGCGTTCTGAGCAGCTTCCGCGCTGTAGCGGAGCTTCTTCGCAGCCTTGCGGACATCGTGGTAACGCTCGTCCAAATCTGCCTCTGGCAGGTCAGCATCCTCGCGGCCATCGAGTACCAGGTTGTGGCGACGACGGAACTTCGAAAACGCGCTGCGCAGGTGATCAAGCAGCACCGCAGTGGTGTCGAGTTCCTTCGGTGCCGCTACCTTCTCCGGCTCGGCCTTGTCTGAGGTCGTGGAAGCTGCTGCATCGGCGGCAGTATCAGCCTCAGCCGCGACCTCGGAACCAGCTGCCGACGTATCCTCGGAGTCTGCGTTCTCCGCGCCGTCGACAAGCGATTCGTCCTTCTTCTTAGACTTCTTTTCCCCAGCCTCGGCCTCGTCCGCATTTGCGGCAATTGGCGGATTGGCGAGGAACTCATCGAGATCGTCGAGAAGTTGCAGGTACTCGCTTGAATTGAGTGCGAAAATGACGCGCTGATGAGCGCGGTCGTAGTCCTTCTGGACATCCTCGACGAGATTCGCACGCAGCTCCTCGCCCAAAGCGGCGCTTTCGCGATTGGCCAGCAGCTCCTCCCAGCGCATAGCGACGACCTCAGCGTCACGAGCCACGCCGAGAACACCCGCCAGCTGCTTGAGGTTGCCCTCCAGTTCAGCGACCTTATCGCCCACAACAATGCCGTGGAAGGTCTGCATATGACTGCGCAGCTCACGAGTGGCGACGCGCATCTGATGCACCGAGTCAAACTCATCGCGGCGTACCTTCGGGTCGTACTCGACCATCTTGGCCACGTTAGCGGCCAGCGCATCGACCACAGTGCGCCCCGGAGTACCCTTCGGCAGCTTCGCTGGAACCGGCGGCAGGGGAGCGGAGTCGATGGAGTCACCCAACGCCGTCGCCAACTTCGAAGGGCTTTCCGACGGCACGGCGCCAGCCACCTCAGCGACCTTGGACATCGCTGCCATTACGGCCTTACCGTCCGGGTGATTTGCCCAATCCCCGAGCAGCTCAATCTCCCACTCACGCCAAGTAGTGGTTTCGCCGCCATCGAGGAAGGAAGTCGCCGTGACGTGATCATCCGCAAACTCCGCCATGGGCGTGCCATCGAGGGCAAACACCGTGGTGACGTGGCGCTCATTGTCTACCTGCGCGATTGGTTGCAGCGGGTGATTGCGCACAATTGCGCGCACGGGGGCAAGCAACTCGGTAGGCACGATGTAGTCAGCATCGCGGCCTTCACCGTTAACAGAGCCCTCTTCCAGGCCAACGCCATATTCGAGGCGACCGCCGGTACCCGGCGCCTTCAGATGCCACCCCTCATCGGGGCCGCCCGTGCGGCGACGCAGAGTGTGCTTGGACCGGGTCAGACGCAGGTCCGCCGTGTCCAGGTAAATCGCGGAGAGATTTCGCACCTCAGTGGTGGTGGAGCCAACCTGTGGAACGAAATCGAACGATGGGGCTACCACTTCTGGGGTAGCTGAGAACTTAGATTCCACCTCCAACGCCGCAGTTGGAGTTTTGGACTTAGAACCAGACTTAGATGCCATAACCACTAATCCTACCCCCGAATCGAAGAGCTAACCCGAGAAGTTCTGCGCCTCAGTAGGGAACTCGCGGGAGTGCACCTGGTCGACATACTGCTTCGCTCCCTTGGTCAGCATCTCGCCGACCTCTTCGAACACCGAACTAAACGACGGCCTGCGGCCATCGGCCGGAACTGCAAAGGCATCCTGCCAGACGAGAACCTGGCCATCGCACTGGTTACCAGCGCCAATGCCACAGGTTGGGATGGATAGCTCGCGGGTAATCTCGGTGGCCAGATCCGCAGGCACCATCTCAAGGACCACGGCCGCGGCACCAGCATCGGCTACCGCATGGGCGTCGGCACGCAGCTGGTCCGCCCCCGCACCGCGCCCCTGGACCTTGAAACCGGACAGCGCGTTGACGGACTGCGGGGTGAAACCGATGTGCGCCATGACCGGAATGCCGGCGTTGACCAGCGCACGGATGCGCGGGGCGATACGCACGCCACCTTCGATCTTGATCATGTGTGCGCCGGTTTCGCGCATCATCTTCGCGGCGGACAGCACGGCCTGCTCATCGGAGGCCTCGTAAGTGCCGAAGGGTAAATCGGCAACCACAAGTGCGTTGCCAGCGCCCCGGACGACACCGCGAGCAAGCGGGATCATTTCTTCCAGCGAGATCTCGGTGGTGGTGTCGTAGCCGTAGACAACGTTTGCTGCAGAGTCGCCGACCAACAGCAGCTCGACACCGGCGGCGGAAAAAGCGCGCGCGGTGGAGTAGTCGTAGCAAGTCAGCATTGCCCAGGGGCGAGACTCAGCCTTCCATTCGGCCAGATTATTCAGACGAATCTTTTTTCCGCTCATGTCAATAGAGCATGCCATAGTCACCCGCAATTCGAGGCCACGAGGGCAGCGGTTATGACACGGGCGCGGCAGTTGGCTAGCCACGCCGGATGGTCAAAATGTGTACCGCGAATCCGGGCACCTGGGTAACGTTGGAAAGTATGAACAGTCAGCAGGAATTCGTCCTCCGCGCAATCGAAGAGCAAGATATCCGTTATATCCGCCTCTGGTTTACCGATATTTTGGGGTATCTGAAGTCCGTTGCCGTCGCACCGGCTGAGCTCGAGGGCTCCTTTGAAGAGGGCATTGGTTTCGATGGCTCCGCGGTGGAGGGCTTTTCCCGCGTTTCCGAGGCTGACACTATCGCGCAACCGGATCCTTCGACGTTCCAGGTCATGCCGCGTCTGCATAAAGAAGACACAATCACGTCCGCGCGCATGTTCTGCGACATCGTCATGCCCGATGGTCAGCCGTCGTGGGCAGATCCACGCCAGGTGCTGCGCCGCCAAATTAAGGCGCTTGCCGACGAGGGCTTCCACGCGTTCATCCACCCGGAGATTGAGTTTTTCCTAGTAGAGAGCCTGGCTACTGATGGAAAGCCGCCGGTGCCAACGGACAATGGCGGTTACTTTGACCAGGCGGTCTACGACCGCGCACCCCGCTTTCGCCAAGAAGCGATCACGGTGTTGGAAGACATGGGAATCCCTGTGGAGTTCTCCCATCACGAAAATGCGCCGGGTCAGCAGGAAATCGATCTGCGCTACGCCGATCCGCTGACTATGGCGGATAACGTGATGTCTTTCCGCTACATCATTAAGCAGATCGCAATGAAAAACGGTGTGCAGGCGACATTCATGCCGAAACCTTTCCAGGATTTGCCGGGCAATGGCATGCACACTCATATTTCCCTCTTTGAAGGGGACACTAATGCATTCCACGACCCGGATGATGAAAACCAGCTCTCCGACACCGCAAAGGGTTTCATTGCCGGCATTCTGACTCACGCCAGCGAAATTTCCGCTGTGACCAATCAGTGGGTCAACTCCTACAAGCGCACGGCATTTGGCGATGAGGCTCCGACGTCCGCGACATGGGGCATGGCCAACCGCTCGGCTCTCGTGCGTGTGCCCATGTACTCACCGGGTAAGGCACATTCGCGCCGGGTGGAAATTCGTTCCTTGGACTCGGCCTGTAACCCGTATCTTGCTTACTCGGTGATTTTGGCCGCCGGTTTGAAGGGAATTAAGGAGGGCTACCAGCTTCCGGAGCAGGCAGAGGACAACATCTCCGAGTTGACCAAGCGGGAACGACGTGCGATGGGCTACCGCGATTTGCCGACATCCCTGGAGGTGGCGCTGCAGGAGATGGAACGCTCCGATCTGGTGGCCGATGCTCTCGGTGACCATGTCTACGAGTTCTTCCTGCTCAATAAGTGGCGCGAGTGGCGCGAGTTCCAGCGTCAGGTGACGCAGTGGGAGCTGCGCACAACTCTGGATTACTAGTTTCCCCGTACCGCCCCCTTCCTTTTTCGTCTTTAATTTGTTTTTGGGTGACCAGTTTCAATGGTGATGAATCGACCTCGCACATCTCGCCAATCAGTGCCGCGGCCCGCAGCGCTGGGCTTGCGTAATGACGATCGGACGCGGGCTGACCTGGAAGATTTGGGGTGGTACAACGAGGAGTCCCTACATCTGTTGTGGGGTCTTGCCGGAGCCAGCGACCCCAAGCTGGCGCTTATGGCGCTAGTGCGGCTGAAAGGCGCTCTCGACGAGCTGGAGCAGCAGGGAAAGCTGGAGAACTGGGCCACCTGGTCCGGTCTCGATGAAGCCATGCGCGAGCAGGTGCCGCTACGTACGCGTATGTTTGCGCTGCTCGGCGGCTCGAGTGCACTGGGCGATCACCTGGTTGCACACCCAGAAAAGTGGGTTCTGCTCCAAGCTGAGTTTCCAACTGAGGCAGACATGTTCCGCGAGATGCTCTCCAGCGTCGGGGCTGTGCCCGAGGTCATCGAACTCACTGATGAGGCCAGTCTGGAAAAGCAGGAGGATCCCGAGTATCGCAACCCCGTCGTTGCGCCCGCCACGCTTGAAGGCCCCGGTTTGTACCGTGCGAAGCTAACCGGCCGTGAGGCCGAAGTTGCGATGCAGTGCGCCTACCGCGACTTGATTATGCGTATTGCGTGCTACGACTTGGCTGGCACGTACCCACGGGGCCCTCGCCGTCCGGGACAGCCACAAGTCCCATTCCGTCAGGTCTCGGAGGCACTCAGTGATCTGGCTGATGCGGCGTTGACGGCTGCACTCTCTGTCGCGGTGCAACAGGTCTTTCCTTCGTCGCCGGTCTCAACACGCCTGGCCGTAATCGCCATGGGCAAGTGCGGTGCGGAAGAGCTGAACTACATCTCCGATGTGGATGTCATTTTCGTCGCAGAGCCGGCGGATGCCCGAGCCACCCGTTTGGCCAGCGAATTTATCCGGATTTCTTGCCACTGCTTCTTTGAGGTCGACGCGAATCTCCGACCGGAGGGTAAGTCGGGTGCACTCGTACGCACCGTGGATTCCCACGTCGCCTACTACAAGCGGTGGGCTGAAACCTGGGAGTTCCAGGCGTTACTGAAGGCGCGGCCGATGACAGGCGATATCGAGCTGGGCCGCGAATACATCGATGCTCTAGCTCCGATGGTGTGGACCGCCTCTCAGCGGGAATCCTTCGTCGATGATGTTCAACGCATGCGCGCCCGTGTGGTCCAAAACGTCCCCGAAGAGCTTCGCTACCGAGAGCTCAAGCTCGGTCGCGGTGGTCTGCGTGATGTCGAGTTCGCGGTGCAGCTGCTGCAGCTGGTCCATGGTCGCTATGACGATAGCCTCCGCGTGCTGCCAACTGTGATGGCACTCGACGCACTTGTCGAGGCTGGCTATATCGGTCGCGAAGACGGTGCCGCGCTGATTAACGCCTACGAGTTCGTCCGTCTGCTGGAGCACCGCCTGCAGCTGCAAAAGATGCGGCGGACGCATTTGTTGCCTGCCGACGACGACACCGAAGCTCTTCAGTGGCTCGGTCGCGCCTCTGGCATCGTCGGTGAGGGCGGCACCGATGCCAGCAAACCGCTGGCCAAGCAGGTTCGACTGGCCAGCTCACAGATCCGCTCCCTGCACAACAAGCTTTTCTACCGTCCACTGCTGAACTCCGTGGTGGAGCAGGACATTGGAACCCTGCAGCTATCGGCCGATGCGGCAAAGCGCCAGCTGGCCGCGCTGGGCTATCAGTACCCGGATCGCGCCTACGAGCATCTTTCTGCGCTGGCGGCGGGCACCTCGCGCAAGTCGCGTATTCAGGCGATGCTGCTACCGACGCTGATGGAGTGGCTATCGTCGACGCCAGACCCCGACGCGGGTCTGCTCAATTATCGCAAGCTCTCTGAGAAGCTCCACGACGAAACGTGGTTCCTGCGTACGCTGCGCGATGAGGGCGTCGTCGGCCAGCGGTTGATGCGGGTGCTCGGTTCTTCGCCGTACGCGTCTGATCTGATTATGAGTGCGCCGGACGTAATTAAACGGTTCGGCGACGGCGCGTCCGGGCCGAAGCTACTGAATACCGACTCCGATGCAGTCGGGCGTGCGCTGGTCGCAGCGGCTGCTCGTCACAACAGTCCAGCTAAGGCCATTGGTGTGGCACGTGCGTTGCGCCGTGCAGAGCTCGCGCGCATTGCCTCCGCAGATCTCTTCGGACTGATGGATGTGCAAGAGGTCTGTCATTCTCTGTCGATGGTGTGGGACAACGTACTCGAAGCTGCCCTCGCCGCCGAAATCCGTGCGTGGTCGCTGGAGCATCCTGACTCGGAGGTCCCGGGCATTATCTCCGTAATCGGTATGGGGCGACTCGGCGGTGCTGAACTGGGCTACGGCTCCGATGCCGACGTGATGTTCATCTGTGAACCCCGCAAGGACGCCGATGGAGCGCCGCTTGTCGACGATTCCGAGGCGGTCAAGTGGGCAACCAGGATTTGTGACTCGTTGCGTCGTCGGCTGGCAAAGCCAAGCCAGGACCCGCCATTGGAGGTCGACGTGGACCTGCGCCCAGAAGGACGCTCGGGCCCGATTGTCAGGACCCTGGATTCCTATGTGACCTACTACGAGCGCTGGGGTGAAACCTGGGAGATTCAGGCACTGCTACGGGCTACCTGGATTGCCGGCGACAAAGACCTGGGCACCCGCTTCCTTAAGGCCATCGATCCGCTGAGGTACCCACAGGGCGGAGCTGATGCCAAGATGGTCCGCGATGTCCGTCGTATGAAAGCGCGTGTTGATTCCGAGCGACTGCCTCGCGGAGCCGATCGCCGTACCCACACCAAACTCGGTTCCGGTGCACTGACCGATATCGAATGGACTGTGCAGCTGCTAATCATGCTGCATGCCCACGAGGTGCCGGAGTTGCACAACACGTCGACGCTGGAGTGTCTGGAAGTGCTGAAAGACCGCGGAATTCTAGATGCGGAGGATACCGACGCACTTCGGGATGCCTGGCTGATGGCGACGAATGCTCGCAATGCGCTGGTGCTCACCCGTGGTAAGCGCACGGATCAGCTGCCCCAGCCGGGGCGTCAGCTGACTCAGGTCGCCGGTGCGGCGGGGTGGGAGGCATCGGATTCCAACGGTTTTATTGAGCACTATTTGCGTCTGACTCGTCACTCCAGCCGTGTCGTCAATCGTGTGTTTTGGGGTGAGGAGAACCCCGACCACGAGTAGGCCGGGCAGAGGTCTGCCGCACCTCGCTGCGAGGCTCAATATGTGGCAGCGGGGTGCAGCCTTTGTCTTAGCACGGCGACCGGGCATAATGGTGGGCTATGGAACGCAACGTCGATTACTCGGTACGCCCTAGGTATGAGGATTTCATTCTCAACCTCGATGGCACTGACCTGCGTTTTTTATTGAGCCGCACGTGCCCAGCCGCTGATACCTCAGCTGCTGGGCAAGAGGCGGTGGAATTGCTGATGTCACAGGATTCAGCGCATACGGCGCTGTCTTTTTGTGATCCCGATGTTCTCGATGTGGCCCACTTGGTTCATATTCTGGAGGATTCCGCATCGCTGGATACCCTCACAGAAGTGGCCTATTGGGCATCGGATGCGGACGTGATGGCGCACGATACGCCGAAGGGCGTTGACCGCAAGCGTCGTCGCGTCGGCAAGCAGCAGCTTGAGCATGTGCTACGCCGTGGCCAGCGCCAGGGGCTCGTGTGGGAGGAACCGGCGGGCGTGTGGCATGTGCCGCCACATATTTCGGAGGTGTTCCCGGCGGAACCGAGCCTTAGCTTCCGCGTCGCCGACTTAGTGGCGAATATGCCAGCGGATGTGCTGAGTCGCCGTATGGAGCGCATGGGGCTGGAGCCGGATAACGCGCCGGGAGAGGGCACACCGCGAGCCCTGAACGCCAGCGATTTAACGGTGCGGAATGTGCAGGCTCGCCAGGTGGAGCTCATTGCAGGCTTCCTCTGCGATCCGGTGAAGGTGCGGGCTCTGGTGATGACAGCTCCGGTGGATATTCGCAATGAGCTGCGCTGGATGGCAACCGACGAGAAGTACTTGCCCTCCTATATGTGGTCTGAACTACGTGCCGACGCGGTGCGCTGGGCCGAAGAGCGTCTGCTGCTGACTGTGCTAGAAGAACCGGCGATGCCGACATTTGAGCAAGAATCGGAAGCACGCAACGAATCGACAGTGGTTGCCCGCCTGGTGGGCGCAGTCGCGTTGGCGCTCAAGGGCGACATGTGGTCGATTCGTAAGCCGCATCCGACGGAGTCTTTCCCGGCAACGCTGGAGTCAAAGGAATTGACCGAAGCTTCGGTGGCTGCGGTGGCGTTTGCTTCGGCGTTTATGGATGCTGCGGGCAGCGGCGACGGACGTCTGAAGGACCCGTTGCACATGTATGAGGAATCGAGCCTGCTGTGGATTCAGGACTTCGCAGCGTCAATAGGGGCGAGTGCTTTCGCGGCGCCCTGGATTGTGGAGATGCTGGTCAACGCGGGATTGATTCACGCTGACAGCGGGCATCCGACGCCGCGCGCACTGCAGTACTGGTACAACGCTGATGCCTCGACCCGATGGGCGTATCTCGCGGCGGGCTTCCTCGTTGGTCGCGGTCCGTGGCACGGCGAGTTTCCGTGGGTGACCATGGGCGTCGATGATCTGTCGCATGCCACCCTTGCCTACGGCTACCCGTATGCCGCGCGTGAAGTAGTGTCACTGGCCGCGCAGCTGGAGGAAGATCAGAAGTTCTATGGCTGCTGCGTCGAAGGGCATATGGCTTGGAATGTCGACAACCTCTGCGCTCGCAATGGCGCCGATGGGGAAGCGATGGTCGGTTGGCTGCTGGAGCAGGCCGGCATCTTGGGTATTCTCTATCATGGGCACGCCTCCTGGCAAGCCATGGCCATCATGTATGCCTTGCACGACATCTGGCTGACTGATCAGCACGTCGGTGCTCAGCGCATGGCCGAACTCATCGCTGAGTATGCCGCTGGCCAGGTGCCGACGGCGGAGGCAGTCCAGATTGCCCGCCTGTTCAAGGATGCCGCACCTAACGAGCGCCTGGCTGCCACATTGGATGGCGTCGCCAGCAACCAGGTTGCCCTCGCGTTGGACTTCATCGGCGACCGCGAAACCTGCGCGGAAACTTCTCGCTGGATTATTTCCGAGGAGAGCCTGCGTCGCGCTTGCCTCGCGGTTGACGGCGACGTCGATGTCCTGTTTTCCCAGCTGGGGCCACTGGTCAATAGTTCTATGAAGCTGGTCATCTACGCCGAGCTAGTCCGCATTACCAAGACCGAGAAGCTGCAGGAAATGTATGAGCGTGAGGCCGTAGCATCAACGCCTTCGCTTGACGACGTCCCGGAGAACGCAGCCTCCGAAACTGACACCGGTGAGCGCGCTTCCCATGGTGCTCAGACCGATGGCAGCGAACGCACGGCGGATAGCGGCCGCGCAGACTCCTCTGGGCGATCGGAGGACTCGGATGACTCGGAGGGACTGGAAGGACCAGAGCAGCTTTCGCTGTTCTAGCCGCTCCGTCTCTCGACTTCCTGTAGTTCCTACTCCGTAGGTTCCAGCTCAAAACGGCTCTGCTGGGCGACAAAGCGTGCCGCCGCACGCTTTGCAACCAGCAGGCCAACGAAACCAATCACCCACACACCGACGACAGCCAACCAGCCAATGCGGAAGGTCTCCCAGGTGTAATTTCCATCGGGAGCTGCAATATCCAGCAGGAAGCCGACACCTTGTGCAGCGAGCATGGTGGCCACAAAACCGCCCATATTCGCCAACCCAGTGCCGGTGGCGAGTACCTTGCGATCGACCTCTTCGCGCACTGAGTCAAAGCCGAAGTTGGACATTGCACCAAGACCGGCCATTAGGATGTTGACTACGATAATTGCCCAGTACGCTGGTGGGTTGCTCGGTGCCAGGAACACAAGCCAGACGGCCATGTTGATAAACGCGATTGCGACAACAACCTTGATACGGTCGCGGCCGGTGCGTGCCGAGACCATGCCCATCAACGGCCCGGCGATAATTACTGACAGCGTGTTAACGACCAGCACCACACTGGCCTCGGAGGGCTTAAGACCCATACCTAGCATCATCAGAGGCATGCCCCACAGCAATGTGAAGATGCACTGATGCATCAAACCAGTCCAGTGAGTGAAGAAACCCTGCCAGCACACCGGGTGAGTGGTCACAATCTTCAGAGTCTGGCCGATAGTTAGTTTCTCATCGGCTGCGGCAGAGGCTCCGCCATCGGCAGCCGTTTTCGCGGCCTTCTCGGCGGCGCGGCGTTTACGAAGTGACATCTTGGCTGTGGAGGAGTTCTCCGGGACGTCGGCAAGCGCGATCATGCCTACGATAGCGATGAGAAGACCCGCGGTGCTCAGCGACAAGAACGCGGGCACCCACCCCGCGGCGTGCAGAATCGCGAGGAACGGGACCGCAGAGATGAACTGGCCGAGCTGGCCAAGACCAGCCGTGAGCTGCGTGAACAGCGGAGTGACGCGCAGTGGGAACCACGCGGGAAGCAGCCGCATAGCACCGAGGAATGCGGTGGCATCGCCGGCGCCGATGAACACACGAGCAATGACAGCCAGCGGATACGATGTCGTGAACGCAATGATGACCTGGCCCAGTGCCATGATCAGTGCGCCCACGACCATCGTTTTCTTGGCGCCGACGCGGTCAATGATGATGCCCGTCGGAATCTGCGCCAGGGCGTAGACGCCAACCTGCACGGCGGTGAACAGCGCGAGTTGGGAGGCGTTGATATGGAAGCGATCGAGCGCCTCGACGCCAGCGACACCCATGGAGGTGCGGCCGACGATGGCAACGATGTAGGTAATCAGCGCCGCCAGCCAGACGGCAATCGCGCGGCCAGTGACATGCTCGCGCGGGTCCTTTGCCACCGCGGTGGCGGGCTGATCTGTTGATGAAATCTGATCTTTACCGTTACGCTGCTTTACCACTCGCCACATTGTAGACCCCATCAACCAACCGGCCTGAAGAGGGGTCGCACCGGGGTCTAGATGGCCCCGATCATGCCTGCGGCAAACTACCTTTGTGCCTTAGCCAGAACTTCCTTCACGAAGTCCGCGACCACCAGCCGTGAGACCTTGAAATCAATTACGGCAACGGAAGCCTCATCGGAGTTGGAAACGTCATGGAAGTAGGCGTCGAGTTGGGCAAAGTCCTCAGGTTCGCCGACACTGAAACCGTGAGCGCCATAGGCACGTCCGACTGCGGCGAAGTCGTAGTCGGCAATCTCCATGGACGAGGTGTCCAACCCGACATCGCCAAACTGGTGCAGCTCCGCGCCATAGGCAGCATCGTTAATGAACACCACGCAACCGCCACGACCACGCCGCAGCTGCTCAATCGCCGCAGGTAAATCCGCAATACCCATCGTGCCGCCACCGTCACCGGCGACTAGCACGCAATAGTCCTTGGGGCGTGCCGCCGCGAGGCCGACAAGTGACCCCATGCCCAAACCAATTGACTGAATCGCCGTGCCCACAATCACTTGCTGCTGCGGACCAGGCACATCAAGATATTTCGGAACCCACCCCAGGAAATGGCCACCGTCAGTACACACAGCGCGCTGATTGGGCAGGATACGATTCAGATACTGCAGGCACGCCCGCGGATCCAACCGGCCATCCGCGCACGTCAGCGACTCGACCTCCGCTGTCGTCGGCAGTGTCTTCAACTCCGCACGCCATGTGCTTGACGACGCCCCCCGGGACTTCTCCAGCTGCTCTGCCAGTACGGGCAGAAGTTCCTCCAACTTAGCCAATAGCGGTGTCACCGACGGCTGAGCAGCGGGATGGGGCTCGTCGACAACCTGGATAATCTTCGCGTCCGGTGCAAACATGTTGCCGCCACGGTTTTGGAAAGCGTTGAAGCTTGCTCCCAGGAACAGCACCACATCGGCCTGTCGAGCTAGTTCCACCTGCCACGCATGCGCAAAACCGCCCACGGTGCCAATCTGCCACGGACTGGAAAGCACATGACGAGCCATCGCTGAGTGCATAAACAGTGCCCCCGCACCGTCCCCGATGCGGCGGACTAGATCTGCGGTACCAGAGAGCAACACACCTCTACCAGCAATAATGAGTGGGCGACGGGCAGTTTGCAGTTCCTCGGCCAGCGACGCGACAGTTGACTCCAACCATTCTGGTCGGCCGGTGTGCAGATGCTCCTGATTAGTCGACTGTGTTTCAGACGCAGATGCCGTAATCGGTGCTTCTTGGATGTCATAGGGGAGCAGCAGCACGACAGGCTGCCGAGAACTCAGTGCGTGCTGGACCGCAAAGTTTGCGTCGTCAAGCGCGGACTCGGGAGTAACGGTGCGATGACAGACGTCGAGGGCGTCGAGGAGCGCCGCCTGATTAAGGTCAAAGGGACGTGGGCGTTCCGGGTGCGTGCCGACGACAAAAATTAGCGGAATACGGGCTACTCGAGCCTCGGCCAGAGTGGTTAGCGCATTGGTAAATCCTGCGCCGCAAGTGGCGGTCGCGATGGCAAGCCCTCCACCTGCACGGTGGAATGCATCGGCGGCCCCGACAGCAGCCGATTCGTGTCGGACGGAGGAGTAGCCGAATCCCGATTCAGTAAGGGCTGACGTGAAGTGGGAGTTCGCGTTGCCGATGAGACCGAAGCAGTGGTCGCAGTGCTGGGCCAGTGTGTCGGCCAGCGCCCGCGAGACCGTGGTTGTCTTTTGGGAACCTTCCTGCGGGGAAGATGCGGGCGCGTGGGGCATAGGACGGCTATTAACTCGAGTGAAACTCATGTGAACAATTGTGAGGTAATCACGGGGGTAATAACAGCCCTATAGCCCAAGATAATGCCGTTTGCCCTTAAAAAAGAGGGCACTATTCCACATCGCTGCTGCGCGGATGGGGGGGGAGGTTGGGCTATGCCCGGTTTTAAGCCACGTTGTCGTCGATGAACTTCTTCACCACATCGACATCATTCGGCAGCTCAGTAACGCGGCGCGGGGCATTCATGATGTCCGCGAAACGCTCCGGGCAGTCCGGCTCGCGTCCGGTGGCCTCCAGGATGGTCTCGGAGAACTTTACCGGCAGAGCGGTCTCCAGGCAGACAATTGGGGTGGATACCTGGTCTACCAGGCCGCGGGCGACGTGGATGCCGTCAGCGGTGTGCGGATCGACCATGACCTCTAGGCGCTCCCAGCAGTCCTTGATGGTCTCGACGCGGTCAGCGTGAGTCGAGCGACCGGAGAGGAAACCGTACTGGGCAGAAGCCTCCGGGAAGATCGGATCAGCAGTAAGAGAGAAGCCGCCCTCCTTGACCTTGACACCAAAGAGGTCTGCAGTGCGCTCAGCATCGCGCCCCAGCAGATCGAAGATGAAACGCTCGAAGTTAGACGCGCGGGAGATATCCATCGATGGGGAAGAGGTAGCCTGAGTCTCCGCAGCGCTGCGCACGCGGTAGGCACCCGTGCGGAAGAACTCATCCAAGACATCGTTTTCATTGGTAGCCACAATCAGGCGGTCAATTGGCACACCCATCTGGCGCGCAATATGGCCGGCGCAAATATCACCGAAGTTGCCGGTCGGCACACTGAAGCTGACCTTCTGCGCGTTGTTCGCCTCAGCACCGTTGCCGCCAGTGACACGAATCCACGAGGAGACGTAGTACACGATCTGAGCCATCAGGCGAGCCCAGTTGATGGAGTTGACTGCGCCAATGTGGCGGCTGGCCTTGTACTCCAAGTCACCGGAGACCGCCTTAACGATGTCCTGGCAATCGTCGAAGACACCGTCGAGGGCGACGTTGTGAATGTTGGCATCCTGCAGACCAAACATCTGAGCCTGCTGGAACGCGGTCATTCGACCAGCCGGAGTTAGCATGAACACGCTGATTCCCTCACGGCCGCGCATTGCATACTCGGCCGAGGAACCCGTGTCACCAGAGGTGGCGCCGAGGATGTTCAGGGTCTCGCCACGACGAGCCAGTTCATACTCGAAGAACTCACCGAGCAGCTGCATCGCCATATCCTTGAATGCCGCTGTGGGGCCCATGGACAAGTGACCGATGTAGAGCTGATCTTCCAGCTTCGTCACCGGCACAATATCCGGATCGGAGAACTTCGGGTAGGTGTACGCCCGTGCACAGATACCGCGCAAATCCTCCAGTGGAATGTCGTCCACAAAAAGGCTGACGACCTCTGCAGCCAAGGCTGCGTAACCGTCGTCGACAAGCACGGAGCGCCAACGCGTCAAAGTGGCATCGTCAACCTGTGGGTACTCGACCGGCAGGTAGAGGCCACCGTCGTTAGCGAGACCTCCCAGGAGAATGTCTGAGAACTTGTGCGGCGTGCGCTCTGGGTCGCGAGTCGAAATGAAGTCCAAGGCGGGCCCCTTACATGTATGCCAACACCCGCCGCATCGGCCCATAAGAAGGCCTTTTGAAAGATTGCGACGGGGTTGACCGGTGGATGTTTTCTTTAATTTTTACATATGCACCGAAGCCAGTTAGGCCTCGGTTGTGGAAGATGCGGAATTGGCCTCTTCAGCGTCGAAGCTGAGCTCTTCGGAACGGTCGATGACATCATCCTTGGCAAAGCGGTTAACAATCATGGCAATTGCACCGTCTCCAGTGACATTACATGCGGTACCGAAGGAGTCGATGGCGATGTAGGCGGCAATCATCAAAGCGACCTGCTCCTGATCGAAGCCCAGCATGGACTGCAGCACACCGACCGCGGCCATAATTGCGCCACCTGGAACGCCCGGAGCCGCGATCATGGTGATACCCAAAGTGAGAATGAAGCCGATGGCCATGCCCGGCGAAAGCGGCTTGTCCGCCATGAACATCACGGCAAATGCGAACAGCGTGATTTTCATCATCGAACCGGCCAGGTGGATGGTTGCGCACAGTGGCACGGTAAAGCCAGCGACCTTCTCCGAGACACCATTCTTCAGCGCGGCCTTGTACGTCACCGGAATGGTAGCGGCCGAGGAGGAGGTGCCGAGTGCGGTGACGTAAGCCGGCAGCATGTTCTTCAGGGACGTCCACGGGCTACGGCCAGCGATGGCGCCAGCGATGGAGAACTGGATTGCCAACAGGAGCACGGTGCCGATGACTGCCAGAAGCAGCACCTTGAAGAACATCGACAGCGTCGTGGTCAGGTTGCCGTTCATGCCCATAGACAGGAACATGCCGAAGATGTAAATCGGCAGCAGCGGGATGATAAACGCCGAGATGATCTTCATAATCACGTCGCGCAGCTGCGTCGCACCGCGGTAGAGCGAGTCCGACTTCACGGTGGTCATCGCCACACCGACCGTGAAAGCCAGCAACAGGGCGGTCATGACGTCAAACGGCGGTGGCATCTCCACATTGAAGAAGCTCTCCAGCGCGCCCTCATCAATATCCACCGATGCGCCGGCTTGGTCAGCGCCGAGCAGCCAAGGGTAGAGCCCCTGGGTGGCGGCGTAGGCCAATAGACCCGAGAACACCGTCGAGCCGTAGGCGATAGCAGTGGTAATACCCAGCCACTTTCCGGCGCCGCGGCCCAGGCTGGCAATCGCCGGCGTGATGAGGGCAAAAATCAGCACCGGGATAAAGAAGCCCAGGAAGTTACCAAAGAGGCCATTGAAAGTGACAAAAATTCGAGCCAGCCAGTCCGGGAAGAAAAAGCTGCAGACAATGCCCAGAATAATCGCGACAATAACGCGGAAAAGGAGCGTTTGCGTAAAACGCATTCGGGTACTCATAGTCAATCCTTGTTCGGATGGAATTTACTTCTCTAGCGTGCGGTATTTACGTTATGCAACGCAAATAACCGGGTGTGGTTTTACGCCTTTTCGGCTACCTCTTCTGCAACGGTCTCGTCGGCAAGCACACTCGCCGGGCGATTTGCGCGCTGCTTTCGCGTGACGACGTCAATTGCGTATCCGATCACCGTCGCTGCCAGAGTCGGCAGGAACCATCCGAACTCGATGCTCTGACCAGGTACGAGACTGAGGAAGTCCGCCAAAGCAGAACCACCGACACCCAAACCGGAGAGTACTGAGATACCCGACCAGATGGTGGCAACCCAGACGCCCAGGCGGTAGGTGTAATGCAGCTTGAAGGAGTAGGAAATGACCGGGTCGAGAAGAGTCAGTGCAATCAGAGTGATAGCCGGCGGGTAAATAAAGGTGATGATCGGCGCGGCAATCGCCAGTACCTGAGACAGCCCCTGTGTTGCCATTACGAAGGACATGACCGTGAAGATAATCGCCCAGGCCTTGTAACTGATGCCCGGAAGTAGCAGGTTGAAGAACTCGCTGGTGGCGGCAATCAGGCCGACAGCGGTGGTCATACATGCGAGCAGAACGATGAGGCCGAAGACAATCTGTCCGACCTGGCCCATGGCCAGCTTGGAAGCCTCTGCAAGAATGCCCGAGCCGTTATCGAAGGAGGCGGCATTCGGCAGCACCTGGCCGACATAGCCCAGACCCAAGTAGATGATGGCCAGCAAAATGCCGGCGAACAGGCCTGAGATCATTGTGCCGCGAACCATACGCTTGCCCTCTGGGACACCGCTGACGCGGAGGGCAGAAATGACAATAATGCCGAATGCCAGGCCGGCGATGGAGTCCATGGTGAGGTAGCCCTCGACTAGGCCGGAGGCAAATGGGGTAGAGGAGTACTTCTCAATTGGCGCAGCTGGAGCGGCATCGAATTTGAATGCCGACATTCCAACCAATACAACCAAGAGAATCAGCAGAGCCGGAGTGAGAATCTTGCCCAGTTTGGACACAATCTCATTTGGATTCCACGCCAATGCTAAGGCGATACCGAAGAAAACAAAGTAGAAGGCCGCAGCGACGGCCAGTGAATCACTGCCGAAAATCGGCTGGACACCGGTTTCGTACGACACGGCACCGGTACGCGGCAGAGCGTAGAAAGCACCGATGGAAAGGTATGCGATTACCGGGAAGCCCAAGGAAAAGATGCGGCCTGCGCGAAACGCTAGGTCACGCAGGTTGTTGCCTGAAATGGCGATGGCGATGATGGCCAGAACTGGCAACGCCACACCGGTGAGCAGGAAGCCGGTGATTGAGGGGCCAAAATTGGTACCGGAATCCACTCCGAGCTTCGGCGGGAAGATGAGGTTGCCCGCGCCGAAGAACATCGAAAACAGCATGAGAGCTGTAACAACGATAATGGAAGCGAAAGACTTCGGGGACTCCACTCCGCTCGACTTGGTCATGAGAATTGTGTTCTTTCTAAATTAGTGTCGCCCGTAAGGTCAAGGGCGATGCTGCAAGCTGCTGTGGCGACGCCGTTGTTGCCTGTGCTGCGGTGGCGCAAACGCCCGTTACAGCAGCGCAATTGCAGTTCGTGTGCCCATGTAGATGAAAGGCCACGATGTCGAAAACTGACACTCTTAATGTGAAATTGTGAATTTTCACGGGCTGGGTGGAGCCTGATGCGTGAATTAAGTTGCGGCTTGTATGAGCCGTCTTTATTTGAATTATTAAGGGGCTTCGACGGCGTTGGTGGTGCCGACGAAGGCACTCTATTTATCCTAATGGGGCGTTCGAGAGAGGGAAAATCAAGAAATTTCCCAGAAAGTTTGCTGCCTGTGATGGGGCAGCGAACAAAAGAGAAAGAGCCTGGCGCACACGTTTACGCTGACAGCGTGTGTACGCCAGGCTTAGTACTAATTCCGTCTGCTCTACAGCAGATCCTTCACTTTCGGATCCACCAGCGCGGTCACTGCGGCCTTCGCATCGGCTGCAGTTTCGGCATCGACAGCGTATGCTGCCATCTGCTGGCAGGTAGCGCGGTCGTGGAGGCGGAGAGCGGCGCGGACGGCCGGCACCTTCTTGGAAGCCATGGACAGCGAGCTCACGCCGAGTCCCACCAGGACCAGTGCCAGCAGCGGGTCACCGCCGGCTTCACCGCAGACACTAATGGGCTTGCCGGTAGCATTGCCGCCCTTGCATGCGGACTTAATCATTTGCAGCACAGCCGGCTGCCATGGCGATAGGAGATCCGCCAGAGCCCCCTGCATACGGTCGGCCGCCATAGTGTACTGCGACAAGTCGTTAGTACCAATGGAGGCAAAGTCCACAATGGACAGCAGCTGCTTCGCGCGAATTGCTGCTGCGGGGACCTCAATCATGATGCCGACCTTCGGCAGGCCACGCTCCCGTGCCTTGTCTGCAAACCACTTTGTTTCTTCGACCGTTGCGATCATCGGAGCCATAACCCGCAGGTCAGCCTTACGGCCGGTGGCGTCAAACGCAGCGGCGAGTGCATCCAGCTGCGTATCCAGCAAATCTTCCCGAGCCTGCGACAGGCGCAGTCCGCGGCGACCCAGCGCCGGGTTTTCTTCCTCGCCTAGGTCGGCAAAGCTCAGCGGCTTATCCGCACCCGCATCCAGCGTGCGCACAACCACGCGTCGCTCACCGAATGCCTTCAGCACACGAGTGTAGGTTTCCGTTTGTTCCTCCAAACTCGGAGCCTTGTCGCGGTCGAGGAAAAGGAACTCAGTACGGAACAGGCCGGTGCCCTCATTATCCTGCGCTGCTGCAGACTCACCATCTTCCGCCGTACCAATGTTGGCCAGCAGATTCACGGGGTACCCATCAGCGGTCTTGCCTGCGCCCACAGACTGCGCCAGGGCTGCTTCCCGGCGTCGAGCACGCTCTTCCAACGCGGCGACCTCATCGGCGGTCGGATTCGCAATTACCTCACCGGCGCCGCCGTCAATGGCGACGAAGGTACCGGCCTCGAGTTCCATGACGCCCTTCGCCTTAACGACGGCTGGAATGCCCAGCTGTGCTGCGAGGATAGCCGTGTGACTGGTCGGCCCGCCTCCAGCGGTGGCAATGCCTACGACCAACTCGGGGTCAAGACCCACGGTTTCAGCGGGCGCGAGATCGTCGGCAAGCAGGATAGTTGGGGTGGAAACATCCGGGACGCCCGGTTTTGGCAGGCCACGCAGCTCGCAAATTGTGCGGTCGCGAACATCGTAGAGGTCGGTGACACGTTCAGCCATGTAGCCACCGAGACTGGTTAGGAGCTGCGCGTAGTCCTCAACGGCATCGTGAACGGCCTGGGTGATGCCGGAGCCTGCCTTGAGTTTCTTCACCACGGCCCTGGCGAGCGCCCTATCGGAAGCCAGTTGCGCAGTGGCCTCCAGAATCGGGCGTGCCTGCGGGCTGGAGTGCTCAGCCTGCTTCTTCAGCGACTCTGCGACGTTGGCCATCGCCGCGCGGACGCGCTCACCATCGGCGACGGGATCGGTCGACGACGGTTCTTGAGTATCAACTCCCGGGGCGGGGAGTACCTTTACTACTTCAGCGCTGGCCGTACCGGTCGAGACACCGATGCCATAGATGACAGTGTGCTGCTCGTTCATTGCTTCCGATCTCCTTTTCGGGACCTCTGCGGGGATACTCGTCGGTCGTGGTGTGCCGTGGTGTTATCCAGGAGTGTTTTAGCTGGGCTTACTCGGCATCCAGGTCGCGCTCGAGCATGGCTGCAAGCTCGTCCAGAGCTGCAGCTGCGGAGTCGTCCTCGCAGCTCAGCGTGACTTCGTCGCCGTGCTTAGCGCCGAGGGTCATGACCTCCAGGATCGAGGCGGCATCGGCCTCTTCGTCGTCAAGGGAAATGACAATGTCGTAGTCGTACTCAGCAGCAGCCTGAGTGAACAGGGAAGCCGGGCGAGCGTGCAGGCCTACGGAGGAACCGATGGTAGCGGTACGAGTAATCATGGTTGAATCCTTTCGGGTCGAATATGTGAAATTTTCTGACTCAGGCACAGTGCCTGTACATCCCACCGCGGGTGCGCCGCCCGCTGGTGCTTGCTTAGCATCAACGTCGCGCACGCTCCGGGAAACCCTGGAGGCGGTGGGAGATACAGCCGCTGCCTGCACAATGCGTGCAATGTGCAGGGTGAGGTAGGAAACTTCGTCTTCCGTCAACCCCGACCCCAGACGCAGTTCAATGACTGCGGAGATACGCTGTGCGCAGCGAAACGCCTCTGGGGCGGAGTCACGGATGGCCTGGCCAATAGCGGAGGAGTGATCTTTCAACTGCTCATGCTTGGCAATCCGGACGAACAGGTAGCGCAGGTGTGTGATGAAGCGCCCCACATTGACAGTCTCTGGCTCCAGCGTGATGCCAAAATCACTTTCAATGATTGTGAGCAGCTGCTGCAGGACGCCCGTCATGGTGTAGGTGAAGCTCAAATCACCCGTAGAAAAACCAGCATTGACTAGGTGTAACGTAATCGCCACCGCTTCTGAGCGGGGTAATGGCGCTATACGACGGTCATTGAGAGCGCGATTGATATGCGACAAAATCGCCTGCGCCTGCGCGTATTCTTCACTATAAAGTTGGCTGACTTCCGCGAGCAGCGGGTAATCTGCTCGCTGCCCGTTAGCTGCCCTCATGATGGCGAAACCAATGTGATCGGCTAACGCCACAAGGAGGGAAGCGTTCTTCGTCATCGATTCCGGCAGGCCGGCTGCGGTTACCGCATCGGTCACAAGAGTCATGTGAGCCAGCGGAATTTCTGTGAGCATCGTGGCAATATGGTCCGGATCACGGCCTTCCGCTGGGACAAAGATGCGAACAACTTTGCTCGAATCAACCGGCTGCCCCGGGCGGGCCTTGAAGCCAATGCCGCGGCCGGTGATGATTTTCTCGCCGGTCGCGTCCTTGGCCAGGACCACGTTGTTATTGAATACTCTCAGGATTTCCATGTCGGTAACCGTGAACTCCTCCATAAGTTGAGGGATTTCAGGCCGGTATGCCTTCTAGAAATCAATTATGGCTGAACTTCGATGACCATGTCGCCGGCTTGGACGGAGATGCCGGTGACCGGGGAAACCTTGGTCAGCTTCTTGGTATTGGTGATGGTCATCAGTGTCGTGGTTGGGTAGCCAGCTTCCTTGACCTTGTCGAAATCGACTTCGGCAAGAACATCGCCGGCCTCGACGTGCTGCTTCTTGGAAACCTGGACATCGAAGCCTTCACCGGCCATCTTGACCGTGTCGATACCGACGTGGACGAGTACCTCTACACCGTCATCGGTCTTAATACCGAAGGCGTGACCGGTCTTTGCCACAGTCATCAACGTGCCCGATACGGGTGCGACCACGGTAGAACTGGTCGGCTTGATACCGACACCGTCACCGAGAGCACCGGAGGCAAAGACCGCGTCGCCGGCCTCAGCAAGGCTGACAACCTCACCGGCAACCGGGGCCTGCACCTGTACAGGCTTGGTATCAACGGCAGTTGCGACACCACCGGCGCCAGCTGCCGCAGCAGCCGGTGCGGCAGCCTCGGCGTTGGTACCAGCGTCACCGGAAGCCTCAGCTGGAGCCGAATCGGAGCCACTGGTGGCAGCGTGTGGGGTGGCGTCGCTGGGTTCGTCGTCAAGCTCTGCGGCGCGTGCGGCCTCGGCCTCAGCCTTCTCTTCCGGCGTGCGGTAGTCGGTGAGAATGATGGCGAACATGGCGACGAAGAATGCCACGGCGACGGAAATCAGGTAGACCCACATCGGTTTGAACACGACAGTGGTGATGAGGGAGGTGAAGACGAAGGCGTTGGTTGTCACACCACCGAACGGAGCCGACAGGATGGCGATAGTCAGACCGCCGGCGAAACAGCCGAGCAGCATGCGCGGGTAAATCCGCTTGAAGCGCAGGTGAATACCGTAGAGGGACGGCTCGGAGATACCACCGAAGAGACCTGCGGCGAGTGCACCGGTTGCCGTCTGGCGCATCTGTGTGTCGCGGTCGCGCATGGAAAGAACCAGCACACCGGCAGTTGCACCGAAGCAGGCGAAGTTCCAGGCACCCATCGGGCCTTGGATGAAGTCGTAGCCGAGAGTCTGGATATTGACCAGCATCAAGGCATTCAGCGGCCAGTGCAGACCCAGCGGTACCAGGAACGGGTAGAGCATCGGGATGAGAATTGCGAACACAAACGGTGCGTTCGAGTTCATCCATGCAAGGCCGGAGCCAATTCCGTTACCCAGCCAGATACCCAGCGGGCCAATGAGGAAAGCCGTCAGCGGAATCATGATCAGCATGGAGATAAACGGTACGAAGACCATCTGGACATTCTCCGGGAAGATTTTCTTCAACCCGTGGTAGACCACTGCCAGAATGGCGACCATGATCAGCGGTACAAAGACCTGTCCGCCGTAGTCATTGAGCTGCATTGGCAGGCCGAAGATGTTGGCGGTGAAAGTTTCGGTACCGAGTTCCTCGTTGACTGTCTTGATGGTGTCCGAGAAGCGATCGGTATCCTGCAGACTCATAAACTCCGGCGTCATTAGGGCAGCCATGATGGCTGCGCCCAGCCATGGATCTACCCGCAGCTTCTTCGCTGCGTTGTAGGCGACCATGATCGGCAGGAAGTAGAAGACGCTGCGCCACATGGCGTCAACAAAGATCCAAGTAGCGGACTTATCCTCAGCGCGGAAGTCGACGATGTTCAGACCGTCGAGAACCGCGGCAATAGCGATAATCAGCGATGCGCCCAACAGCACGCCCAGGATTGGGCGGAACGAATCGGAGAGGTACTCGAAGAAGTTGTCCAACCAGGAGTACTTGCCGCGTGCCTTCGAGCGAGCTTCTGCCTTAACGTCTGCGTCGGACTTAGTGGCGACTGCGCCGGCGCCCTTCATTTCCGGTAGATGCTTAATGGCCGTGTACATCGATTCGACACCACCGCCACAGATGACCTGGTAGCGGTTATCGCCCTGGTGAACGACACCGAGTACGCCCGGCACCTTGTCAATCTTGTCCTCGTTGATCTTGGAGACATCACCGAGTTCAAAACGCAGACGCGTCGCACAGTGCGTCATGCTTGTGATGTTTCCGGGTCCACCGAGGTTTTCAACTATTGCCCTCGCGCTGGAATCTTTTGACGACCCCATCGTGACCTTCCTTCACAGTAAGCAGGGCCGTTAAACGCAAAAAGACCCGAGGCGCCACAAACTGTGGGCCTCAGGTCTTGCCTCAAAAGAGTAACAACCCTGGGTTGATATCTATTAACTTCGACCCTACTCCGCTTTACATAGTTTTGACAAGGTAGTAATTCAAGCTCAAATTTCACATTTGGGGATAGCCTGGATTGCCTGTGGACAACCGCATGCAACCTATTTCGCGCTCAGTGCGGAAGCCGTAAGGTGGCAGCTATGAGGATTGGAGTTTTAGGTGTAGGAGCTGTCGGCGGCTGGTTTGGCGGTCGCCTCGTGCAAGCGGGTTATGATGTCGTCTTTCTCGCCCGCGGCGAGACTCTGACACGTCTTCGTGAGGTGGGGCTCACGCTTATCGACGAGCACGGGGAACGCAGCATTATCCCCGTCAAAGCAGCCGACAATTGGGGTGAACTCACTGCCGATGGCGTCGACGTCGATGTTGTGATTGCGGCAACCAAGGCGCTGCCGGGCAACGATCCTTTCCCGCAAGTTCCGGCTGGTGCAGCAGTGGTGACCACCCATAACTCGGTGGAAATCCCTTATTTGGCAGCGGGGCGGTTCGGTGAGGACAAGGTGTTCCCGGGTGTTATCCGCGGTTTCTTTATCCACACTGGCCCGGCAGAAGTCACCTTCCGACCAGGACCGATGAGCCTGAACATCGGCACATTCGATGACTCCACTAATGACCTGGTCGGGGCAGTTATCGAGGCATTGCACATGGCTGGGCTCGGTGGCGAACAGCTCCCGGATATCTGGGTCGATATCTGGGCAAAAGCGATGTTCGTGGCTAACCTCGGTGCCCTAGGTGCCCTGGCTGATAGTCCGATTGGTTACTTGCGTTCGGAAATGCGCGACAGCTTGACGCGGATGTTTGAAGAAACCGAGGCAGTCGGTCGAGCCTGCGGCGTTGCGCTGCCAGAGGACATCGTGTCGCGGACCTTGGCCTTTACTGATGCTCAAGGGTACGACAACACCTCGTCGATGCAGCGCGACTACACCGCGGGACTTACCAATGAGCTCGATGCCCAGATTGGCGCAATCCGCCGGATGGGGCAGAAGGCGAAAGTGGAAACGCCGACGCTGGATCTGGTGTATGGCGCTCTGGTTGGGCGTCAACACAAGCATAAGAATTAAGAGCTGCGGTGCTCAGCTAAGTCAAACCGGAATTGGGGGATTGGAAAGACTGATGAAAATTGGATCGGACTACACGGAAAACAATGGGCTCATCATCGGTGAGGATGGATTGGCTCGACCGGCATGGGCTGCTCACAGTGAGCTGCTGAGAGAGTACTACGACACCGAGTGGGGGATGCCGGTGCGCGATGAGCAAGGACTATTCGAACGGCTCAGCCTGGAGGTATTTCAGGCGGGGTTGTCGTGGGAGACAGTGCTGAAGAAGCGGCCCGCGTTTCAGGAAGCCTTCGCGAACTTCGACCCCGATGCGGTTGCTGATTTCGATGACGAAGATGTCGAAAGATTGATGAATGATGAACGAATCATTCGGAATCACAGGAAGATTACCGCGGTAATCAATAACGCCGCGGCGACGATTGCTCTGCGTGAAAACGGCGGCTTAGCCGAGTTGATGTGGTCGTTTAAACCGGAGAAGTCTCCCGAGCCACGTTCAATCGAAGAGGTGCCCAGCTACTCCGAGGAGTCCAAGGCGCTTGCCAAGGCATTGAAGAAAGCTGGTTTTAAGTTCGTAGGCCCCACCACGGTCTTTGCATCAATGGCTGCCGTGGGGATTGTCGATATCAACATTGTTGGCGCACATCGGCGCGGTGCCTCTGGCGTTTTTGGCTAGGGGAAAGGGGGATTTAACTAGCTAGGGGGAAAGAAAAGAGCGTGCCACCCGGCACGCTCAAAATCTTTCGGTTCGTGTAGAACTACTTGTTCTCGTAGGAGTCGGAGTAGTTCTGGCCGTCCTCAGAGGTCCACTTCATGGTGTCCTTAGTGAACGGCTGCTCCCAGCCGTTTTCAATCTCGGACTCCGGAGCGGTCGGCAGACCAATCTCGTTTTCCAGTGCGCCGTTGGCAACCCAGGTCTCGCGAATCTTACCAATCAGCGGCTGTGCACCGTTGGTCTCCGGGGACTCAACGAAGGTGACGTTCTCGTATTCAGCGGCAACTGCGTCGCCGACCTTCTTAGCGGACTTGAACTCGCCAGCCTCAGAATCGTACGGGGAGGTGAAGGAAGAAGCTGCCTCGGTGATGGACTCAGGCAGGTCAGCCTCTGCCACATCCTCGCCAGCAGCGTCGCCCAGACCCAGACCGTTCATAGCCTCGCCGGCCTTGTCCTTAGCGCCATCAGCAGCCTCGCCAGCCTTGTCCTTAGCGCCATCAGCAGCCTCGCCGGCCTTGTCCTTAGCGCCGTCCATAGCGTCGCCAGCCTTATCAGTGGCGTCGGTTGCTACCTGGCCAGCCTGATCCTTGGCGTTGTTAGCAGCATCCTGTGCATCATCGGAAGAACATGCAGCCAGGCCGCCGAGTAGGGCGGCGGAGCCGACGATTGCGGTAGCGATACGGGTCGTCTTCTTGTTCTGCATTTCAAAACCACTTTCTTGAGAGCTAACTAAGTTACCTATTCAATTATTGGCATCTTCCACTATTTGTCCGAATTAAATTCAAAGAGAAATTGACAATTCTTTTGAATATCGGACATTCGAAGATGGTGTGGCTTCAAAGCCGTACAGAAAGAACACTAGGTAATTCTGGGGCCTGTGCAAGTCAAATGGCGCGAGTCTGTGCACTCTATGCTCTATTTGTTACCGAATTTGCGTGATTGCGAAATTGGAATAGTGCTGGTGAGGGCGTTGCGAGTAACGGAAAGGTATCAATCTTATTAAGCTTGACGTTTATTGCTTATTTTCTTTCTCTGCGTGGTTGGAGCCGCGGGCATCGTCGTCAAGCGTGTACTCGCCATCTGGCAGGACGAACCAGGCTAAGAGGTAAAGAGCTAGGAATCCAGCGCCAATCTTCCAGCCAATCATCGATCCAACGCAGGGAAGGATGATGTAGACCATTCGTGTGAAAGTGATATCCCAGCCTTGGCTTTCCGCGATTCCTGCGAGGACGCCACCGAGGAGGCGGTCATTACGCGAGCGGTAAATTTTCTTGGTGGACTTTTCGGGAGCGGCGTCGCTCATCAGATAAAAACTCCAAGGTATGGCTATTTAGGCATTTTTCGGTCGACCGCGCTTATACGTAAGTTTCCTTCGGCATGATAATCCATGCTGCGAGGTAGAGAAGAAACTGCGGACCAGGCATCAGGAAAGACGCGACAAATATAACGCGCAGCAAAGTCGCATCCCAGTTGAAATACTCAGCGAATCCACCGAGCACACCTGCAACCATTTTGTTATTGGTGGAACGGGTCAGTGACATGTTGTTCATAACAATCAAGGGTAGCCCCAATCCGTTTAGTTCGCAGTGGTGCTAGCTCTACTAAATGTGTCGACTAAAACAGCATGTCCCAGCTAAAAACACCGCTACCCCAAGACGGTTAGGTGGGGTAGCGGTGTGGGCGTCGTCAAGCGAGCTTGACTGGGCGAGTGCTAGCAGTCGTAGTAGAGCTCGAACTCCTGCGTCGTCGGGCGCAGACGTGCCGGCATAATCTCCTGATCGAACTTGTAGCGGATATGCGCGTCGATGAGATCCTGTGTGAAGACATCGCCGGCGAGCAGGAACTCGTGGTCCTCCTCCAGCGCCTTCAGCGCACCCTCCAGCGAATGCGGGACGGTAGGGACGTCCTTGAGTTCCTCTGGTGGCAGCTCGTAGAGGTCCTTGTCAATCGGCTTGCCAGGCTCGATGCGGTTCTTGATGCCGTCGAGACCAGCCATCATTGCGGCGGTGAAAGCCAAGTACGGGTTGCCCGACGGGTCCGGAGCGCGGAACTCGATGCGCTTGGCCTTCGGGTTTGCGCCGGTAATCGGGATTCGGATGGCGGCCGAGCGGTTCTCCTGGCTGTAGACCAAGTTGACGGGAGCCTCGAATCCCGGAACCAGGCGGTGGTAGCTGTTCATCGTCGGGTTGGTGAAAGCCAGGACTGCACCGGCGTGCTTCAGGATGCCGCCAATGTAGTAGCGCGCCATGTCGGACAGGCCGCCGTAACCGTTTTCATCGTGGAATAGTGGCTTGCCATCCTTCCACAGTGACTGGTGGATGTGCATACCAGAGCCGCCATCGCCGGCCAACGGCTTCGGCATGAAGGTAGCGGACTTCTGGTTGAACTTGGCGGTGTTCTTCACCACGTACTTGAAAGTCTGCATGTCATCGGCGGCGTGCAGCAGGGTATTGAAACGATAGTTAATCTCCTGCTGACCGCCGGAGCCCATCTCGTGGTGGGAGCGCTCAACATGGAAGCCAACATCCTGCAGGTGCTCGCCGATTTCGTCACGGAGATCCTGCATGTGGTCATACGGAGCAGTAGGGAAGTAGCCGCCCTTGGTGCGCACCTTGTGGCCGAGGTTGCGCGATCCGTCCGGGTTTACCTTCACACCGGAGTTCCACCAGCCCTCAACCGAGTCCACCTCGTGGAATGACTTGTTTGAACTGGAGTCGTAGCGGACGGAGTCGAAGATGTAGAACTCTGCCTCAGCGCCAAAATTACAGGTATCGGCGAAGCCCAGTTCGTTCAGGTAGTTCTCGGCCTTACGGGCAATATTGCGCGGGTCGCGACTAAACGGCTCGCGGGTGTGCGGGTCATGGACGAAGAACTTCATGTTCAGCGTCTTCGACTTACGGAACGGGTCGATGAAAGCCGTGTCCAGGTCGGGCAGCAGCATCATGTCGGAGTTATCCACCGAGGTGTAACCCGCAATGGACGATCCGTCGAAGGCGAGGCCCTCGTAGGCTGAGTCCTCATCAAACTCGGATACCGGAACGGTTAGGTGCTGTTCGATGCCGGGAACGTCGGTGAACTGGACGTCTACCCAGCGAATGTCATTGTCCCGGATGTATCGTTGGATTCCTTCCGGAGTTGTCTGGTCACTGCTGGGTTTGAACTTACCCATTGGTAAAACTCGCCTACTTCGCGTCTAGCTTGTTGAGCTTACTAATCGTGGTGTTGAAATTACTGGTCACTACTACTTCAGCAGCGGAACATCCCACAGGTTCAGCTTGGTGCCGATGCCCTTTGCCAGGGCGTTGTCGTAGACATCGGTGGCCCAGGCGACGTCCTCGACTGGCATGCCTCCGATGGAGTAGCAGAAGATTTCCTCGTCGTTCTGGCGACCCGGGGCCTTACCGGAAGCGATATCGCCAATGTTGACAAGCTTCTCGGCGGGAAGAGTGCCCTCTTCCTTCATGTCCCACCAGCGGTTACCCGGAATACCGAGCAAGCGCTCATAGGTCACGTCTGGGCCGTTCTCGTTGAACCACTCTTCGTACAGGCCGGTGTAGTCAACGACGAGGTTGCAGTCGTCGGAACGCACGAAGTCGTCGTCGAGGCGTGCAGCGGCCGGCATGAGCAGCAGCGCGCCGGGCTTCAGATACTCCTTCTTGAAGTACGGGAAACCGGACGGGCCATCGGAGGAAGTCGAGGTGCCGGCGATGAGGATGTCGGAGTCGCGGATGGCCTCTTCTTCGGTCTCGACGATACGGACCTCTTCCAGCTGCGGGAACTCGTTCTTAATCCAATCCACAGCCTTCTGGGTCGAAGCCTGGGAGCGGCCCTTGACCTTAACCTTCTTAATGCTCGGACGCTGCGACATAGCGGAGCCGAGAATGGTGCGGCTCATAACACCCGGGCCAATGATGCCAACGACCTCGGCGTCTTCGACGGCCAGGTGCTTGACGCCGACACCCGGAACAGCGCCAGTGCGGTAGGCCGACAGGAGGTTTGCCGACATGACAGCCTTCGGGGCACCCGTAATTGCATCGTTGAGAATGAACAGGTGGATCGAACGTGGCAGGTCGTTCTGGCGGTTATCGGCATTGGAGCCGTACCACTTCACACCTGCGCCGTTGAAGCGACCACCGAGGTAAGCGGGCATTGCCATGAAACGACGGTCAGGGCCATTTGCCGGCATACCCTCATGGATTGGGTTATCCGGGAAGTTGATCTGGGCACCGTGGGAGTTAGCGGAAGCGCCGGCCATCCGGTAGTCGCCGTCGGCCAGCAGAATCAGGGTTTCTTCCATGGTCTCAACACACTTGGCGAAATCCGTGACACCAGCTTCAACCATGTCAGGTTCGCTGAGGTAGAGAAAATCAATGCGAGTTGAGTTTTCTGGGTTGGCAGCGTTTTCGTTAGTCAAGAATGCTCAAATCCTTCTTAATGTTCATCGGCCACCCTATGCGGCGGCTGGGCTTAAGTTATTCCAGATGCATGCTCTCCAGAATCAATCAAAACGCCTCGGCGCGGGCTCTCGAGGCGCCATTTCCGAGGGGTATGTCGTACCACCATACGGAAAAACCACAGCGTAGGGGGCGTTTACGTAGTTTTCAGCACGCCATTTCTGCTTTACGACGGTCACAGCGACAGAGCCCAATTTCCGTCAATAAGTTGCCCGTAATAACTACTTCGACATGCACAATTGATACTTTTTGAGAACGATTACAGATGAGTGAATTATCCTCCCACGCATCAATGTTTATGAACTTTGTCACATGTCATTAAGTTGCGACACATTTCTGGTTCAACGGGCGTGATTGCCTGGCGTCCTACCTTCGCAGCATGCCCCATCCGCTCTTGGTGTCCGCCCCCTTGCGGTGTCCCTCGCATCCGTCCCTCGTGTTGTCCCTAGCGCCACCCTCGCACTTATGGCCACTTTTCTGGCACTTATCGATGATTTTCCTTCACTTGTCGACGGCTGTCCGGCACTTATGCGCACGGTATCCTCCCCACCCTGTCACTTGTCGATGCGCTGTTCACTTATGGCCACGCTATAGCGCATCGACAAGTGAATATTGCATCGATAAGACTGGGGCGGAGAGTGTGCAACTCTACTCGTGCAGGGGTCGCGGCCCTTTTGTGGTGGTGTATGACCCTGTTCAGGGGAGTGGCCCGGAACCGCGCACAAATTCGTGCTCACATACGCGCGCGTATGCGGGCCCAGGCGCCCGCAGTCAGCATGGCCGCAACGAAAAACCGCCTGGCCACATTTACTGTGGTCAGACGGTTTTGGCTATTGACTTCAAGCAGCTAGGCGGCCACTAGGAGCAATGGGGGGGGTGCTTGCTGTGGCCGTCGTGAAGCGAAAACTTTAGCAGTCGTAGTACATTTCGTATTCCTGCGGAGTCGGGCGCAGGCGAACCGGTTCGATCTCGTTTTCGTACTTGTAGTCGATGTAGGTCTGGATGAGGTCCTCGGTGAAGACATCGCCCTCGAGCAGGAACTCGTGGTCGTTGCGCAGGGCCTCGAGCGCGGCCTCGAGAGAGGTCGGAGCCTGTGGGATGTCGGCGGCTTCCTCCGGCGGGAGCTCGTAGAGGTCCTTGTCGACCGGAGCGTGCGGCTCGATGCGGTTCTTCACGCCGTCCAGTCCGGCCATCATCATGGCAGCGAAGCCAAGGTACGGGTTGCCCGACGGGTCCGGGGCGCGGAACTCGATGCGCTTTGCCTTCGGGTTGGAGCCGGTGATCGGAATGCGAACAGCGGCAGAGCGATTGCGCTGCGAGTAGACCAGGTTGATCGGAGCCTCGAAGCCCTTGACCAGGCGGTGGTAGGAGTTCAGGGTCGGGTTGGTGAAGGCCAGTACCGCACCTGCGTGGTGAAGGATGCCGCCGATGTACCAGCGAGCGATGTCCGACAGGCCTGCGTAACCGGCCTCATCGTGGAACAGCGGCTTGCCGTCCTTCCACAGCGACTGGTGAGCGTGCATGCCCGAGCCGTTGTCGCCAGCCAGCGGCTTCGGCATAAAGGTGACGGACTTGCCCTCTTCCCAGGCGGTGTTCTTGATGATGTACTTGAAGGTCTGCAGGTCGTCTGCAGCGTGCAACATCGTGTTGAACTTGTAGTTGATCTCCTGCTGACCACCGGTGCCGACCTCGTGGTGGGCGCGCTCCAGGTCGAAGCCGGCGTCAGCGAGCTTCAGGCACATCTTGTCGCGGAGGTCCTGGTAGTGGTCGTACGGAGCGGTAGGGAAGTAGCCGCCCTTCAGACGGGTCTTGTAACCCAGGTTTGCAGAGCCGTCCGGGTTCTGGTCCTTGCCGCGGTTCCACCAGCCTTCGATGGAATCAACTTCGTAGAAGCCGCGGTTGGTGTCGGTCTCGAACTTGACGTTGTCGAAGATGTAAAACTCCGCCTCAGCGCCGAAGAAGCAGGTGTCGGCGATGCCGGTAGAGATGAGGTATTCCTCCGCCTTCTTCGCGACGTTACGTGGGTCGCGGGAGAACGGCTCGAGGGTAAACGGATCGTGGACGAAGAACTTTACGTTCAGAGTCTTTGCCTTGCGGAACGGGTCAATGCGCGCGGTGCTCAGGTCGGGCAGCAGTGCCATGTCGGACTCGTCGATGGAAGTGAAACCACGAATCGAGGAACCGTCGAATGCCAGGCCTTCGGCCATCGCGTCCTCGTCAAATGCGGATGCCGGGATGGTGAAGTGCTGCTCGATGCCGGGAACATCCGTGAAGCGGACGTCTACGAACTCGACGCCCTCTTCCTTGATATACGCGACTACTTCCTCGGGAGTTTTGAAGGACATGTGCGGTCTCCTTAGTTGGCCTTGTTTAGTACGCAGCAGGGAATTCTTGCACGCTGTTTCGTGCACCTGCCGCGCTGTCAAGGACTGGCCGGTTGACGCCTTCAAGCTTAACGAACCACGCATTCATTCTGGAATTAGAACCACGAATTTCTGGCATGGCGCGTGAGGAATTCGCCAATACGGAATGGGTTACGCAAATAGGGAGCGGATTATCTGTTTATGGAAACACGGCAATATACTGCGCATTCATGTCACACACGCTTTACGACGAGCCTTTAGCTCCCATGCTGATAAGAAAATGGAAAAGGCGACGCAACATCGCCCCCGGATTACCCCCGCACGCGCTGAATGGCTGTCCCAGCCCGTGATTTGATAGCCGGATTGCTGCACTAGACTATGAACCCATGGAAGAAAAGCACAGTTGGCTAGATGGCCCTCAGATTCCGGGAGAGTTCGATAATCCGGACAAGCTCTCGGACTATCCCGGCCAGGCATTGGGTCTTGCCCCCGATGGCCCAGGATCGCAAGCGACGTTGATGCGTCGCGTCGGCGGCATTCTCATTGACTGGATTATTTCCTTGATGATTGCCGGCGCTTTTTCGATGTTCTTCGGCCCGAGCGAGGCGCAGATTGACCAGTTCGGAGATTCGTTTATCGCCTGGCAGTCATTCCTTGCGACCTATTCGCCAGTTGTCTTCCTCATTATTGGCACGGTGTCGGTTTGGCTGTTCGCCCGCACTCCGGGCCAGTGGATGATGAAGATGGGTGTCGCTCGCGTGGACAAGCCCAGCGAGCGAGTTGGCTTTGTTCGTGCCTTCTTCCGCAGCTTGCTTACTCTTTTCTTGCTGCCGCCAGCAATCACCGACTCGGATATGCGCGGCATGCACGACCGTGCCACTGGCACGGCCGTCATTTTGGGTTAGCGCTATAGCACCAACACGACCAGGACCTGGGCGAGAATAATCTTCATGATCATGGCCATTGGATACACCGTTGTGTATCCCATTGCCGGCAACTCGTTCTTGGCCTGGTCGTTGACGTATGAGAGCACTGCCGGGTGAGTCTGCAAGCCCGAGAGGATACCCGCAGTTTGGCCGAATGGAATCTTCAGCACACGGTGACCGACAATGAGGGTCAACAGTGCGGAGCTAAACGCGATGATGGCGGCAAGACCCAGAACTGTCAGTGATGCCGGGTCAGACAACGCAGCCTGGAATCCCTTACCGGCAGTGGTGCCGATACCAGCCAGGAACAGTGCTAGACCCATGGTGCGGAACGCCAGGTTGGCCGAGTAGGGGATAGGCCAAACCAACGGGCCAGTGCGACCGACAGCACCCAGAATCAGCGCCACAACCAGTGGACCACCAGCGGACCCCAGGGCGAGCGAGCTGCCGCCCGGAAGCGGAATCTTGATGAGACCCACCAAGACACCCAGCGTAAGCCCAAGGGTGAGGGGCAAGAGGTTGACGTCGGAAAGCTTCTTGTAAGAGTCGCCGAAGAACTTTGTTGCGTCCTTGATTTTCTCTGGCGGTGCAACTACGCGGACGCGATCACCAAGCTCTAGGCGCATGTTTGGCTCTGCGACGATGTCGTGGTCGCCGCGGCGAATACGCGTAATGATCATGCCGTCCATGCGAGTCTGAAGTTCCGCAATGGGGACACCGACCACGTCAGATGCAGAGACGAAGATGCGACGGAAGTCCAGGCGACCGTCGTGTGTCGGATCGCCTGGCATAAGCTCGCCAAGGTACTCGGCGGCACGAGCAATTTCTTCCTCTGTACCGACGACGGAAATAATATCGCCGACGGAGACAGTGTCACCCGGTGATGGAATGTAGAGGTGGCCCTTGTACTCAATGCGTGAAACCGTAATGTCCAAACCGAACTTCGACGGAAGGTCAGTGATGGAAGGCAGGTCGTCCTTGAGAATCTTGATGTCCCGAGTATGCAGCGGAAGCGCGGCAACACCTGCGTCAATAGCTTCCTGGTCGTGATCGACGCGGAAGACCTTCGACATAATACCGATAGAAGCAATCACTGCCAGCACGCCGATTGGGTAGGCCAGAGAGTAACCAATCACCGGCATATCGTGGGCAGCGGCCAGCTCGGCCTTATCCGAAATGAGGCTAGGAAGAGCATCGACGATTGCGGCCATAGCCGGGGTGTTGGTCAGGGCGCCTGTGAAGGCGCCTGCGCCCTCCACCGGGTCGATAGGCAAAAACTTGATCAGCAAGAAAGACTCGATAGTGACAACTGCGAGCACACCAATGCCGAACAGGTTGTGCTTGATACCGCGCGAGCGTAACGAGCTGAAGAACTCGGGGCCCGCCTCCAACCCGATGGTGTAGACGAATAATGCCAGGCCCACGATGTAAATCAACGGGGAGATTTGAATTTCCGGCTCAATAGTCGCGAGGATAAGGCCGACGAAGAGGACGGCAGCCACGCCAAGCTTGAAGCCGAAGATCTTGATCTGGCCAATTGCCAGGCCAAGAAACAAAATCACTAGAAGCGCTAAGAGTTCATTTTCAGCCAAGAGTTGCACATATCCCATGGTGGCACAACTAGCAGTAATCTTCATTAAGCATTGTTTCCAGCAAGGATACGACCTTTGCTGACAGCGTGATAAGTGAGAGCAATCACTTCAACAAGACATCAATAACTGTGTGTGAAGACATGGCTTTAGGCATCGTTTTAAAGCTTTAAAGCACAAAAAAAGGGGGCCCGAAAGCCCCTTTTTTCTGCTTCAACCTAGATTGCCCCTCGGTGGGTTGCCCGAGCAACCGACCCTGGTGAAACCTAGCTAAAACCTCTAGTGCTTCTTGCCGCGATTGGCGGCACGGCGCGCACGACGGTTCATGCCGGCCTGTGGGTTAGCGCCCTTCGGCATTGGACCCTTGGGCATGTTCGCGCGCGCATCGCGAATACGGTCCATCGACTGGATGCGCTCATTCAGAGCGTTAGCCTGATCCTTATTCAGGTTGCGCGGCAAACGCATGAGTTCGCGCTGCAGCTTCTTCGGCGGGACCTGGCCCTCGTCGCTACCAGCAATCATGTCGTAAATCGGAGCTTCGCCCGCAATGCGTGCCAGCGACTTCTTTTCACGAGCAATCATCTGCTTGACGCGGTTCGGATCACCTTCACCGACCAGCACAACACCGGCGTTACCAATAACACGGTGAACAGCATCCATGTGCTGATTAGCGACAACACCGGTCTTGACGTGCCAGACATAGCCAACGCCCTGACGCATATTGTCCAGCGTCCACGCCGCAGCGCCGGCCTGGCCTTCCGCCTCTGTGTAGAAGGACGCCTCAAGACGCTTAGAGAAGATGTACATCGCGACCATAAAGCCGATCGAGATACCAATAATCGTCAGAACCCAGGGCCAGACTCCACCAATGAGCAGACCAAGCAGTAACAGCAGGATAATTGGACCGAAGAAGCCCAGCGCCATGTAAGGCACGAGCTTGTTGTCCCGCGAGCGCTGCAGCTTAAACGCCTGCCACATCTGGCTACGAGTCTGCTTACGCTGAGCGCGCTTGGCGGCGCGGTTCGCCTTCTTCATTTCTTTCGCATCATTGGTCGCCATAATCACCAACTTTAGGGCATGCGATGTAGTTTTAGGCAATAGACCGCGCCGTAGCGCCGTTTCGCTTTACGACGGCGCTGCGGCCGTCAGCCTCTAGGAAGCCGGAATAGCCGAAGTGACTGGCGTATCCTCCGATGCGCCATAGCGGTCGAGCAGCGTCGAGGCTTCCTGAAGCGCGAGGTTGTTGTCGTTGTCGTCGGCAAGCGCGGACAGATGCGCCGGCAGTTCCTGACCGCGGTGCGCCAGTGCGCGGGCGTAGAGCCGTCCAGCGCGGTAGGAAGAGCGGACCAGCGGGCCGGACATGACGCCGGCAAAGCCCATCTCTTCAGCGGTCTTGGAGAGCTTGACGAACTCCTCCGGCTTAACCCAACGTTCAATTGGATGGTGCAGTGGAGTGGGGCGGAGGTATTGAGTAATCGTCAGAATATCGCAGCCGGCATCGTGCAAATCCTGCATAGCGGAGATGATCTCGTCATAGGTTTCGCCCATGCCCAGGATGAGGTTGGACTTGGTAACCAGTCCAGCTTCGCGAGCGCGAGTGATGAGTTCCAAGGAACGCTCGTAGCGGAATGCGGGGCGGATGCGCTTGAAGATACGAGGCACCGTCTCCACGTTGTGGGCGAAAACCTCAGGCTTGGCATCGAAGACCTGCTGTGCTGCAGATTCGTCGCCACGGAAGTCATCGACAAGGAGCTCGACTCCGGTATTCGGGTTGAGTTCGTGGATCTGGCGGCAGGTCTCAGCGTAGAGCCAGGATGCACCGTCGGGCAGATCGTCGCGGGCGACACCGGTGATAGTGGCGTAACGAAGACCCATCTCGCGGACGGATTCCGCAACACGACGCGGCTCATCCTTATCCAATGGGTCGGGCTTGGCTGAGTTAATCTGGCAGAAGTCGCAGCGGCGGGTGCACTTATCGCCGCCGATGAGGAAGGTGGCCTCGCGGTCTTCCCAACATTCGTGAATGTTCGGGCAGCCAGCCTCCTGACAGACCGTGTGCAAAGAGGCACCCGAGACACGGTTTTTCATGTCCTTGTAGCTGGGGCCCGGACGAACCTGGTTGCGAATCCACCGGGGCTTGTTCTCGATAGGGGTCTCGGCATTTCGTGCCTCGACGCGCAGTAACTTACGTCCTTCTGGCTTAACAGTCACAGTTTCATCCTACTCTTTTGTTGATGAGTACTCGAATATGCCGGTGGTGGAGTTGTGCTTCACCCGGTGTGGCAGGTCCTTCGTGGGGTCGGGCGCGGAGCCGAAGGAATGGTCGGCAACGGTCAAACGGCCTTCCAAAGCATCTTGCAAATCTGCCAGAAGCGGCTCTGTCATCTCTGACACGCTAACATTTCGGTCAAGCTCCCGGGATAGGGCGGTCACTCCAGCATCGGAGATGCCACACGGGATGATGTAGTTGTAGAACTCCATAGAGTTGTCGCAGTTCAGACTGAGTCCGTGCATGGTTACACCATGGGTCACGCGGATTCCCAGTGCCGCAATCTTTCGGTCGCTCAGTCCGTTTGATGCGGGAACCCATACCCCCGAGCGGCCATCGATGCGGCCAGCAGCCGCGATGCCGGCTCGGCGAACGGTTTGAATGAGGGCTTCTTCCAGTCTGCGGACGTAGTCCACCACATCGACCGGCTGAGCGAGCTTGATGATGGGATACATCACAAGCTGGCCCGGGCCGTGCCAGGTGATGCGGCCACCGCGGTCGACATCGACGACCGGCAACCCATTGGTAGGACGGTCCTCCGGCTGGGTGCGCTTTCCTGCTGTGTAAAGACTCGGGTGCTCAAGCACGAGAACCTGATCTGGAATTAGGTCTTTCGCACGCTTGGCAGCAAGGTCTGCCTGTAGGTGCCAGGTCTCTTCGTAGTCGACAAGGCCGAGATGTTGAATCTCGATGTCGGAGCTTGATTCCCGAATGGATTTATCTGCGCGAGTAAAAGGTTTTCTTGGGGCAGTCATGGTGGCCTATAGGATACGCCGAAATTCTGTAGGCCTCAGATTACTTGTTACTTGGATAGCGCCAAACTTACTTGGATAGCGCCAGACGTAAAAATACCCCGGTGGTCACTAGAAAGTGACCGCCGGGGTAAAAGTGGCGTGCTTTTGTGGGCTTAGCCGAAGACGACGCGGAGGATGGAAACGGTGATTGCCGAGATACCTGCAGCGGCCGGAAGGGTAATAACCCAGGCCAAACCAATCGGCTTCATCAGGTTCCAGTTAGCGGCACGGTTAACGATACCGACACCGAGAACGGCACCAATCAGAATGTGGGTGGAGGAAACCGGCAGACCCAGCAGGGAAGCAATCATAACGACCACAGCAGCGGAAAGCTCTGCGGCAAAACCCGATGCTGGGTGGATCTCAGTCAGGCCGGATCCGACGGTCTTGATAACGAAGCGGCCGATAAACCACAGACCGGAGATGAGAGCGACACCCATGGTGGTCATGACTGCCAGCGGGACGCCGGACTCGGAAGAGATCTCGTTGGTACGGAGAACATCCAGAATTGCCACGAACGGGCCAAGCGCGTTAGCGATGTCGTTCGAGCCGTGGGAGAAAGCGAACGCAGCAGCGGTGAAGACCTGCATCCAGCTGAACAGCAGGAAGGTGGAACGATCCAAATCCTGACGCTTCAAAGTACGCGCGAAGATGTAAACGGCAAGCCACACTGCGGTGGCGATCATGCCCATAATCAGGAAGTTGTCCAGGCTGGAAAGCCCTAGGTGAAGGTTCTTCAGACCCTTGAACAGCATCATCGCGGAGATGACAATAGAGCCCAGGGCTGCTAGACCCGGAACCCAAGCTTCCAGCGCACGGTGAGCGCGGACATCATCAACCTTGGATTCGATGTGGACGAGCTTGCGGAAGTACTCAGACTCCAGGTCATCCGGAGTCCAGTCGTTGTCACGCATCGTCGTCGCGTCGCGAAGCATCGCGTTGGTGTACGAGATCTGATCGTGCTCAGGGAGCTTTTCGAAGTCGTCGCGGTGCTGCGCCTTGAGGTCCGCCTTTTCCTGGTGGATGGCCTGCAGCTGCTTGGAAGCCTTGTCGTTGTAGACGAGAATCGAGTTCTTAATGCCGCCGAACAGGAGGAACGCGACCAAACCGCCGAGGAGCGGAGAGAGGACCCAAGAAACGGCGATCTGACCGATCTGATCCCACTGGACCATGCTCCAGCCACCCTTGCCGGTGATAAAACCGACCGTCAGTGCGGCACCGACGATACCGCCGACGATGGAGTGGGTAGTGGAAACTGGCCAACCCATGCGGGTGGCAACGAGGAGCCACACTGCCGCGCCGAGAAGCGCGGACATCATGATGAAGGCGAACTCCATCGGGTCCAAACCGTGGATTGCGTTCAGGTCCACAATGCCGGAACGGACGGTGTCAGTAACCTCGCCACCAGCGAGGACGGCGCCCGAAACCTCAAAGACTGAAGCGACAACAAGCGCCTGCTTCATGCTCAGGGTGCCGGCACCGACTGAAGTACCGAAGGAGTTAGCAACGTCGTTACCGCCGATGTTGAACGCCATGAAGACGGCGAACGCGATGGTAATCAGAAGAATTGCCGTATTTGCCTGCGGGCCCACAAAGTCATAAGCCCAGAAGACAAAAATTACGATGTTGATTGCGAGAAGCCCGCCGAAGAAGAGGTGCCACCACTTATCTGAGGAGCTCGATTGCTCAGATGATGTGGTCCCGGTCGACGAACTAGTATTCGCTGGAGCCGAGGACATGCTCCACCTTTCTAAGTTACGTACAGAGAGCAAAAATAGGCACGCCAAAGAAGCCTGCTGTCTAATGATTTCTTAGATTGGTAAAGGCTAATTGCTAACTAGGTGACGGCGAGGTTAACAAATAATGAATTTAATTATCGCTATCTTCAGCTCTCGTCGGTGTAGCTGAAAGCGATAGCCGGAACTGTGTGCGGGGGTGTGTGGTGTTCTCGCATTTCGGCAGGACAAAAAGTATGCGCATTTGCTACTTGCAGCTTTGCTTTCGGTTCGACCCTCCCGCTGTCTGCTAATGGCTTAACGGCGCAATAACAGCACGTTAATTCTTTGTGCCGATGGAGCCTTTGCTAGCTATGTGTGGCTACGTGAAATCTGAGCACTAGCCAAGAATAGGGGGCCTGCGCATTTGAAGGAATCGCTGATTAGGTTCAACTGCGGGACGAATGCGGCAAAATAAATACCCGCGTCAGCCGCAAAGTGCGACTAACGCGGGCAGGGAAGAGGCAGAACCTCCTGTTAGCAAGCCAGCTAGATTCCCGCGGCGCTACTACCCCAGGAGGGGAGCAAGCTGCTTAGAGCTGCAGATCCGATTCGAAGTTAGCAACCTCGAGGCGATCAACAACGGTCGTCATGAAGCGACCTGCATCAGCGCCGTCGATCAGGCGGTGATCGTAGGTAATTGGCAGGAAGACCATGGCGCGAATACCAATGGCATCTGCCTCATTCTCGGTGACGACTACTGCGCGCTTCTTAATCGCGCCGGTGCCGACCATTGCGGCCTGCGGCGGAACCAGAATCGGAGTGTCGGTCAGAGCGCCCTCGGAGCCGATGTTGGTAATGGTGAAGGTGCCGCCGGACAGGTCGTTCGGGGTCAGCTTGTTGTTGCGAGCGCGGTCTGCGATGTCCGCAATAGCAGCAGCCAGCTCCGGCAGGGACATATCCTGAGCGTTGTGGATGACAGGGGAGAGCAAACCACGCTCGGTATCGACAGCGATACCCAGGTTGACCTGTTCGTGGTAGGTAATCTCCTTGGTCTCTTCGTTCCAGGAAGCGTTGACGTTCGGGTGGCTGACCAGAGCCTCAACGATTGCCTTTGCAAAGAATGGCAGGAAGGTCAGCTTTGCGCCGTGCTTCTTCTCGAACTCAGCCTTCTTAGTAGCGCGCAGATCCCAGATGGCAGTCATATCGGCCTCGTGGACCTGGGTCAGCTGTGCGGAAGTCTGCAGAGACTCGAGGGTCTTGGCAGCGGTGATCTCGCGGATGCGGTTGACACGCTGGGTGGTGCCGCGCAGCTCAGCGAGCTCAGGGCGAACGCCCTTGGTGGACCAGTTGGAGCCGGACTCAGCAGTAGCCTCCTGGCCGCCCTCGGCAGCGCGCAGAACATCCTGCTTACGAATGCGGCCGCCGATTCCAGAGCCCTCGACCTTAGTCAGGTCAACGCCGTGCTTGTCAGCCAGCTTGCGGACCAGCGGGGTGACGTAAGGAACGTCCTTGTTAGCGGAAGGCTTGGATTCAGCCTTCGGAGCCTCAGCCTTCGGAGTCTCCTTCTTTGGCTCCGGCTTGGACTCTGCCTTTGGAGCTTCCTTCTTCGGCTCCGGCTTGGACTCTGCCTTTGGAGCTTCCTTCTTCGGTACAGCCTTCTTTGGCTGGCCACTGCCAACGCGAGCGATGACCTCGCCGACGTCAACGGTGTCGTCTTCGTCGTAGAGGACCTCGAGCAGGGTACCTGCGACCGGGGAAGGAATTTCGGTGTCGACCTTGTCGGTGGAAACCTCGAGCAGTGGCTCGTCGACCTCGACGGTGTCGCCGACCTTCTTCAGCCAGGTGGTGATGGTGCCTTCGGTGACGGATTCGCCGAGCTCCGGCATCTCAACGTCAGTTGCGTCGCCAGCGTCAACGTCGGTGGAGTCTTCCTCAGTCTCCTCGTTAGCCTTTACTGGCTCCTCGTCCTTCTCGACTGTGGCAGATGCCTCCTCGGCCTCTTCCTTGGCGGCTGGAGCAGCGTCTGCATCGCCAACGCGAGCGATGACCTCGCCGACGTCAACGGTGTCGTCTTCGTCGTAGAGGACCTCGAGCAGGGTGCCTGCGACCGGGGAAGGAATTTCGGTGTCGACCTTGTCGGTGGAAACCTCGAGCAACGGCTCGTCGACCTCGACGGTGTCGCCGACCTTCTTCAGCCAGGTGGTGATGGTTCCTTCGGTGACGGACTCGCCGAGCTCCGGCATCTCAACATCAGTAGCGGAACCGGAGGCAGCCTTCGGTGCTTCCTTCTTTGGCTCTTCAGCGTCTTCCTTCGGAGCCTCTTCCTCGGTCTCCTCAGCGGAATCGTCAGCGCCTTCCGGCTCTTCGCCCGGCTCGCCGACCTTTGCGATGACCTCGCCAACATCGACGGTGTCGTCTTCTTCAAAGAGAATCTCGGTGAGAACACCGGCGACCGGAGATGGAATTTCGGTGTCGACCTTGTCGGTGGAAACCTCGAGCAACGGTTCGTCGACCTCGACGGTGTCGCCGACCTTCTTCAGCCAGGTGGTAATGGTGCCTTCGGTAACTGATTCACCGAGCTCCGGCATCTCAATAGAGGTCGCCATGTTTGTGCACTCCTCGAAAAGTTAAGAAATCTCGTTTTAAGACGGTTATTACAAATTAGCTTACAGGTTGAAAACTCTGCTTGCCCCGTGGGCTGCGCCCGCTTTCGACTGGTGCTTGGAATAGCTCATTCCAGCCATGATTCCAGCCGGGCGGGACGCAGTCGGATGACCGGCTACTTCGTTGCCAAATCCTCAATCACAGAGAACATCGTCCGAACCGGAACACCAGTGCCCCGCTTCGGGGTATAACCATACTCCCCGGTGGTGTTGAAGGCCGGACCGGCAACGTCGATGTGAACCCATTCAACATCCTCGCCAACGAATTCGCGCAGGTATGCAGCTGCAACGCTCATGCCACCAAAGCGAGAGTTCGTGACATTCCGCAGGTCAGCTACCGGTGACTTCAGGGCCTCTGCTAGCTCAACTGGAATCGGCATTGCCCAACCATTTTCACCAATGCTCTGAGACAGGTCTGCAACACGGTCACGGAACTCGTCGTTACCCAGGACACCCGGGGTGCGCTCGCCAAGAGCGACTAGCTGCGCACCGGTCAGGGTGGCGGTGTCAATCAGGTGAGTCGGATTGTCTTCGCAGGCGCGGACAATGGCATCTGCGAGTACGAGGCGGCCCTCTGCGTCGGTATTCAGAATCTCAATGGTCTTACCGCCGTACTGTGTGATGACATCGCCCGGACGGTACGCCTTACCGCCCGGCATGTTCTCCGCCATTGGAACGGTTGCGGTCACTGGGGTGGATACGCCTAGGCGAGCAGCCAGGACGACTGTGGCAATAACAGCCGCAGCGCCGCCCATATCGGAGATCATGTTCTCCATGCTGGCACCCGGCTTCAGCGAAATACCGCCAGTATCAAAGGTGATGCCCTTACCGACCAGGCCCAGCGAATTCTCTGCCGACTCATCGCCCTTCCAGATCAGGCGCACCAGGCGCGGCCCGCGCGAGGATCCACCACCCACGGCATTGAGGCCTCCGAAACCGCCGGCGCGCAGAGCGTCGTCGTCAAGCACCTCGACCTCGAGCCCCGCGTCACGGCCCAGCGCTGCAGCAGCGTCAGCAAACGTCTCGGGGTAGAGGTGCGACGATGCTGTATTGACGAAGTCACGCGCGGTGGCAACGGCATCTACAATTGCCGAAGCGCGCTTTACGACGTCGTCATCAGCGCCCAACACAACCACCTTCTGGGTGGCCTCGTTGCTTTCTTCGTCGCTCTTCTGACCGGAGTAAGCGTAAGCGCCCAGCGCAAAGCCCTCGGCTGCAGCCTGCGGATCGATGGCGCCGAGAGTGTTAAAGACCACCTTGGCCTTGGTCATACGGCGCGCAGCGGCGCCGCAGGCACGGCGGATGTCCTCGGCATCCAGGTCCTCAGAACCCACGCCAACGCCCGTGACACTGTCGACATCCAGGCCAGCAGGAGCCGGGATGGTGGTCACGGACTCGGCCTTAGCGTTGGCGGAGACTGCCTCAAAGGAGGCGAGCAGCTGCTCTGCAACCGAACCGATGGCCTCGGGTGCGACCAGCTCGAGGCCATCCTCGCCGTCGATAAGCGCGACGAGGACCGCGTCGGCGTCCGCGGGCAGAGAGTTGTCGGCAGCGATGACCACGCGAGTGCCGATAGCCGGCAGGTAATTGGACAAAACAGCGGCGTTGCGAGAGGCACCGAGCTGTGCCGAATCATTGTTAGCGGGGACTGACATGTAGTTGCATCTCCTTGTAGTCGTACTATGTGGTACACCACCGTATCCCTATTTGCCGGTTCGTGTCCTTCACCCCTGGACAGCGGACTGACGAGCCAGCGCCACGACTATTGGAATGTACCCGCGCCTAGTGCCCGCGACGCTGACATTGCCCTGACTAACACGGTCTTTCGGGGGCGAGTATTGATACGACTCGATCCTCGACGGTTTAGGATGAAAGACATGTCTGCTTTGGAATTTGCAATCGAACGTAACCCGAATCCACTCTCTGATGCCGAGCGCGAGGAGATTTTGGCCAACCCTGGTTTCGGTAAGCACTTCACCGACCACATGGTCCGAATTGACTGGACTGCAGACAAAGGCTGGCATGGCGCCAAGCTGCAGGCATACGGTTCGATTGAAATGCAGCCGTCTTCTTCGGTCCTGCATTACGGGCAGTCGATTTTTGAGGGCCTGAAGGCGTATCGCATGCCGGATGGTTCCATTGTTACTTTCCGCCCGGAGCAGAACGCCCGTCGCTTCCAGCGCTCCGCTGACCGCATTGCAATGCCGCAGCTGCCGGAGGAGACCTTCCTCGAGGCAATCCGCCTGCTGGTTGAAGCCGATGCAGCATGGGTGCCGCCAGCTGGTGGCGAAGAATCCCTGTACCTGCGTCCAATCATGTTCTCCACCGAGAGCACCCTGGGCGTGCACCCGTCGAACTCTTACACCTTCCTGCTCATCGCTTCACCTGCCGGCGCGTACTTCTCCGGTGGCATTAACCCGGTGACCGTGTGGATCTCCCACGAGTACGTGCGTGCCGCGCCGGGCGGCACCGGTGCTGCGAAGTTCGCAGGTAACTACGCAGCTTCGCTGGCGGCTCAGCAGCAGGCAGAGGAAAAGGGCTGCGACCAGGTTGTGTGGCTGGACGCTGTCGAGCGCAAGTACATCGAGGAGATGGGCGGCATGAACCTGGCGTTCATCTACCCGGATGAGACTGCTGACGCTGGTGTTCGGCTGGTGACTCCAGAGCTGTCTGGTTCGCTGCTGCCGGGCATTACTCGGGCATCGCTGCTGCAGGCTGCTCAGGATCTGGGCATGAATGTCGAGGAGCGTCGGATTTCCACCGAGGAATGGAAGAATGATGCCACCTCCGGTGTTATGGGCGAGGCATTCGCCTGCGGTACTGCTGCAGTCATCACCCCGGTCGGGTTTGTGAAGTCCGCTGAGGGCGAGTTCGAGATCAACGGCGGCGAGACGGGCGAGTGGACTATGAAGCTGCGCGAGCGCCTGACCGGTATCCAGCACGGCGAGGTTGAGGATACCCACGGTTGGATTTACAAGCTCGTTGAGGCTTAGTTTCGGCGTAGGTCGGCTAAGAAAAATTTAATAGTGGTTACAAGAATTAGTACTTTCGCAGCCCCTGTTTAGTATTCGCTGGTCAGGGGCTGCGTTTTTGCTTTGCTGGTTCCTCAACGGCTGTGTCGTTTTCTCATGGTTCATGAATTGTTCAGATGGCATTTGTTTAGCCGTTAAAAACATCTCTAGCGTGACCGGGGTCACTGTGAAAAACTGCCAACACGATTGATTTTTGTAGTTGGGAAAACAGTTTGAGGCGCTGTGATGGTGGTAGTTCAAGACTTTTTTAAAGATAGTTTTTCGTCAAGTAGTTCAAAGCGCCTAAGAGTAACCATCGTTGTCACTCTGTTGTTGGCTGCGTGGACGATTGGGTTTAGTGCGATTCCGGCTCCGGTGGCGGCAGCCCAAGATTCGCCTTCGCCGTCCGGGGTGGAACAGCCCGCTCCTACGGGCGAAGGGGGTACGGGCGAAGCAAAAGCAGAGCTAATCATGGATCTGTCTGGCTCGATGCTTGCCGACGACGCCGGAGGCACCCGCCTCGATGCGGCAAAGCGCGCATCCACGGAGCTGATTGACTCCCTCCCGGATGATGCGCTGCTTGGCATGCTGGTTTATGGCCAGCGCGAATCCAGTGATGAATCCAACCGCGAACGTGGTTGCCAGGACATCGAGGTGCTGTCGCCTGTCCAAAAGGTCGACAAAGAAGGCCTGAAGAGCAGGATTGCCGGGTTGGAAGCTCAGGGCTATACGCCGATCGGCAATGCACTGCGTAAGGCGGCTGATGAGCTTGGCCCAGACGGTGAGCGGTCAATTATTTTGGTCTCTGACGGTATCGACACCTGCGCGCCGCCACCGGTGTGTGAGGTTGCGAAAGAATTGGCGGGGCAGGGTGTTGGCCTGACGATTCACACCGTGGGATTCAAGGTCGATGAAGAGGCTCGCGCTGAGCTTGAGTGTGTTGCGCAGGCAACTGGCGGTCAAAGCATGACTGCGGACGATGCCACCCAGCTCGCAGACCACATGAAGTTCTTAACTCAGCGGTCAGTGCAGGGCTACGAAACCACGGGTACTCCTTTCGAGTTCTCCGAGACTAAGGAAGGCGCGAAATGGCTCGGCGAGGGCAAGTACCAGACGACGCTAGTGCCAGAGGTTGCCCAGCACGATCGCACCCCGCTCTACTACCGAATCGCGGTGCCGAAGGGACACAACGCGATTGTTACCTCAAAGGTGTTAGCGAATATCGATGCTGAGGGTAAGGGCCAGCAGGATGTCCGAACTGAAGTTGACGAAATCATCAATGAAACTGGCGGAAAATGCCAGGACGACGGTCGTATGGGGTCGCTGACTGGCGCCGAAGCTAGTGCCGATTCGTGGACTCCAACTTCGGCCGATGCAAGCGTTCTTGCATGGGATAGTGACCGCATCGAATCCAGTTGCGATCAAACCAAGTGGCTCGTCGCAAATAACGTGTGGGTCTATGACGGTGATTCAGTAGCGGACTATCGTGATGAACCGGTGAAGGTCGAGGTTAGCGTCCAGTTTGAGCCAGTCCTGAAGAAGCAGGATGCTGACAAACTAAATGAGGGGCGGTCTTCTTCGACCGGCGACAAAGCCTACAAAAAGGCCACTTTTGGAGAGGCCAAGCCCGTAAACGGTGGCAATAACGCAGCCCAAGCGCCGGAAGTTAAATCTGGGGATAACATCTCTGACACAATCGTGCCCGGTGAACAGAAGTTCTACAAGATCCCTGTCGAGTGGGGTCAGCGACCAGTGATTGCTGCCCGCACTGGAAATTCGGAGCGCGATAATGCCGATTCCATGGGAGTTGCGCTGTTGAATCCATTCGAGGTTTCCGTGGCGGATGGAACAATGCACTTTTATCAGGATTCCGAGGACCTGAACTTGTCAACAGATCGTCCGGTCGAATACAACAACCGAGAATCTAATGTTGGAGGACGACCTGTAGCCAACGCCGGCTACTACTACGCGACTGTCCGAATGGCTAACTATCGCCCGGATGAAGAGGTCAGTGGCATCGATCAGCCGTTCCAGCTCGCATTCCTCCTGGACAACAAGCCAACTAAGGGGCCTGACTGGCGACCGACTGACAAGAACGGCCCGACTCCATCCGATAAGCCGATTCTGGCCAAGGGAGAGCCGGAACAGGAATCGTCAAAGGACTCGTCAGAAGATGCGTCGAATGAATCTGACTCCTCGGATACGGATTCTCAGGCATCCGCATCCTCGTCGGACATGGAAGATGAGGGCATGAGCCCGTTGGTCATTGGCACCGTTGTAGCAGTGGTCGCCGTGTTTATCGGCATTGCCGGCGCAATCGTCTACCAGAACAAGAAGCGCAAGGAGTAGACAAACCGTAAGATCAGGAAGTTCCTGAGCAAGGGGGGCAGGGTGGGGAAGGCAGCAAAAGTGTGTCCGCCTGGCGTATCGCTGGCGGGCACATTTTTGCTACTTAGCCGCAAGAACTGACAACTCCAAGAATTATGGGCTGCAGATGTGAAACTGTGTGAGTTTATGACACTTTCATGCCATTTTTCAGGCCATTTTTGACATAAACGCAGTCAGTAACTCGGATCGACCCACCGCCGCCAGCCATAATCGCAGTCACTAGCCCCTACTGAACCCAAACCCCACTGAACCCAAACCTGGGAGTGCCACCCCAACAAAGAAAAGCGCGCCCCGTGCATCGCTGCGGCGGGACGCGCTTTTTTAATTAGCTGGGAGGCTAGAAGGTGTGCTCGTTCTTGGCGCCCCGGCAAACGGTCGGCGCAAAATAATTTGGGCGAGCCCCGAAACGAGCCTCCTGTACTCCGCCTTCCCGGCGGTGTGCCCTCAGAATACGTCCGCGTCAAAGCGACCGTCAATAGTTCTTTTTAAAGAAAACCCCAACGGGGGCAATGCGCGCATTTTCCCTGCTAGAACCCTATGGCAAGTGCCACGGCACAGACAGCGCACGTTATCTCAATGACCGCACCAAACACGTCGCCGTTGACTCCGCCAAACCTCTTCACGCAATGCCGCGTCAGCAGCAGTGTAACGCCAAAGCTCAGTGCACAAGCGACTACGCCCACGAGCCCAACCACCCAGCCCGACACAGCGAGCAGCAGTATCCACCAGCAGGTCACCGTGACTGTGGACTGAGTACCGGCAGTCAGAGAGCCGAAGCCGCTGTTCGAAAAAGGCGGAAAGCCGCGCCAGCAGGCAGTCGTTGCTGCCGCGCGAGAGGCTACAAAAGGCAAGCACAGCGCAACCACACCAGGCCACATCTGACCAGCAGACCACTGCGACAGCACACTAGCCACAATCACGGCAAAAGCAGTCGTCGTCGTCAACATCGTCAGCACGATGGAGCCCACGCCCATTGGGCCGGTGCTCGGATCGCGCAGCACCTCCCGCGCCCCCTCCGGCGGCTTATACGAGCCGAGGGCATCCGCCACATCCGCCAGCCCATCCAGGTGCATCGCGCGGGTCAACATCTGTGCCGCCACCATAATCAGGGTGCCGCCGAGGATCGGGGTGACGTCGTAAAGCGTGGGCGTGCGTGACGACGACGTTGCGAACAGCGCCGCCGTGATGAGAACTGCACCCGCGGCAGGAACGAGCCCAGCTACTGGCAGTGCGGCGATGGCGCGACGGCCGGTGATGCGGTCAAACACGCTCGCGCCTTTGAAAGGCAGGATGGTGAGCCAGGACAGGGCAGTGGTGATGGCCTCAGCGACGGCATTGCCGTGAGCAGAGGGATCGCCGTCGAGGTTGTCCTGGCGAGACGGGCCGGCTTTGTCGGACAAGTCGATTAGTCCTTGGTGCTTACGCCTGCGTCGGCGAAAGTAGCCATGTTGCGCAGGACCGATACGCCGGACTTGACCAGCGGTAGGGCAGCGACGGCGCCGGAGCCTTCGCCAAGACGCATCCCGTATTCGAGAAGTGGTTCCTTATCCAGGTGTCGAAGGGCAAGCGCGTGCGCGGGCTCTGCCGACTTGTGGCCGGCGACCCACCAATCGCGGGCGCCCGGAGCGAGCTGGTCAGCCAGCAGAGCAGCGGATGTGACAACCACTCCGTCCAAAATCACAGGAGTGCGACGAACCGCTGCTTGCGCCAAGAACGCGGCCATCACGGTCATATCCGGCGAGGAAATACGACGGAGCACCTCAACCGGGTCATTGCGCAGGCGACGCACGCGGAACATGGCATCGCGTACGGCAGCGACCTTGAGCTTCCACCCCTCGTCATCAATGCCAGTGCCTCGGCCGACGACGACCACCGGTTCGGAGTTGGTCACGGCACCAATCAGCGCCGCGGCTGGAGTGGTGTTTCCGATGCCCAGGTCGCCGGCAATGAGCAGGTCAGCGCCTTCATCAACGGCGGCGTCGGCAATCGCGATGCCCGTGCGGATGGCCTTATCGACCTCCTCCTCGCTCATCGCATCCTCGCGGTCGATAGAACCACAGCTGCGACGGATACGGTATGGCCCTTCGGCATCGTGGTCGAGGGAAATGTCCACACCGGTAACAGTGGCTCCCGCGATGTCAGCGATAGCGTTCACGCCGGCACCCTTTGCCTCGATATTGGCAAGCATCTGAATAGACACCTCGGACGGGTACGCGGACACCCCGCCCTGGGCAACACCGTGGTCACCAGCGAAGACATAAACACGACAATCGTCCAGGTCACGCGGAGGGCATTCTCCCTGACACGCCGAAATCCAAATGCCGAGTTCTTCCAACCGGCCAAGTGAGCCTGCGGGTTTAGTCAACTGCTCATGGCGCGCGCGGGCGGCCTGTTCAGTCTCTTCGTCAGGGCGTGCTACCGGTCCAAAATAATCCGCGTTCATACTCTCAAACGCTACCCGAAAACGATTTGTCTACCGACCATTGGTGCACAGCTATTCGCATTGCTAGGCAGACCGTCATAGGGGAAGCGGCGTGGAGTGAATCTAGTTCGCCGCCTTGACTTCCATGGGGCAGCCAGCCACAACTAGGACAACACGATCACAGACAGCTGCGAGCTGTTGGTTGAGAAGGCCAATTTCATCACGGAAAAGCCGCCCTGAGCGGTGTTCGGGAATGACACCGAAGCCCACTTCGGGCGACACAATGAACAGGTCGGAATCTGCGGGGAAGTTGCGCACGGCGTCGACAAGCGAGTGCGTCCACGGCGCGACGCTGCCCCTCGGCGCCTCCCACAGCCCCTGCGCGTCGATGATGTGCGTCAGCCAGGTGCCGACATCGTCCAGCAGCATGCGCCGCTCCGGCGACGCGAGAGCTTCCACCGCATCGACGTCATCAACCGTGTGCCAGGCCACTCCGTGCTCTTTTGCCTGTGCTTGACGACGAATGCGGTGCTCCTCGACCCTGGAGTGAAAATCGCTATCACCGGGCCAGGGCCGTGCTGTTGCGATGTAATGCAACACCGTTGAGGCTGCAGCATCTGAGGCACCGCCGGTTGAGGCTGCGGCGGTGGCCAGCAGCTCGTGCTCAGCCCATGAGGACTTGCCTGAGCGGGCGCCACCGAGAACCAAAGTGCGCATGGCAGATGAGGCTACTTGATTTCGTCGCCGATGTTGACCTGCGGACGCGGAGTACGCAGACGACGCGGCTGAGAAGCGCGGGAGTAAGCGTAGAAGCCCAGTCCCCAGGCCCCTTCGGTGGTCTTCGGGAAGCGCTCACGCGTCAACTTGATGGCACGGCGGCCGATGTAAATGCCCTCGATAATCAGGGCGATGATGAGAACCATCGCGATGAGAGATGCGATGTTGGCCAGCTTCGGCAGGGAAGTGCCAATCATCATAATCAGCAGCAGAATCAGCGCGAACGGGAGGAACACGTTAGCGAGGAAGCGACGGGAATCAACCCAGTCGCGGACAAACTTGCGCTCAGCGCCCTGGTCGCGTGGCAGCATGTAGCGCGGATCGCCGGCGGCCATGCGCTCGTCGGCAATGCGACGCTGCTCACGTCGCTCTGCTCGCTCGCGTGCCTTGGCGGCCTTGAGCTCTTCCTTGGACATGGAAGCCTTGAGCTCCTTGCGGCGCTGGCGAGCTTCCTTAGCGGTCAGCGGCGCCTCGACCGGGCCACGGCGGATGCCGCGTTCGCGCTCAACCTCGTTGCGCTTCGGAGTGGGGCGCCCCTTCTTGGGAGTAAAAGCACCGCTGTGCTTCTTCTCGGGCTGCTGAGACTCCGAAGCGGTGCCCTTGGCCCCGCTGGATGCGGTCGCGTCGGTGGCTACGTCTCCGGCGTTGGTTGCGTCAGCGTTAGCTGCCTCAGCTGCCTTGGACTTTTTGTCATTCTTTTTCCACGGTAGATTCACGACCCCAGATTATAAGGTCTTCAAGGTGCTTCCCTAATTAGGTTGCAGGTTGAGGGGCAGGGACGGGGCAAGGGCGAGGTTTTGGGGATGACCGCCGCAGGGGCAGGCGGGAAGAGTGCGCTTGTGGCGTGGGAAGCCGTGGTGTGGTTGCGATGTGGCGGCAAAAAGAGACTTCCGAAAAAGAGAAAGAAAAAGAGAACCCAGAATTGGGAATTAAAGACTGGTCGGTAAGGTTGTGATAAATAATGACGTAGCCGACCTTGGGGTCGACTCGCATACTTAAACACTTCAACAAGGAGGACACGCGCTATGACTACTGCTCAGAGCACTGGCGTTACCCTGACCGAAGCTGCGGCTGCCAAGGCAAAGGCACTTCTGGACCAAGAAGGTGCCACCGACCTGGCACTGCGTATTTCCGTGGCTCCGGGCGGCTGTGCCGGCCTGCGCTACCAGCTCTACTTCGATGACCGCAGCCTCGACGGCGATGTCGCCGAAGTTTTCGGTGGCGTCAAGCTGGTCGTTGATCGCCAGTCGGTTCCGTACCTGTCCGGTGCCACCATCGACTTCGCTGACACCATTGAACAGCAGGGCTTCACCATCGATAACCCGAATGCCACTGGCTCCTGCGCTTGCGGTGACTCCTTCAACTAAGTCATTAGCTGAGCAGAGCTGTCAGCAGACGCTGTGAAAAGCGTCGGATAGTAAAAGGCTCGGACCTCACTCTTGTTAACTGAGTGAGGTCCGAGCCTTTTCTATTGGTTGCCCCAGCTATGGTGGCAGCCTGCCGGGGCAGGATGGGGTTGAGGCGCGGGGACCGTCGTAAAGCGAGCTAGAGCTCGACGGGGTAGTCGCGCTGCTCGATGTCCGGAGTAATGCGGTCTTCGATGAAGATGCCGTGCCAGACCATGAAAGCAAGGATGGTCCAGAGGCGGCGGGAGTGGTCGCGCTCGGTTGGGTGGTGCTCGGCGAGCATCTTGAGCACGGCGTCCTTATTAATGAACTCATCGGTCTGGGACTCGCGGATGATGTCCTCGGCCCAGCCGTGCAGTTCGTCGCCTGCCAGCCAGTGGCGAATCGGCACCGGGAAGCCCAGTTTGCGGCGGTTGAGCACGTGCTCCGGAACAATCTGCTCCATGGCGCGACGCAGTGCGTACTTGGTGGTGCCGTGAGAAACACGCATGTCCACCGGCAGCGTCTGTGCAACGTCGAAGACCACACGGTCGAGGAACGGCACGCGCAGCTCCAGGGAGTTAGCCATGGTGATCTTGTCCGCCTTGACCAGAATGTCGCCACGCAACCAGGTGAACAGATCCAAGTGCTGCATCCGAGTCACCGGGTCCCAGCCTTCAGACTGCGCGTAAATCGGCGCAGTGACATCGCTGTGGTCCCATTCCTTCTTGGCCCACGGCAGCACTTCCTGCAGCTGCTCAAAGTTAAAGGAACGAGCATTGCCGTAGTAGCGCTGTTCCAGCGGAGTAGTGCCTCGCTGCAGGAGCGACTTGCCGCGCATGCCCTCTGGCAGAGCTTCGCCGACCTTAGCCAGACCGCGCAGCAGGGGAGATGGAACCTTGTCGAACGGCTTCAGCGACAGCGGCTCCTTATAAATGGTGTAACCACCAAAGAGCTCGTCTGCGCCCTCACCGGACAGTACGACCTTAACGTGCTTACGAGCCTCTGCGGCCACGAAGTACAGCGGCACCAGTGCAGGGTCAGCTACCGGGTCATCGAGGTACCACATAATCTTCGGAATCGCCCCGGCGAACTCCTCCGGCGAGACGACCTTCACAATGTGCTCGACGCCAATGGCGGCGGCGGACTCGGCAGCCACATCGACCTCGGAGAAGCCCTCGCGCTCGAAGCCAGTGGTAAACGTCAGCAGGTTCGGGTTGTGGCGCTTAGCCAAAGTTGCAATCGCAGTGGAGTCGATACCGCCCGACAGGAACGAGCCCACCGTGACGTCGGCACGCATATGCTTCTCGACGCTGTCCTCCAGCGCACGGGCAATGCGGTCAAAAACATCCTGTTCAGCGCCCTTAGCCACTGGCTGAATCGGGAAATTCGGCTTGAAGTAGCGGGTCTGCTTAACTTCGCCACCAGGCGTAACGATGGCAGTGCAACCCGACTCCAGACGAACAATGTCAGTGTGCAGCGACTCCGGCTCCGGAACGTACTGCAGATCGACGTAGTGCTCCAGTGCGCGCTTATTCAGCTTCTTCGCATCGATGCCCATCTCCGGCGCAGCTTCGAGCAGGGACTTCTTCTCAGAACCGAAAATTGTGCCACGCTCTGTGGTGGCGTAGTAGAGCGGCTTAATGCCGAACGGATCGCGCGCCAGGAAAAGCTTGCGCTCGACGCTGTCCCAAATGGCAATGCCGAACATGCCGCGCAAGTGCTTTACGACGTCCGCTCCCCAGTGGTGGAACCCAACGACGATAGGTTCACCATCGCCGGAGGTATTAAAGGCATAGCCTTTCTTCTCCAGCTGCTCGCGAAGTTCGACGAAATTGTAGATTTCGCCGTTGAAGGTCATGGAGTAACGATTCGGCTGATTCTCTGGTCCCCACTGCAGCGGTTGGTGGCTGTGGGCAATATCAATAATGGATAGGCGGTTGAAGCCGAAAACTGCGTCCTCATCGTGCCACGTGCCTGCATCGTCAGGGCCGCGGTGCCGCATGCAGGGCAGGGCCCTTTCGACAACGGGAACGAGCTCCGCTGCGTCAGAATTTGCAGCCAGGATTCCGAGAAGACCACACATGCTTCGTGCGCGCACCTTTCGCTTAGTGTCACTTAATGGATTTTCGACGGCTCCGTAGCTAGCGGCTCAGCGCGACTGGTTGTCGCCTTAACCGGTGGCCGTGAAGGACCGCCGCGTGGCTGAGTAGCTGGGTTGAACCCCAGATTGGCGCCACATAGAAATGCTGCACCTACTTTAATGCCTTTTGGGGAAAAGCGAGAATGTCTGAGTTTGCCGTGTCTAGGGCTCGGGGCAAGGTTGCGCGGGACGGTGTGTGCGTCAGCGCGTGGCACAAACACTAAAAAATTCATAGACTTAGGAGCGTCAACAGGGTGTAACTGGTGAGAATGCCACCCCCGATAGGCGGGTCTTTCTCAGTATTTTATTAGGGCAGATATACTCAAAGGCACCCCACAGCCATATTTATTGTGGAGAAAGCTTAAGAATCGACTACTCTGCTTGGGTAGGACGAAACCTTAATCGGTTATCGAAAATTGTGTGGATCAGGAAGGCAGACACACGTGAATCAGCGTAGAAAGTTCGGAGTCGCCCGTAAGCTCGGCGTCCTCGGCGTTGCCACCGGTAGCGCAGCCTTGCTTGCCGGCTGCGATGTTAATCCTCCGGAGAACGGCTTCTTCAAGCTGCTCCGCTTTGGTTGGCCGGAAGGTGTGACCCCGGAAGCACAGTCCATGGGTAACTTCTGGGTTTGGACCTGGGTTGCAGCTTGGATTATCGGCATCATCGTTTGGGGCGTTACCCTTTACTCGATGGCAAACTTCACAGCTAAGAAGGCTGAAAAGAAGGGCAAGGGCGAGTTCCCGCGCCAGACTGCATACAACGTTCCGGTTGAGTTGTCTCTGACCATTCTCCCGATTCTGATCGTGATGACTCTGTTCTTCTTCACGGTTCAGACTCAGGACAAGGTCACTGCCCTGGATAAGGATCCGGAAGTTACCGTCGACGTCACCGGTTTCCAGTGGAACTGGAAGTTCGGTTACGCCAACATTTCCGCTGACCTGATGGGCGGCGAGGAATACAACGGCCGTATTGAGAAGCCGGCTGATGAGCAGTTCTTCACCGAGGGCGGCCACGAGGTTCCGTCCGCTGAGGATCGCGCAAAGCAGAAGGAGCACCCGGTTCACGGACGCTCCAAGGAGAGCCTCGACTACCTGCACTACGACGAGATTGAGACCCTCGGTACCACCGAAGAGGTTCCGGTCCTCGTTGTTCCGGAAGACACTGCAATCCAGTTCGACCTCGCGTCCGCTGACGTGATTCACTCCTTCTGGGTTCCGGAGTTCCTCTTCAAGCGCGACGTGTTCCCGCACCCGGAGGCTAACAAGTCCAACCGTGTCTTCCAGATCGAAAAGATTGACTCGGACAAGATTGCCAACCGACCAGAGGACAACCCGAGCGACAAGGTCAAGAACGCATTCGTTGGCCGTTGTGCCGAGATGTGTGGTACCTACCACGCAATGATGAACTTCGAGATTCGTGCTGTCTCCCGTGAGGCATTCACCGAGTACATCAAGTTCCGCCAGGAGAACCCAGAAGCTACTAACGCTGATGCTCTGAAGCACATCGGTGAGCCGGCATTCGCAGTCTCCACTTCGCCGTTCAACTCCGGTCGTGTCGACACCCGCGACATGGGTGATCGTGGTGCTAACACCATTGACCTGAACGCGACCGCCAAGTAAACCCAGCAAGATTCTTACTTAAAGGAAGTTCTCAAATGAAGTCTGCAGCAAAGCTCTTCTACGGACTTACCGTGTTCCTGGGGTTCATGGCTGTCGTCTACATCTTCGGCACTCAGTACCTCCAGGACACCGGTAACGTCATCAACGAAAGCCAGGGTCGCCTCGAGTGGGCTGGCGCAACCGGCCTGGTCCTCGCAGCTCTGATGACTCTGATGCTCGGTGGATACTTCCACTTCACTGAGCGCCGCTCCGACATCACCCCGGCCGACTTCGAAGAGGCAGAGATTGCCGACGGTGCAGGTACCCTCGGTTTCTTCTCCGCTAGCTCGATTTGGCCGTTCGTGATGACCATGGGCATCCTCCTCATGGGCTACGGCATCGCATTCATGGCCTACTGGCTGATTGTCCTTGGCGCGGTAATTCTGATCGTCTCCGGCACCAAGCTCAACACTCAGTACATCACTCCGCCGGAGAAGCACTAGTCCGAGTGCAATCAGACTGAACCACAGTCGTAGATAACCGAAAAGTCTCTCCCACTAACAAGGGCGTTAGTGGGAGAGACTTTTTTGTTTGGGCGAGTGGGAGGGGATTCCTAACTGGTGTTACCTCGTCGGTTAGGATCTGTAGTCAATATATGATTCCGCATCAAGCGAATTCGACGGGTTTCTGCCCCTTAGGTAGTTCGATGACCTCACCGTCAGTCACCTGCAGATGACGCGCTTCGAGCGAGTTGATCATGCGGTGATCGTGGGTAATCACAATAATTGTGCCCTCTGCAGATGCGATCGCGTCTTGGACCTGCTCGATTAGATCCACACTCAGATGGTTCGTAGGCTCATCGAGCAGCAAGATCTCCGGCGGATTGGCTACGACCAACGCTAACGCCACCCGGCGCTGCTGGCCGATGGAGAGGCTTCCTACCGGTCGATTGGCATCCTCAGGGCTAAGCAATCCAAAGTCGTCGAGAGGCACGCGGGCATTGGGCGCAAGGTCGTACAACTCACGGGCGGACTTCTTTGGGTTTTCCCAGTCTTGTTCCTGAGCCAGCATGGCTACTCGACAGTTCTCGCCGATACGCACCTCGCCAGCCTGCGTCTCAACTTGCCCCATGATCGTCTTAAACAAAGTAGATTTGCCGGCCCCATTAGGGCCGGTGATCACGACCTTGTCGCCGGGACGAATAGTCAGTGAACCAACCCGAATTCGATCTGGGACGACCACACCGCGCATCTTGATGTGAAAATCTTCATCGCTGCCCGAAGCAGCGCGCTTGGTCGGTAGGGGTGCGGTCAACGGGGCATCAAAGCCCAGTAGTGCCGGTGGACGCTCCACACCTTCCTCAATGAGTTCCTCCAGCCGCTGCTTAGCCGAACGCACGCGGCGGGCGATTTGCCGCTCTACACGACCGCCACGGCGGTCATAAGCCATCTTGTTATTGTCCGTCATTTCCCGACCCGGTGAGATCTCACGAGCGCCATTCTCGATGGTGTCTTCCAACCGATTGCGTTCATGCTCCTCCGAGCGCCACTGGTGCTCCCATAGCTCACGCTGGTGGCGACGGTGCTTCGCGTAGTCGGAGTAATTACCACGGAACAGCCCAATACCAGGGCGCCCCGGCACCAAGTCTCCAATTACAGTACAAACGGCATCCAGGAAGTCGCGGTCATGTGTTGCCACCACAACCACTCCAGGGTGGTTCTGGATGGTGTCAATCACGAGCTGGCGACCGCGTTCATCGAGATGGTTGGTGGGCTCGTCGAGAAGCAGAATCTCTGGCTTTCGAATGAGCGTAATCGCGAGCCCCAACCGCGCCCGCTGCCCGCCGGAAATCTCCGTGGTTAGTTGCTCTGTCAGGGGAGCGCCGTCCGGAGCAGAACCGGTCAGGCCGAGATGGTCGAGCACAATCTCCGCATTATGTTCGGCGTTCCAGTCATCGTGAGCCATGACGTCCGAGAAGGCCTTCGAATACGCCTTCTCTGCCGCCTTAGACTCATCTGGGGTCTCTGCTAAGGCCATCGCCTCAGCTGCCTCTTCTAACTCCGCTAAACGACGTTTCGAGGGGCCGAGGGCTTCATCGATAAGCATTTGCACCGTGGAGTCGAAAGGAGCTTCCAGTTCCTGAGAGCCGAGTACACGCGTGCCAATATGAGTCACCGTACCGCTCGTGGGCCGACGACGACCCGACAGCAGCCAAAGAAGAGTGGACTTGCCGGCTCCGTTGTCTCCAACCAGACCGAGGACATCGCCGTCGGAAAGCGTGAGCGAGACATCGCGCAAAACAGGCGTGGCCTCGTAGTCGAAGTTGACACCGTTGGCGACAAGCTGTGTGGCGTTGCTCGAAAGATCGGTGGTGGGGGAGGGACTGGTAGACATATGTCCATTTTAGTACTGGTAAACAGTAGATTTGGTATCCGACATATGTGGGGTCAAGGCGAAATCGGAAGAATCTGGGTAACAAAAACCACCCCGGTCGACATCCGAAGTGGATGCGGACCGGGGTGGTCTTATTTGAGCGCAGTAGAAAACCTACCGCGGAACTTTACTGCTCGAGCTGGCGACGCTCTTCAGCGTTTTGAGCTTCGAGGTCACGGAACATCTGAGCCTGCTGCTCGTGGTTCTCGTGCTCGATACGAGCTGCCTCTTCGGCGATCTCCGGGGAGTCCGGGCTGAAGAAGCTACCGCGACCCGGGCTACCAGCGGCGCCCAGTTCGTTCATGGTCTTCGGGACGTAAGCACCCTGGTACTCGAGCGGAACGGCGTGGCCGTGCTCGTCGACCGGACCCAGTGGCTGGTGGACCTCGATGAAGGAACCATCAGGTAGCTGGTTGATGATGCCCGTCTCGATGCCGTGCTCCAGGACAGCGCGGTCAGAGCGCTGCAGGCCGATGCAGATTCGGTAAGTGACGAAGTAAGCGATCGGAGGCAGGATGATCAGACCGATACGGCCAACCCAGGTCATCACGTTCAGCGAGATCTGGAAGTGGTATGCGATCAGGTCGTTACCACCGGACAGAGTCAGCAGGGTGTAGAAGACCAAAGCCATGGCACCCAGGCCGGAGCGAACCGGCACGTCGCGCGGACGCTGCAGCAGGTTGTGGTGGGCGTTGTCGCCGGTGATCTTCGCCTCGATGAACGGGTAAGCGAAGAGCAGGACAACCAGAACACCACAGAGCAGGGCGACCCAGAAGACTGCCGGGATCGTGTAAGAGCCCAAGTAAAGCTCCCACGGCGGCATGACACGGGCAGCACCGTCAGTCCACAGCATGTAGATATCCGGCTGGGAACCAGCGGAAACCTGCGCCGGGTTGTACGGGCCAAGGTTCCAAATTGCGTTGATCTGGAAGATACCAGCGAATAGCGCCAGGAAGCCGAACGTAATCAGGCCGAAGGAAACGGACTTGACTGCGAAGATCGGGAGAATACGAACGCCGACGACGTTGTTCTCGGTACGACCTGCGCCAGGGAACTGGGTGTGCTTCTGGTACCAGACCAGAGCCAGGTGAGCGGCAATCAGACCCAGCAGCAGGGCCGGGAGAATCAGCACGTGTGCAATGTACAGGCGCGGGATAATCATGTCACCCGGGAAGTCGCCGTTGAACATCATCCAGTGCAGCCAGGTGCCGATAATCGGCAGACCGATGATGATTGCGGACATAATACGCAGACCAACACCGGAAAGCAGGTCGTCCGGCAGGGAGTAACCCATGAAGCCCTCTGCCACGGACAGCAGCAGGAGGATGGAACCGATGACCCAGTTAGCCTCACGCGGCTTGCGGAATGCGCCGGTGAAGAAGATGCGGAACATGTGCGCCATGATGGACACGGCGAACAGCAGAGCACCCCAGTGGTGAATCTGGCGAATGAACAGGCCACCGCGAACCTCGAAGGAGATCTGCAGGGCGGTCTCGTAGGCGCGAGACATCTCGACACCGTTGAGCGGCGCGTAGGCACCGTCGTAAATGACCTTCGACATCGACGGGTCGAAGAACAGAGTCAGGTAAACACCCGAGAAGAGCAGGACTACGAAGGAGTAGAGTGCAATCTCGCCCAGCAGGAAGGACCAGTGGGTAGGGAATACCTTATTGAGCTGCTTACGCATGCCGCCAGACAGGGTGTAGCGGTCATCCATATTCTTAGCAGCGGTTGCTAGTTTCGTTGGATTACTCATGACTGACGCTCCCAGAATGCCGGACCGACGGGCTCAATGAAGTTGCCCTCTGCGTACATGTAGCCTTCTTCGTCAACGCTGATCGGCAGCTCTGGAAGAGCGCGAGCAGCTGGACCGAAGACCGGCTTGCCGTAGTGCAGTGCATCGAACTGCGACTGGTGGCATGGGCAGAGAATACGGTTCGTCTGCTGTTCGTACAGAGAAGTCGGGCAACCGATGTGTGTACAAATCTTCGAGTAGGCGAAGTAGTCGCCGTAGTGGAAGTCTTCCTGACCCTTGCGCAGGATTGCCTTTTCAGCGTCCTGGGAACGCAGACGGATCAGCATGACCGAGTTGCGGGAGCCGTGAATCGAGTGCATGTGTGCCTCGTAGACATCAGCATCCTTGGAGTACTTGTCGCCGTCGTTGACGTCCTCCTCCGGAAGAGGGAAGACGGTCTCCATGGAACCTGCGGACAGGTCCTCTGGGCGGAGGCGAACCAGGCGGGAAACGCCCTTAGTGGTGTAGCCGTGTACGCCCTCTTCAGCGATAGCGCCGGTGTCGCGACCCAGGTAAACCTTGTGGCCCTTCTCGACGAGAGTCCAGCCAGTGGTCCACAGGGTGCCGTCACCAGTGACGTCAACGTCGTGGCGTGGCTTCCACGGGTTCTTAATCATGCCGCCAAGCGGAAGGATCATGCCGATACCAGCCAGGACGGCGCCGGTACCAAGGAGGCCCTTGATAGCGGAGCGACGACCCAGGGTGGAGGTCTGCCAAGAATCGTTCAGCAGGGCAACGATGGTCTTCTGGTCGACCTCTTCGGACGGACCATCGTGGCGGCGCTGAACCGAAATCTCTTCCGGAATGAAGCGCTTGGTGAACTTAACTGCACCAATACCCAGGGTGACGATGCAGCCACCGATGGTGATACCCAGCAGCGGGGTGTACATAGTGTACAGCCACAGACCCTCTTCGCCGTGCCCCTTGTAGTGCCACGGGTAGAACAGGTAGATGGCGATGAATGCCAGGCCAAGAATGACCGACAGTGCCAGCCAGATGGTGACACCACGAGCCGCGCGCTTTTCAGCCGGGTCGTTGGCAATCGGGAAGCGTTCCTTGCGGTAAGCAATGGTCACGTCATCGAGTTCAGCACCCAGACGAGCGAGATCCGCATTGCTCATCTTCGACAGCTCTTCGGAGCTGTACTTCTTGTTTTCGTTATTACTCATCGGCGGGATCCAATCCAAAGAGCGGCCGCTACGAGAGCGACAATGCCTACAATCCACATGACAAGGCCCTCAGCAACTGGGCCGATGCCACCAATGCCCCAACCACCCGGGGTCGGAGTTTCCTTGGCGTTCTTGATGTAGGCGATGATGTCCTTCTTCTCGTCAGCAGACAGCTGGCGGTCAGAGAACTTCGGCATATTCTGCGGGCCGGTCAGCATGGCCTGGTAGATTTCCTGCTCATTTGCAGGATCCAGGACCGGTGCGTACTTACCGCTGGACAGTGCGCCGCCACGACCGGTGAAGTTGTGGCAGGATGCACAGTTCAGGCGGAACAGCTCGGAACCGCGAGCAACGTCAGCCTTGTCAAGCTCACCGTTCGGGCCAGCGTTCTTACCGCGTAGCGACTCCATAGCGATGGAGCCGTCCTCGTCGCGGACGATGCCGGCGCCGCCGCCATTAGCCTGGACGTAGGCTGCGATAGCCAGCGTCTGCTCTTCGGAGTAACGCGGGGTCTTACGTGCTGCCTGAGCCTCGTTGCGGAGCATCGGCATACGACCGGAGTGAACCTGGAAGTAAACCGAGCCTTCGCCGACGCCGATCAGCGACTTGCCGCGGTCCTTAACGCCCTGAAGGTTGGCGCCGTGGCAAGTAATACAAGCAACGTCGTAAAGCTCCTTGCCCTGCTGAATCATTGCGGCTTCATCCTGCTGAGCAGTAGCCGTCTGTGCATCAGGGGTCAGAGCATTAGCGAGGAAGCCCGCGCCGGTGAGGGCGAGAGCCATAGCCATAATGCCGGAGGCAGTACGGCGCATCTTGCGGCGGCCCTTTGACTTCGGGGCCGCAGCCAAGGACGTGGTGTCCTTGGTTTCGGAGGTAGTGTTTTCCATCTTTTTCCCTTTAATACTGTTCGTGGAAAGTGGATGGGCTGTAGGCCGTACTAAACAAAGGACGGCCAATACGGCCTACTGGATGAAGTAGATGGTGATAAACAGGCCAATCCACACGACGTCGACGAAGTGCCAGTAGTACGAGACCACGATGGCAGCAGTGGCCTGTGCCGGGGTGAACTTCGCCTTGGAGGTACGGATAAGCACCACAACGAAAGCCAGCACACCCGCGAGGACGTGGGCTGCGTGGAATCCGGTGGTGATGAAGAAGACCGAACCGTAAATGGAGTTCTGAATGGTCAGACCGTGGCTAACCAGGGTGAAGTACTCGTAAGCCTGGCCGACGAGGAAGATTGCACCCAGGGCGGTAGACAGTGCGTACCACTTACGGAGTGCGAAAACGTCGCCACGCTCGGCCGCGAACACGCCCCACTGGGCAGTGAACGAAGACGACACTAGGATCACGGTGATCAATAGTGCGTACGGGACATTGAGGTGGCCGGTACCCCAATCCCACGAATCGCCCTGGCCGTTCGCGCGTGACACGAAGTACATCGCGAACAGACCGGCGAAGAACATTAATTCCTGAGACAGGAACACAATCGTGCCGACACTGACCATATTCGGTCGGTTTAGTGTCGCAGCACGACGTGGTGCTGTCATACCTTGATTTTCAACTGCGCTCGTCACAACTAACAGTATGTACTGTTCTTAAGGAGTAGTCACGTTGCAACCCCCGTTTTTGTATAAAAATTCCTAAAATCCCAGGTCGCGAGGAAAGGTTTCTGAGAATTTCACTAATTTTTCCCCCTGTTGGGAACTTTCCGGTGTCTTTATCCGACGCGGGTGAATTCGAGGGTTTTGTTGTGCCGAGGTGCGTGGTGTCCATCCCCCTGGACTGCCAAGTTCGCCTCCGGTGAACCTGGGTTAGCGATACTGCGGCATCGGCTGTCGGTTAGTTTATCGCAGGTTCGGCTCTGTTTAATATCGTATTTTTCCAGTTGCCCCAATGGGGGTGAGATTTTCGGTGAACGCAAAAGGTGGACCTGGTGATGCGCTGGATATATGGGGGAGGTATCTTGTCTTATTACGTACAGCACGGTGGGATTTTTTCAACAGCCCTGTGATGTGGTGCGCCTGGTGGGCGGGATAGCCAGCAGAACCTAGGTGCAGTTGTATTAATAAAGTACGAATACAGACTCGACTATCTAGTGGAAGGGAGTGGCGATGAGCGAGATCGGCGATAAGAGGGCGGTCGAAAACTGGCGCCATGTTCTCTCCACGATTGGCGCTGGCCGCGAAGTTTCCGGTGAGGGCATTCGATTCGCCATGGATCAGATCATGTCCGGTGCTTCCGGGGACGTGCAGACCGCAACGTTTGCTTTCGGTCTCCTCGCCAAGGGGATTACGGCTGCCGAGCTCGATGCTGCGGCTGAGGGCATGCTTTCATTTGCCCGCCCAGTTCATGATCCACAGCTCGCCGGTGTTATTGAGCGCGGTGCAGTCGATATCGTCGGCACCGGTGGTGATGGCGCAAATACCGTCAACATCTCCACGATGTCCATGATTGTTATCGCGGCCAGCGGTGTGCCGGTGCTCAAGCACGGTAACCGCGCGGCTTCCTCGAAGTCGGGCGGAGCTGACATGCTGGAGGCCTTTGGCATCGACATTGAGAACGGTCTCGTTACTTCTCCGGAACATCCGGATTTCTACGTGCGCTTCCTCTTTGCCGCTCGCTTTCATCCGGCCATGCGCTTCGCTGGACCGGTGCGTAAGGAGCTAGCGGTTCCGACAGTCTTCAACCTGTTGGGGCCGCTGACGAATCCAGCACGCCCGCAGGCGAGCTTGATTGGCTGTGCCTTCGAAGATCAGATGGAGACGATGGCGGACACCTTCGCCCGCCGTGGTCAGCGCGCGCTGGTGGTTCGCGGAAGCGATGGCCTCGACGAGATTACCGTTACTGGCCCCACCAAGGTCTTTATTGTGGAAAACGGTGGAGTTGCCGAAGATGCCATCGATCCACATGACTATGGCATGGAGTACTCCGAAATTGACGCGCTGCGTGGCGGTGACCCTGCTTACAACGCTGATGTTGCACGTCGCATTTGGGCTGGCGAGCTCGAAGGCCCGATTCGCGATGCAGTCATCCTTAACTCCGCCGCCGCAATCGCCATTTCGCGTGGTCTGAGTGGCCGTCCGCTAAAGGAAGCTATGGCCGACTCCATTGAAGAGGTCAAGGAAACGCTCCAGTCGGGGCTGTGCTTGGACATCCTTACCGCGGCGATGAAGGGTTAAGGTTCGCGTCGCGCTTCACGACGTGCTTGCTGCGCGTCAATTGCCCACTGAAGGTATTTTCCTGCGCCCAGCCTAGGGTAGGAAAACTCGCCTCCGGTGGGCTTTATTCGTACCTCCGGGCGCTGCAGCCATTTCCAGATAATACTGAGTTCATCAATTGATGCTCCTTTATATAAGGAGTCATCTGGAGTGACTGTTTGGGCCGAACTCACCATGAGGTCGATGATGTAGTTCATATCCGCGCCACGTGGTGCGGTGCTGGCGCCGGCCAACCTGCCGTAGCGAATTTCCGCTAGGTGCCAGCCTCCATTGCCATCGGGGAAAGCGGCTTGCAGAGATGGGATGGCGGCAAGCATGCTCAGGCGCTGCTGCTTGTCCAAGCTGATAATGAACTCCGCAGTGCGGTCACGCTGCACTGCCGCGCGTTGGAAGCGGTGTGCTTCGGCAAGTGCTGATATCTCTGCAATCATGTCTGCGATCTCGTTGGAACCGGTGGTGGAGATCTGGGCGGTTGTTATCGCAAAGTCGTCGTTAAGCGCGGAGAACCTGTCGCGGATGGCAGTAGCGGTGTCGCGCGTGCGGAACGGACCTAGGCTGCGGGCGTCGGTGACTGTCCGGCTAATTTTGGCAGGCCGACCGGGGCTAGTGGGGACGATGTACCAGCCGCGGGTTGGTTCGGTGCGTTGTCGGTTGTAGGGCGGACGGAGTGCAGAAATCAGACGAGCCTCGCGGATTTCTGCAGCGAAGCCGTGCGGGCACTCGATGATCTCGACGCGTTCGGCTAGAGAGACCATTTCCGTAATCTTGCGACGAGAATCAGTGCCGTTGAAATACTGCAGAAGTCTACGTCGCAAATCGAGAGCTGTACCTATATATAAGGGGTCGTCATTTCTTGACCGAAAAACATAGACACCAGGGGTGTGCGGAGCTCCATCGGCAAGGTGCCGTTTAGCACGAACCTCTGGAGCGACGGTGGGCGAGTAGTGTACTAGCTCGGACGCTGTTTGTACTTCATCGCCAGCTAGTCTCTCCATGAGGTAGTGAAGGACGTCGACGGTTGCGATTGCGTCGTCAAGCGCCCGGTGGGTGGGGCGATTCGGAGAACCGACGTACCGTGCGAGCTGTGAGAGCTTGAAACTGCCAACTTGTGAGCGGTCGAGGACGCGACGCGCCAACGTGAGGGTGTCTACGACACTGGGGCTCGGCCAATCTAGGCCCAAATCTGTGCAAGCCTGGCGGAGGAATCCAATATCGAACTTGGCATTATGCGCAACCCAGACGCTTCCCCGGGCAAATTCGAGGAACTGAGTAATAACTGTGCCGAGCTGTGGGGCGGTTTCAACATCGGCGGTAGTGATGCCGGTCAGAGATGTGATGTGGTCGGGGATCTCCATACCGGGGTCGATGAAGCTGGAAAAGGTGCCAATTGTCTTACCGCCACGGGTTTTGATGGCCCCAATTTCAATGATGTGGTCGTTTTTGGCCTTCAATCCGGTCGTTTCCAGGTCTACGACGACAAAGGTGGTGTTGAAAAGAGAATCATCGACGGTGCCTTCGAGAGGGAAGTGCTGTTGTCCTGAATCCACGTCAATAATCCTATGCTGAGCGCTCCTAGTGGTGTTAAAACTGTGAAACTTGAGCAAATTGAGCTGTTGCAAGCTGGAGTGTGACATAAAACACGTTTTGAGCCCGCGATAAAAATGTGTCGACTTTAAGGCATTAAGTGTAAAGTTCTCGGCGGACTTCAAAATGCCAGGTAGTGACACGTTTATCAAACTGTTATTATTCCGCTATAGGGGGAGTGTTTAGTTGTAACAGCTTGGTAACGGTTTAGTTCTATCGATGGTAACAACCGGGCCTCGAGCGGTTTTCTGGACAAACGGCTAGACAAAACTTGATGCCATTTCGTAACCTTATCGAGACATTGAAACGGGGCCACTGAGTTGGTGCCGGTCATTGATAAGAAAACACAGAGCCTTATCGAAGGTCCTGAGGGTCTAAGTAGTGAGAGCCTCAGGGGATTCGAGCCGGGGACCCACCTCGAACCATGGGGTGAATCCCAAAGGGAAATCCCGGAGGGTAGGAAGTCTTCCATTCTTCCGAACCCGTCAGCTAACCCGGTCGGCTAAACAGGAAGATTTTGGAGTTTCAAAACAATGGGCAAGCACCACCGCCGTTCTAACTTTGCACGCAACGCAGTCGCATTTGGCGCAACTGTCGCCGGCGTTACCGCTCTCGCAGTTCCGACCGCTAACGCTAACCCGCTGAACGACATCCAGGGCGCACTGAACGGCTTCGATACCCCGCAGGTTGCAGGTATGCAGGATGTTGTTGGCAAGTTCAACGACATCGCAGGTGAGGTTACCTCCGGCAGCGTTGCAAACGTTGCAGCACCGTCCACTGGTTCGGCTATCGTCTCCGCTGCACGTTCCAAGATCGGTTCCCCGTATGTGTGGGGCGCTACCGGTCCGAACTCTTTCGACTGCTCCGGTCTGACCTCCTGGGCATACCAGCAGGTCGGTAAGTCGATCCCGCGTACCTCCCAGGCGCAGGCTTCCCAGGGTACCGCGGTCTCCAGCCCGGCACTGGGTGACATCGTTTCCTTCTACTCTGGCGCTACCCACGTCGGCATCTTCTCCGGCAACGGCAACGTGATTCACGCTCCGCAGTCCGGCGATGTCGTCAAGGAAGCTCCGATGAACTACATGCCGGTTCACAACTTCGTCCGCTTCTAATCTGTTTGAACGGATGACAACCTGCGGGGCCTTGATACCCCGCAGAGCCTTGGCTCTCTTTTTACCGAGGGGGCACTGAGGCGAGCGCCCGGGTGCTGACGCTATGCGCGTCGTAAAGCACTATAGGGGCGCTCGCCTCATTTTTTGTTTTTCTACTGCGGTTACGCAATGCGTGGAGTCGAAGGGCTATCCTGGTTACTCCCTTTGGATACCCCTTTGCGCTGGCGGTTTGTCGGTGTGTTGTTCCGCGGCAAGGCTGCTACAATTTGCTCGAATGCGTCAAGTGGTTTGATGTTTTGTTTTTCGGGGAAGAAATTTGAATACACAACTTGAAAAGGGTTTGGATTTGTCGCGTCACCGTGTCTCTCGTCGTCGCCACAACTCTCGTCGCGGTGTAGTCGGGCTTACGGTCGTGACTGGGCTAACCTTTGGCGCCGTAGGTTTGGCGCCGATTGCCTCTGCACAGGATGAACAGCCAGCCCCGGATCTGGCTACTGCAGACGGCATTATTGCAGAGCTGGAGAAGATTTCTCGGGATACCGAAGCGGTTTCTGAGGAAGTTACCGAGCTGGATTCCCAGGTTCAGGCCAAGGAAGAGGAACTCCGGCACGCCGAGGGGGAGCTGAAGCACTCTGAGGATCAGGTTCTCCGAGCACAGGATGACCTCAAGGCGCTCTCTGGTGAGATTTCTTACTTCGCGAAGAAGCGGATGCGTGGTGAAATCGTCGACCCATTGTCGGCCGCCCTGGGATCTGCCAGTGCTCAGGACGCTATCGACCGTGCCGGTTACATCAACAAGATGTTCCGCGACAACGATGAAGTTGTCAGCCGTGCGGTGCAAGCCCGCAAGGATGCCGAGGATGGTAAGGCCAATGCGCTGCGTCTGCAGGACGATATCCGCAAGCAGCTCGATGACCTGGCCAAGCGCCGCGATGATTTGGACAAGCGCAGCGCCGAATTTGATGAGCGCGCCGAGCATGTCAAGTCCATGGTTGAATCGCTGAGCCCCGAACAGCGGGAAATTTGGATTTCCAAGAACAACCCAATTACCGAAGGGTTGGACAAACTGCTCGGATCTTCCGCCGCAGTTGATGCCGCTCTGTCGAAGCTGGGCTCCCCGTACTCGTGGGGAGCTGCTGGTCCCTCTGAGTTCGATTGCTCGGGTCTGATGTACTGGGCGTACCAGCAGATTGGTAAGTCCATCCCGCGGACCTCGCAGGCGCAGCTCGCCGGTGGTACTCCGGTGAGCCGCGACCAGCTGCAGCCGGGCGACATCATCGGTTACTACCCGGGAATCACGCACGTGGGCATGTACATCGGCAATGGTCAGATTGTCCATGCTTCCGACTACGGTATTCCAGTCCAGGTCGTTTCCATCGACCAGGGGGGCCCGTACCAAGGCGCTGTCCGCTTCTAACTAGCGGCAGGTGACCTCGCGTCCTTTTAGTCAAGGTAGATAAACTCGGCTCCATGTCTGCGCGCGTACTGCTCATTACGAATGACTTCCCGCCTCGCGATGGTGGAATCGAGTCCTACCTGCGTGATTTCTGTGCTCGTTTGGATCCGGAGAACCTCGTAGTCCTCGCGTCCTCGCGAGCTCCGAAGGAAAAGCTCCGCGCCTACGACGAGTCGCTACCGTACCGTGTTTACCGCATGCGTGATTCCGTGCTGCTGCCACTGCCGCACGTAGCTCGTCGCGCCGCTCAGATTATTCGCACCGAACGCATTGACACCGTATGGTTTGGTGCCGCCGCGCCACTTGGTTTGCTTGCCGACGCATGCCGTCGCGCAGGTGCCACCCGCATCGTTGCTACCACTCACGGACATGAAGTGGGCTGGTCGATGCTGCCATTGGCCCGCCAGATGCTGAGGCGCATTGGTAAGAGCTCCGATGTTGTGACCTATATTTCCCGCTACACCCGTGGTCGATTTGCGGCAGCCTTTGGTCCGCAAACAGCATTTGAACGCCTGCCTTCCGGTGTCGATATCGAGCGATTTTCTCCGGACCCCGAGGCGGGACAGAAGATCCGGCAGCACCACGGAATCGGTGAGTCTCAGCCGCTTATCGTCTGTATTTCTCGGCTAGTGCGCCGAAAAGGCCAAGATATGCTGATTCGCAGCATGCCTAAGGTTCTTGAGCAGCACCCGGATGCCAGGTTGCTGATCGTGGGTGTTGGTCCGTTGAACCGAGAATTGAAAAAGCTGGCAGTAAAGCTCGGGGTCTCCGAGCAGGTCATTTTTGCCGGCAAGGTCTCTTATGATGACCTCCCCGCCTATTACAATGCGGCCAGCATTTTTGCCATGCCCGCCCGAACCCGCGGACGTGGCCTCGATGTAGAAGGCCTCGGCATTGTCTACTTGGAAGCACAGGCCTGCGGTGTCCCTGTCATAGCTGGCAAGTCTGGTGGCGCCCCGGAGACAGTTATCGATGGCGAAACTGGCATCGTTGTCGACGGGGCCTCGAAGCGCAGCGTCGCCATCGGGCTGGTTGAGATTTTGGATAATCCGGAGCGCGCGGCGGCGATGGGAGCCTGTGGTCGGGAGCATGTTGTGCAGTCGTGGACCTGGGAGGTCATGGCTGCTCGGGCTCGCCGAATTCTCCGAACCTGCGCAATCCCTTTATAATCAACTGTTATGTCCACCGATATTCCGATTCATCCGAGCTCAGAAGAGTCCGACGCCGCTGATCGCCCGGCTATCGGTTTTGATATTGGTGGAACAAACCTGCGCGCTGCAGTGGTCAGCGCTGATGGGCAGGTGCTGTATCGAGTTCAGACTAGTTCTGACGGCAGTGTGGATGCCATTGAACGTGGCATTGTCCAGACATCCGAGCGCTTGGTTGAACGCTTTCCAGATGTCAGCGCCATCGGTTTAGCTGTAGCTGGTTTTTTGGATTCTGACCGCCAGACGGTTCGTTTTGCCCCGCATCTGCCGTGGCGCGATGCGAACGTCGTCAAGCGTTTATCCTTGCTTCTCCCATGTCCGCTGCAGCTTGAGCACGATGCCAACTCGGCCGCCTGGGGTGAGTATCGCTTTGGTGCGGCTCGCGGTGCGGATAATTGGGTGCTGTTTGCGCTGGGTACGGGAATCGGCGGCGCGATGATGCAGGGGGGTGAGATTTACCGTGGCGCGTACGGCACGGCGCCGGAATTCGGCCACCTCACCGTTGTGCCGGATGGTCGTCCCTGCTCCTGCGGAAAGCGTGGTTGCTTGGAGCGTTACTGCTCGGGTACGGCGTTGGTTACCACCGCTCAGGAACTCTCTGAATCCGGTCGCTACTTCTCGCGGCTTACCGACGGGCTCGTGGCCGGCTCGGTAACTGGTACCGATGTCGTCTCGGCTGCTCGCCAGGGGGATGAATTGGCTCTAGCTGCGATTGATGACTTTGCTACCTGGCTGGGGCGTGGCCTGTCGATGGTGGGCGATGTCTTTGATCCGGAATTGATTGTTATCGGTGGCGGTGTTGCCTCGGCGTCTGATCTATACCTGGACAAGGCCAAGGCCGAGTTTGCCCGCAATCTCACCGGCGCTGGCTATCGTCCGGTAGCGGATGTGCGGGTCGCTGAACTAGGTGCGGATGCTGGGTTGATTGGTGCGGCGGATATTGCGCGCAGCGTTGTGGCTGCCGAGGGTGCGACATCGTCGTAAAGCGTCAATTTGGGGATTGCAGGGGAATTCGCCCGCGAAAAGGTGGGGGAATGGCTGCGGAGATGGATCGTCGGACCAACTGAACCTGTATAGTTTTAAACTGTGAATAATCGCTGGTACAAGTTCTTTAAGTACATCCTCATTGGCCCTTGGCTGCGGATCTATAATCGCCCGTACTACATCGGTGGTGAGAAGATTCCTCAGGAAGGTCCAGCGCTGATGGCGTCGAACCACCTTGCTGTGATGGATCACTTTTTCTTCCCACTGGTCTGCCGTCGTCAGCTGACGTTCCTGGCGAAGGCGGAGTACTTCACCACGCCGGGCTTTGTCGGCGGTATCCAGAAGTTCTTCTTCTCCTCGGTGGGGCAGGTGCCGATTGACCGTACCTCTGGTGATGCAGCTCGCGATGCGCTGAACGCCGGCTTGAAGGTGCTGTCACGCGGTGACCTGCTGGGCATTTCCTTGGAAGGCACCCGTAGTCCCGATGGTCGACTGTACCGCGGTAAAACCGGTGCGGCACGTGTCGCGCTGGAGGCCGGTGTGCCGGTGTTCCCAATGGCGATGATTGATACGGAGAAAGCCAACCCGATTGGTTCGTGGATTCCTCGTCCGGTGAAGGTCGGCACGATTATCGGCGATCCGATTAATCCGTCGGAGTACAAAGCCAAGTACAGCGATGAGTATGAAGCGGCCAGGGCACTGACGGATGACCTGATTAAGGAAATTCAGAAGCTTTCTGGTCAGGAATATGTCGATGCTTACGCGACTGATGTGAAGAAGTCCTTGGAGGCCGGCACCGGCTATCCAGCGGGAACCGAACCGGGTGGAGAGCTCACTACTCCGGCTCCGGGGCCGAAGCCGACCCCTCGTCGCTGGTTCCGACGCGCTCGCTAGAATAATTAGGCGCAGATAGTTTTCGCGACAGTGGGGCTGCACACTTCCTATGGCGATTCGGTGCATGGGTAAGATTTGCTCGGTAGGGCTCCACGGTCTTTTGGTCGCGAGGTAGCCGACGCGAGGCCGAGGCTGGAGAGGATTCCACACCGTGCGTTATTTTTATGACACCGAGTTTATTGAAGACGGCAAGACTATTGATCTTGTCTCCATCGGTGTCGTAGCTGAGGACGGCCGCGAATACTACGCGGTGTCTACCGAGTTCAATGAGAGCAAGGCCGGCCCGTGGGTGCGGGCCAACGTGCTCAATCAGCTGCCCAACCCCTCATCTCCGCTGTGGAAGAACCGGGACACGATCCGCGAGGAACTGCTGGCATTTTTCACCGAACCCGGTACGGGCAGCCCAGAGCTGTGGGCTTGGGTAGGCGCCTACGATCACATTGCGTTGGTGCAGCTTTGGGGTGATATGACCAAGCTGCCGCAGTTCATGCCACGTTATACCCGTGAACTCAAGCAGTACTGGGAGATGGCGGGCAAGCCACGGTTGCCGAAACAGACTGCAGGTAAGCACGACGCGCTGGCAGATGCCCAGCACAATCTGCTGAAGTTTCAAAAGATTGCACAGAAGTTGCCGCTTGATTAAGCAACGGAATTCGAATATTTGGTGACCTGACTAACACCCTTCTGGCAGGGGCACTACAATGAACTTCTGTGAGTTGGACTATTGATCTCCCTGTAGATGACCTGCCCGATCTGCCACCGCTTCCCGGAGACATGGCTGAGCGCTTTGCTGATGTCGTATCCCGCCAAGCCCTACAGCAGCCAAGCTGGGATGCCCGCGCCGCTGCAAACGTGCGTCGCATTCTCGAATCGGTGCCGCCAATTGTGGTCGCGCCTGAGGTTCGCAAGCTTCGTCAGGAGCTTGCCGACGTCGCTAATGGTAAGGCCTTCCTGTTGCAGGGCGGTGATTGTGCGGAGACCTTTGAGTCCAATACTGAGCCGCACATCCGCGCCAATGTGAAGACCTTGCTGCAGATGGCCGTTGTGCTGACCTACGGCGCATCCACTCCGGTCGTGAAGATGGCTCGTATCGCTGGTCAGTACGCCAAGCCGCGCTCGAAGGACATCGACGGCGACGGTTTGCTCAGCTACCGCGGTGACATGGTCAACGGTGTTGAGCCGACCGAAGAAGCTCGAGTTCACGACCCAGCTCGAATGGTGCGTGCCTACGCCAATGCCTCCGCGGCGATGAACCTGGTACGTGCACTGACAGGTTCGGGCACCGCTGACCTGCACCGTCTGCACGAGTGGAACCGTGAGTTCGTCAGCAACTCGCCGGCTGGCGCCCGCTACGAGGACCTGGCACGCGAGATTGATCACGCACTGCAGTTCATGGCTGCCTGTGGTGTTGCGGACTCGAACCTGCAGACCGCGCAGATTTACTGCTCGCATGAGGCGCTGGTTGTTGACTACGAGCGCGCTATGCTGCGCCTTTCTGAAAACGATGGCAGCCAGGAGCTGTTCAACCTCTCCGCGCATCAGCTGTGGATTGGTGAGCGCACCCGTGGCATTGAGGATTTCCACATCAACCTGGCTGCCATGATTGGCAACCCCGTCGGTGTGAAGATTGGCCCGACCACCACGCCGGAGGAGGCTGTCACTTACGCCGACAAGCTCGACCCGTTCTTCCAGCCTGGTCGCCTGACCCTGACTTCGCGTCTGGGCAATGACAAGGTTCGCTCCGTGCTGCCTCCCATCGTTGAGGCTGTGGAAGCTTCTGGTCACAAGGTCATTTGGCAGTGCGACCCGATGCATGGCAACACTTACTCGGCCTCCAATGGGTACAAGACCCGCCACTTCGACCGCATCGTCGACGAGGTTCAGGGCTTCTTCGAGGTGCACCGCTCGATCGGTTCACACCCGGGCGGTATCCACGTGGAGCTGACCGGCGAAGATGTCACTGAGTGCCTCGGTGGCGCGCAGGACATTTCCGATGTCGACCTGCCAGGCCGTTACGCATCCGCCTGTGACCCGCGTTTGAACACTCAGCAGTCGCTGGAGCTGGCCTTCCTGGTTGCCGAGATGCTGCGCAACTAGTTGCAACCAGCTCAGCTAGGTACAACTAGCCCAGCTGGTGCAGCGCCGCGTTCAGTGGAGCGCTGCACTTTTTACAGAGTGCTGACCGAAATGCGGTCGCCCGCCGTGGCCTTGGCGCCCGGTCGGGGTGACTGCAATACGATGCGATCCTCCTCGTTCGCAGAGACGTCGATGTCGAGCTGAAGATGCTGTTTCTCCGCTTCACGACGTGCCTGCGCAACAGTTTTACCCAGCAGCTGCGGAACCTTCACTGCTCTGGACACCGTCAGCGTGACAGTCGCATCATTGGGGTTAACCAAACGACCTGCACTCGGTGAGACTGCGTCGACACGGCCGTAGTCGCGCGAGGAGGAGGACGCGTCCTTTACTTCGCTTACCTCAATGCCCTCGCGCTGCAGAATTTGGCGAGCAGTATCCTCCGACTTGCCCACGACATTGGGCACTTCGATGCCGTTGTTAATGGTCAACGTCACAGAACTACCGCGTTCGAGGCCAGTGCCTTCCTCAGGAGACACGGAAAGAACCTCTTCCGGCTCAGCAGAGGAGGAGAACTCCGCCGATACCTCCCGGACTTCCAGCCCGGCCTTGCTCAACAGCTCACGAGCTTCATCCTCTTGAAGCCCCACGATTTTTGGCACCTTCACCGGTGCTGGCCCCTTGGAGTAATGCACAGTCACAACTGAGCCAACTTCGACGGTCTGTCCTGGAGCAGGAACCGCATATACCAAGCCGCCGGTGGAGACATCATCGGAAAAGACGGGGTCTCCGACCTCTTCTTTCAACGTCCGCTTAGCTAGGGCAGCACTGAACACTTCCTTTGAGTGGTTCGCGGGATATGCGGGCACAGTCGGGCGGCCGAGACTGACCAGTACGCGAACATCATCACCGCGGACAACCCGCGCTCCAGCCAGGGGGTCCGAGCCAATAATCTGGGACACTGCGACATCGTTGTCGTAGCGCTCATCAACCACCGGTTCAAAGCCCGCCTCACTGATTGCGGTCATCGCCTGTGGTTGCGACAGCCCAGTGATAGAGGGCACTTCGCCATAACGGCCAGAGCCCAGCCACCACGCGCCAAGCCCCATGCCCAACGTGGCAACCAGGGCGATAATCAGCCACAATGCACATCCACGGCGCGTCCGCTGTCGGGTAGCTCGACGGCTCTTAGGCGTCTGAGTCTGAGCAGATCGCGGCTGCGGATGCTGTGGGTGCTGTGGCCCCTGAGTGTCCGGCGGCAGCGGATATTCCGGAGCGCCTGGAACGTCGGCTGGTACGAGAGCTCCACCAGACGGCTCCGGGGATTCCCAGCCAGTGGGGTTGTACTCGTCATAGCGATCGAAAGTGCGTGTCCGCCCCGCATCCGGGTCGTCGAAATCATCGAAAACGTTTGGTGGTCCCGGTGGTCGGGAAGAAACGGGGCTACCGGGTGCGTCCGTCGAGAAGCCATAGCCGTCGTGACCGAAGCGCTCGGGTGCCGTCTCTGCGGTGCCGTGTCTGTCATCGAAATGGTCGTTGCCCGGTCGGTGGAAGTCCTCTGTGAGCCCCTCCATGGCGGCAGCGTTGGCGGCTGCTGAATTGACGGGCGATGGCACGCGGAATGGTGGCAGCGCGAGTTTGTCCGCAATGTCTTCGAGTGCGTCACCGAATTCCTCGGCCGTCTCAAACCGATCCTCCGGCCTGCGGGAACAAGCGCGGGCGACCAACTCGTCGAACTCCTCGGGAACGCCGTCGATGAGCTCCGAGGGTGGCGGGACATCTTCGTTCAATCGCTTCATGGCAACGCCGAGCGAAGAATCGGCGATGAATGGCGTGGTGCCGGTAAGCAGCTCAAAGAGCAAAATACCCGCCGCATACACATCGGAGGCAGGGGAGATGGATTCACCCGTGACCTGCTCCGGAGCCAGATAAGCGACGGTGCCGACGATGACCGAGTTAGAGGTCACCTTGGCATCAGCGGCCGCGCGCACTAGACCGAAGTCCGCCAGCTTCACTCGCCCGTCCGAGGCAATCAGCACATTTTCCGGCTTGATATCTCGGTGCACCATGCCGCGGGAATGCGCCACCGATAGGGCGCGCAAAACCGAGCGCATTACGACGGCAGCTGCATGTGGAGGCATCGGACCGCGCTGACGGAGCAGCTCGCGGAGGGTCCCACCGTCGACGAATTCCATAATGAGGAAAACATGCCCCGCCGGGTCCGTGCCCTGGTCGTAGACGTTGACGAGCGACTCGTCATTGAGGTGCGCGACCGCGCGGGCCTCACGTTCGAAGCGGATGCGGAAAGACTCGTCGTCGACAAAACGCGGATCCATGACCTTTGCGGCCACCCTGCGATCGAGCCGCAAATCGGTGGCGCAGTACACGGTGCTCATGCCACCGTGTGCGATGGTGGCTCCGATGCGGTAGCGACCATCGAGAATCTGCCCCTCGACAAGCTGCGACATAAACCAGCCTTCCCTGTTCCAATCAGTTGCTTCTAATAAGTATATGGGGACGTACCTACTGCAAGGCCAACGCGCTAAAGTGACCAGTGTGAGAAAGATTCCAACTTGCCACGATGTCCTGAGCGCCGACGAACCCACTCTTGCGCTGCCCGATGCCGCTGACCTCATTGGCGTCACCGTCACCCGAATTCACGCGTTGCTGCAGGAGGGTCGCCTTATTGCAGTCCACCGCGACGGCATTGCACAAATTCCCGCCCGCTTCTTTGAAGATGATGAGGTCGCGCGTTTTGTACCTGGCGCACTCGCATTGCTTGCCGACGGCGGCTACACGCGAGAAGAAACGCTGGAGTGGCTATTCACCGAAGATGAATCTCTGCCTGGACGTCCGGTGGACGCCCTGCACGGTCACCTTGCACGCGAAGTAATGCGCCGCGCACAGGCTATGGCGTTGTAAAGACCCGGACGGCGTCCTACGCCCGCCGTCCTACGCCCGCGATAGCTCCTGTCGTAATCGCCCGGCCACTGCTGTGAAAAGCAGCGGGAGGGCGATTTTTGCTTTTCGAGCGCGTCCCACTTGAGCGCGTTGCGCAAAGACGTTGTAGTTCATGCGCTCAATTTCGCCGAGAATGTCTGAGTAGAGAATCTCCGCGGCACGGATAGCCTGACGCCCTGGCACCTCTAACATGTCCACGCCGCTGCTGGCTTCGGCATAGAGTGCGCGGTTGCGAGCGATGAAGAAGGCCAATGCCTGACGTACCGCCGGGGTCGTCTGTCCCGTGGCGGCACAGTAGCCGATCTCCTCGGTACCCACTCCGAAGGCCTCCCACTCATTCAGTGGTAGGTAAATACGGCCACGGCGAAAATCCTCGGCGATGTCGCGGAGGAAATTCGTCACCTGAAAGGCTTTTCCCAGGAGCTCTGCGTAGGGAGTGGCTTCCTCGCGGGAGACCCCTGCGCGGGTGCCTAGGATGGGCATCATCTCAAGGCCGATGACTGCTGCGGAGCCCCACATATACGAGTCGAGTTGCTCCCATGTTTCAAAATGCGCAATGTGGCACGATGTGTCGGGCACGTCCATCAACATGGAGTGAACAAAGTCCGCAGAGAGCTGTGGATCGATGTCGTAGTCGCGAAAAGTCTGTGCGGCCGCCGAGATGACGGCACGGTCGCGGTCGCGGTGGACGTCGTCAAGCGAACCGATGACGACAGCTGAGTGGAAAAGCTCGCTTAAACGTGTGACCGTGGCTTCGATGTGCGTGGGGGAGCGGTCGGCGTCGGCGGGGCAGTCGACGTAGTCATCGACGATGCGTGCCCAGGCGTAGAGAGACCACACCGCACGCTGTTGGCGGGGTGCCAATAGTCGCGTGGCCAGGGAATACGTGCGACCGTGGGAGGCCATAATATCGCGGCAGAGCTCGTAGGACTGTGGCAGCGCGATGGTCGAGAGAGGCTGTGGGGTGGGCATGGACAACTATGCGACCTCGGTCGACCGCGACAGGGGCGCCACCGTGGAATCCGTGTCTGCGGCGGTTTTATCGTCACGCCACGGGTACTTCCAGCTGAATTTTCCAGTGGTCAGCCAGCCGACGGCCAGCCAGCCGAGAACGGTAATGATAACCATCCAGGGCACGTCGTAGAAGCGGTGATTGCCGCCGCCGGCGAAGGACAGCGACAGGATGAATGTGAACAACACGGTGCCTTGAACCACCCATCGTGGCGGGCGAATCGTTCCCATGGGAGTCAATAAGCTGGCGTAGTACCAGGGAAGTGCCACGGCATTAAATACGCAGGCCACCACGTAGGCGGCAATCATGCCAGCGACATTGTTACGAGGGGTGGCTCGGAAGTAGAACCAGGAGATCACGAGTCCCACCAGCATGATGATGGAGGAGACCACGCGTGTGTGGCTGACGATGACATTGAAACCGATGTCGTCGTTGAACCACGCCGTGACGCCCGAGATCACACCAGCGACCGCTGACGGTGCTGCCAGGGGGTTAATCACCTTGGTATTGCCACTGATCTCGGAAATCCAGCCCCAGCTCGAGCCGGTCAGCCACGTCACCACTGCAAGCGTGCCGACGCAAACTGCGACCAACACGATGCCCACACCGGCAATCGCCGGAATCTTGCGCAGCATCTCTTGAACCGTGGCGATGGGCTCGCGCCTGGTCAACACAATCCACACGACGAAGGGCAGCGCCAGGACAGCGGTGGCTTTCAGCGCGACGCCAATTCCGATGAGGACAGCAGCGACCAGGCCACCCCGCATGCGCTCCATGTGCAGTGCGGCGACTAGTGCCAGGCTGACCAATCCGACCATCAGTGCCTCGTTGTGCATACCCGCAATCAGATGCAGTAGCACCAGTGGATTGAGCACACCGAGCCACTGTGCGAAAGCCGGATTTGCTCCAAGCTCCCGGGCGATTCGCGGGATCGACCAGACAATGGCGGCGAAGCCCAGCAGACACACAATGCGGTAGAGAATCACGCCGACGGTGATGTTGTCGCCGACAATCCGCGTGATGACCTCGCCAATTCCCAGATGCAGCGGGCCATACGGGGTGGTGGTATTCCGCCAATCTGCGGATACCTCCAGCAGCATCGGCCCTGGATTGGCTGCAGCTCCCTCAGTGTAGGGATCAAACCCATCGCGGACCATCGCGCCCTGCATGAGATACGAATAGACATCGCGAGAGAACAGCGGTGCGGCCAGCGCGAGGGGAATTGCCCAGGCCATCAGGATTGAATTGAACCGACGCAACGTGGACTCATCGCCGCCAGCGTTCGCTGGAACCGCAGCGTCTGCTGCGTCGCCATCATGGGCAGAACCGGCCACAATGTCCCGGATGGTCCCCTTCGAGAACAGCAGTTCCCGCCCGATGCGCAGCCACGAGATAAGCAGCAGGGCGATACCTACCCAAATCACAATCTCACAGAAAATCTGACCGTGACCGTAGGTGATCCAGTCGAGTCCCAGAGCGTGGACAAGGCCGCCACGGTAGCGATTCGCACCGGAACCGTAGGAGCCCAGAGCAATGAGGATGCCACCGTAGACACCCAGCTGAGCACTCCGCGATAAATTCATGTCAACCTAAACAATCGATACATTGCTGATGCATTAATCCTAGTTGGTCAGTGACCACCGGCAGACATCCGGGAGACATTCATGAGCTAAGGCGTTTCAAACCGCTGTGCCGCAAGTCGTCCCGAAATCATGACCGTCGGCACGCCAACTCCCGGCACCGTCGTCGATCCCGCCAGCGTCAGATTCTTTGGCATCTTCGGAGAGAAGTTGCGGGGACGGAATGGCCCCGTCTGTCGGAACAGATGCGCCAGCCCAAACGGCGAGCCAACGCCCATGTCACGTTCTTGCCACTGTTGAGGGGTATCGATCCGACCGACTCGCCACTTCGTAGAGATCCCGGTCAGTCCGCGCCGCTCCAGCTCAGCGGTTATTTTCGCGACGTAGTCCCCACCGATTCGCGACCAAATCAGATTGGCCGACTGCAAGTTGGGGCACGGCGCGAGCACGCTGACAGGCTCCCACTGCACGCCGTTCGCATCTGTGACGATACGCTCCGGCGCGCTCACCGCAGGCCGGGTGACCAGCAATGACGGGTCCGACATTAGCTTTCCATGACGCGGTGACGAGATTTCTTCAAAGGTCTCGTTCCACTTTTCGCCAAACGAAATCAGGTGATGCCGTTTCGGCCACGTCGTCGTCTCCGAAACCGGAATCAGTCCGTGCGCCACCACCGCCGATGGGGAAAATCGAACCGGGAACAGCCGCCGCGCTCCTGTCCGCTTTACGACGCTCCGAAGGCCTCGCCACTTCGATGAGCTACTGGCGGCAGAGGTAGTCGCGTCGTGAAGCCAGCTCTGCACCACAGGTAAATCGGTAGTAGCGATGACGGCATCGGTGGGACGCTCGCCAGTTGCCGTGGTGACGGCGGAGACAAAGCCTGCCTCGTCGAGCTTCAGCCCAGTGACATCAACGCCGAAGTCGATGGTGCCGCCAGCTCGACGGACGGCCTCGGCGAGCAACTCGCTGACGGCGCCTATACCCGAACCAAATGCGGGGGAGTGCGGATAGTAAACCCCCATCGAGGTATCCATGTGGGAAATGCAGCCGTAGACCGCACGGGCCTTAGCGGGAGGCACACCTGCGTAAAGCGCCTGGAAGCTGAAAACGCGAGCGAGATCATTATCTCCGAGGAAGGCACGAATCTTAGGTTCGAGGGCGCCGAAGGCACCGAGTCGGAGGAGCGTAGTGAGGTCGCGAAGCGCGCCGGGCCCGGTGAATAGGTCCGTAACGCGGTCAAAGCTGCGGGACATGAAGTTGTCGAAGCAGGCATTGAAGAGACTTTGCAGCCACGTGCGAAGTTTGCGGTAACCGGCGACGGTGGAGTCAGAGGCACCGAAGCGCGCGAGCTCATCGGCCATCATGTCTTCGTTGGAAAACACGTCGAGCCCGCCGCGGGTGGCAAATTCCGCACGGTAGGTGGGCGTGATTGGGGAGGCCGAAAAACCCGGGTCGATATCGCGCGCGTAGAGGCCGACGGCGGCGAGGGCATCGTCGACAAGCGAGGGCATGGTCCATACAGTTGCGCCAGTGTCGAAGACTGCGGTGAGCGATTGCTCGTCGATATCGACTGTGATGGGTTCACTGGCGCAGCGTCCGCCGACGAAACTTCCCCGCTCGACAACGGTGACATCGTAGCCATCGGCGATGGCGTAGAGCGCGGCGGTAAGTCCGGACAGGCCTGCGCCGATGATGGTCAGTCGTGGTGTGGCGCCCTTATGAGGACGAGTGATCGCACGTCGCAGACGCGGGGAATTACTGAGGGCACGAGTGGGGGAAGCAGCGGGCATGACTACGCAACACCTGGTCTAATGCTGACGAGCGGTGGCGCGAACGCCCATAGCAATGAGGTTCTCGCGCGACGTTGCAGGCAGGTCGGCATTCTCGATAGTGGAGAAAGCGCGGCTGGTCAGGCGGTCAATTTCACGTTCGACGGCATCGGCAGCGCCGGAATCAGCGATGAGATTTCGTAGCTCATCAATATCTGCAGCAGACGAGACCGCTCCCAGGCGTTCATCGATAAAGCGGGCCTTTTCAGGTGCGGAATCGAGGTAGAGGCTTAAAGCCTGGCCGACCAGTACGGTTCGCTTGCCCTCGCGGAGGTCATCGCCGGCAGGCTTGCCCGTGACTTCGGGATCGCCGAAAACACCCAGCTGATCGTCGCGGAGCTGGAATGCCACACCGATATCGCGGCCGAAGCTGCGGTAGGCCTCAACCAATTCCGCTGGGGCGCCGGCAATCGCAGCACCAATGTGGAGCGGCCGCTCGATGGTGTAGGCGGCGGTCTTGAACAGATTGATTTTCTCAGCGGTCTCGACGCGACTGTCCCGGCTGGCTTCGGCCGTGATATCGAGCAGTTGGCCGCCAAGTACTTCAGTGCGCATCGCCCGCCAGGGGACAAGTGCGCGGGTTAGCGCCTCCGAGCTGAGGCCTGAAGAGTGCATCATGTCATCAGCCCAGGTCAGAGCAACATCGCCAATGAGGATTGCGGCCGAAATACCGAAGCGGTCGGCGGCTCCATTCCAGCTATTGGCCTCGTGCTTGGCCTCGAATACCTTGTGGATAGTCGGTGCGCCACGGCGCGTATCAGCGTCATCGATGATGTCGTCATGAATGAGTGCACAGGCTTGAATGAGTTCCAGGGCGCTCACCGCGTTCATCACAGCCTGGGAATCCTCGGCTGGGGAGAAACGGCCTTCGAGGCCGCCTGCTCCCAACCACCCCTGCCAGGCGAAGGCTGGACGCACGCGCTTGCCCCCATTGAGGACGAAGGAATGGAGCGAATCTATGGCCTCGGTGTACACCGCATCGACCGACGCGACATCGTCGCCACGGCTTTTGAGGTAGTTCTCCAGCGTTTTGGTAACAGCAGCTGGTACTTCGCGGGGCTGCAGCGCGGCCAAATCCAGTTCTTCGCTCATGTGAGCCTCTCGTCGATGACGGGTAATGCTGACTCAAGAATAGGACACCGCTTAGTATGAGTGACTATGTCCTCAACAATGCCACCGTCGCCAGGCCGCCAAGTGACGATCCGCCAGGCGCTTTCAATGCCGAGCGCGGGCAGTATTCCCTTCTCGGTCGAGTTCATGCCCCCGCGTGACGACGCCGCCGAGGAACGTCTTCTTCGAGCAGCTGAGGCTTTCCATGATCTTGGTGCCTCCTTTGCATCCGTGACCTACGGCGCCGGTGGTTCTAGCCGCGACCGCACCCTGCGAATCGCCCAGCGCGTTTCGAGGCAGCCGCTTACAACGCTTGTGCACCTGACATTGGTAGAGCACACTGTCGACGAGCTGCGGGAAATCCTGCGCTCTTATCTCAGCGCGGGGCTGACGAATCTGCTTGTTCTGCGTGGTGACCCACCGGGAGACCCGCTTGGTCCTTGGGTGGAGACCGAGGGCGGTCTGCACTACGCCAGCGAGCTGATTGAGCTGATTAAGGCCGAGCCGGAGTTCGAGAAGTTTGAAATCGGCATTGCGTCGTTTCCGGAAGGACACTACCGCTCGCCGGATTTGGACCATGATACGCAGTACACGCTGGCCAAGCTGCGCGCGGGAGCCGAATACTCGATTACGCAGATGTTCTTCGATATTGAGCACTACTTACGCCTTCGAGACCGCCTGGTGGAAGCCGACCCAGTGCACGGTGCCAAGCCCATCATTCCGGGGCTGATGCCGATTACATCGCTGCGCTCAGTGCGCAGGCAGGTTGAGCTCTCCGGGGCACAGTTGTCATCCGATTTGGAGGAACGCCTGATTAAGGCAGCAGATGGTGACGAGCAGGCCAATAAAGATGAGATTCGCAAGATTGGTATCGAGTTTTCGACCAACATGGCAGAGCGGCTCATCGCCGAAGGCGTGCCGGGGCTGCACTTTATGACTATGAACTTCGCTCGCGCCTCCCAGGAAGTTTTGCACAACCTCGGCATGGCGCCCGAATGGGGCACCGGCCAGGATATGCTGCGCGGCGGTTTTTAATTGCTAAAAGTCCTGCATGTCGCGAACTCTTCGCGCCCACAGGACACCTAGCACTGAGGCTAGGACACCGGCGGCTGTGGTCACACCGGCAAATAATAGGAATTGATTCCGCTTGGTGGATCCAGCCGGCGACGAAGCCCATACATTATGGTTCTCGCCACTGGCGAGCTGCCATTCCACCTTGTTCGGTTCGGTCTGGCGGCCATTGGAGTCAGTAACCTGCTCCGGGAACGCGACGACGAAATCAACCTTCGCGCCGGGCAGGTGAGTCAAATCCATGTGGCCGTTCATCGAAATCTTGCCGCCACCGGTACGGTCTAGGTCGATGTCTACGCGATCGTCGGAAAGCTGTCGGAGCGTATCGGTGAGTTCAATGAAGTGCAGCTCGTTGAACGAGACTTCCATCTTTCCTGTGGAGGAGTCGATTACTCCCTGCGAGACGCGGTCGGAGAGATCTTCCGGTACTTGCCACTGCTCAAATTGGGAACGGACTTCCTCCGTGGGTGTTACGTGAATTGTGCCCGAGACCCTGTCGTCGCCGGAAATGGTAATGCCAGCCTGTGCGTCAAAGCAGCCGCTGAGCGGCAAGATGGCGGCAATTCCGGCCATTGCTGTGGCAATGCGCAGAGGCGAAAGCCGTCGACGTGGTGTGGAAGGTTCACTCGGTGATGATGTCACGGGGAAGATCTACTCCTAGAACTGCGAAGGGACGGGAGTCCCCTGTGAAATAAAAGTTCCTTAAAACATCCTTGAAACCAAATTGGCGGTAGAGCTGCCATGCCCTATTGGCCTCATTCGGGTATTCCGGGGTTGACAACAGAACTCGCGTCTCTGGGCGGGAATCGACCAACTCGCGGAGCAGTCGTTTACCGAGTCCCCGCCCCTGAAAGCTGGGGTGTATGTGAATCTCAGACAGTTCGGCGTAGTTGCCCAAGAGCTTGACGACGTCCGGTAGCGAGCGCCCGTCCATGAGCAGTCCATCTCTTACCTGGCGATACCACCAGTGCGTGTCCAATCCTGTACGGCAGTAGCCGATGCCAACCAACCTGCAGCGCGGGTCGCGGAGAGCCTGGGCAGGGGAGAGCTCTTTGGGGTGAGCTATGGCTGCAGCAGCCATGAAGCCGGGTTGAGTGGTTTGCTTCTGCCATTCGTGGAGACGACCGGGCAAGATTGCGGGGTTGTACTGCATCGCGGTGATGTAGAGAGCCACTGCTTCTTGCAGGCGGAGATTGAAGTCTCCTGCTGTCATCGGAACCACGCTGTATTTCACAGTGACCAGATTAGCGACTTGGACGAACTTAGTTGTGAGATTACTGCAATAACATCGAGTCGAACAGGTGTGCGAAAGTGCGCATGGCGTAGTCCGGGCTTGGGGATAGATTGCAGTCAATCCCGCTAAGGAGAAGCGGAAAATCCGTGCTCATGTGAATGCTGTGTGAAAGGAGAAGCAGGGTGGTGGCAAGGTCGAACGTGGTGGAGTTTAGGGCGATTTCGCAGTCGGGTTCGGTCGCCCCGGTCGGTGTCTCAAGGCAATCGCTGGAGCTGCTGGGGCGGGCAGAGGCTCTGCTAGCGAATGCTCGGAATGCCAGCTCTGATGAGATGTTGGAGCTTTCCTACTGTGCGGCGCTGCGTTGCGCAGGCGCGCTGTTGAATCGCGACGATGTGTCGGTGGCTGGGGGTTCTGGCTCGGGCGCTCGTTCGGGCTCGGTAGTTAAGCGTCGTCGTTCGGCAACACAGAGTGCCTGGTTGCGTTTAAAGAAAGAGCAGCCCGAATTTGATAGCTGGGTCACCAAGTTTGAGCAGTTCACCGCGCTGCGTGAGGAAGTCCGGTTGGGTATTTCGCGTCGCATTGACTCTCGGCGGGCGCAGGAGTTGTGGGATTTAAGTTGTGCATTCTTGGGGGCTGTCCGGGCTGAGCTGGGTGTTCTGCCCGCGGCTGCGTAAGCCGGTGGGGGCGTGTTAGAGCGTTGCTTTCCTAAATAAATGGGGGATTGTTCGGATTCATGGAACAATAGAGGTGAGTCGCCCGTTGAAGGGGTAAGAATGAAGCTAACGGACGCCGCGTTAGCAGCACGTGGCCTGTAATTAACTTTGTTGTATCGGCATTGTTAGTTGAGGGGTCAAGGCTCGCCAGTATCGCGGTGGGCAATGCTCAAGTAGGCGATGGAGGAATTGTGGGATTATCTGAGCACGAACAGCGGATGCTCGACGAAATCGAGTCTGCACTCTACGCTGAGGATCCTAAATTTAGTTCGACGATGGCCGGAAATGCGTTCAGCTTTCCGGAGGAAAACAGCGCACCTCGTGGGTTTTCCATCCAGGTTTTTGCGCTCATGCTCCTCGGTCTGCTGATGTTGATTGGCGGCGTCGCTCTTTTCTCTGTGAGCAATTGGTTCATTGTGTTATCGGTTGCCGGCTTTGGCCTTATGTTCGGTTCCGGCGTTTGGGCTCTGACCGGCGCCGGTAAGCAGGAGAAGGCTAGTTCTGCTTCGGGGCTGAGCTTTGGAAAGTCTGAGTCCGGGGCGGCAAAGAGTCGTCGAGGGACCTCGGGTAGCCGTGGCTCCTCTGGTGATTCCACGTTGGAATCGCGTTTCCGTGGCCGCTTCGAGGGGCGTTAGGGGATAAGCCTCAAGAATTAACAAGTGAGGGCAAGCCAGCGATGGCTTGCCCTCACTTTTTTGTTTTTCTAGACGTGAATCGTCTCCACAAGATCTCACCCACTTTGCCCCACCCCGAGTCCCCACTTTCCCCCACTTAGCTATTGGGATGGAGGAATTCTTATCTGCGGTCGTTGTTGGTATCTCCGAAAGTTTGGCTCTGGCGACACAAAATTGCAGGTCAACGCACTAAGTCTGGCGACCAGGTTGAATCTGGATGGTTTTTAGCAGGTAAGTGGTGGGTAGTGGGGCGTAAACTGCTTTCTGTTAACAATGTGGTTGGTGTGGCGTCGTTATCGGCGTGGTCGCGGGTGGGTGCCCCACTTTTTATTCGCGCTTTAATTGTCGAGGTGATTCTTTAAAAGTCCAGGTCAATTGGGTTAAAGCAGATGTCCTAGCGGTGGGGTTGCGCTGATGCTGTGGCTATTTTTCTCCTTCTTGTGTTGATAGTGGCAGATAGTGGGGTAAAGTGGGGCATGATGTTGATTGAGGTTGGTCAACATTGCAGAAGTGAATATCCGATTTGCGCTTAAAGTTTGGCGAGATTTTGGCACAGCGGGAAAGCACAGCCCTCCGGCTCTGCTTGAAGGCAACGCCTAAATCCCTGAATTCGGTAAGCGTTTGTGCGTTGACATTGAGGTTGACACGGGGATAGGAGGCCAGTGACGCATGTTTCTGGGCACCTATACGCCGAAGCTTGATGACAAAGGGCGCCTGACGTTGCCGGCGAAGTTCCGTGAGGATCTCGCAGGTGGCCTGATGGTCACTAAAGGGCAGGATCATTCTCTGGCGGTGTATCCGAAAGAGGAGTTCGTCAAATTAGCTCAGCGGGCTACTAAGGCCTCTCGTACGAATGCCAAGGCGCGAGCTTTCATCCGAAATCTTGCGGCGAGCACCGATGAGCAGCGTCCTGATGGCTCGGGGCGAATCACGTTATCGATGGATCACCGTCGGTACGCGAATCTCTCCAAGGAGTGTGTGGTTATCGGCTCTATTGACTTTCTGGAGATCTGGGACAAAGAGTCCTGGGAGGCCTACCAGGCGGAGCATGAAGCTGATTTCTCCGAAGGTGAGGATGACTCGCTGTTCGGCGTTTTATAAACCGCTTGGAATAACCGAAAAGAGGGAATGTCCGCATGGACTCTGCCTGATAGCCCCTGGTGTACTTCCCCGATACCAGGTTCTGTCAGGCGGGGCCCTGTGAACATCCCCGCTTTTTGTTTTAAGCACCGATAGCAGCATTCCCAGTAGTGCTCATGAGGTGCGGTCTGGTTGCTGGCGCGGCACTCGTCGTTAAGCAAACCGGGAATACACTCGATAGATTCTCTGACCAGTGCGAACATACCCGGTGAGGAGGGGAAATGAACGGATCGGCACCTGCGGATGATCGCAAGTCCGGCGAGTTTGGTCATGTCCCCGTTTTGCTTCACCGAGTGACTGATTTGTTGCGCCCGGGCATCGAGGCACTGGGTGACGACGCAGTAGTTGTCGACGGCACTCTTGGTGCCGGTGGGCACACGGAATACCTGTTGGAGCAGTTCCCGAAGCTCTGCGTTGTTGGACTCGATCGCGATGACAATGCATTGCGAGGGGCAGAAGAACGTCTCGCGCGCTTCGGTGATCGCTTTGTATCCTTCCGTGTGCGTTTCGATTCGCTCGCCGAGGTGCTCAGTGGTGAGATTCCTGCAGCCGCTGGTGGCAGTGGCGCGGAGGACATTCTCGCCCGCGCCGCTGAGAAGGGCATTGCAGGTGCGCTTTTCGATCTCGGTGTTTCCTCGATGCAGCTTGACCAGGTCAATCGTGGATTCGCCTACCGAGTCGACGCCCCGCTGGACATGCGCATGGATGCAAGCCAGGGGATTACCGCAGCGGATGTGCTCAATACCTATTCGCACGGTGATATCGCGCGTATCCTATCGACTTACGGCGACGAGCGCTTCGCCGGCAAAATCGCCTCGGCAGTCCTGCGTGAGCGGGAGAAGGAACCGTTTACGACCTCCGGTCGTCTGGTCGAGCTGCTCTACGAAACCATTCCGGCGGCATCTCGCCGCAAGGGCGGACACCCGGCCAAGCGTACGTTTCAGGCTCTTCGTATCGAGGTAAATCGTGAGCTTGAAGCTCTGGAAAATGTACTGCCACAGGTCTGCAATGCACTCGCAGTCGATGGGCGTGCAGTGTTCATGAGCTACCAGAGTCTGGAAGACCGCATCGTCAAGAAGGACTTTGCGGAGCGCGTGAAGTCGACAACCCCACCGGGGCTCCCGATGGAGCTTCCGGGGCATGAACCGCACTTTGCTCTCATCACGAGAGGTGCGGAGAAGGCGTCGGCAAGCGAGATCGAAGACAACCCCCGAGCCGCACCGGTGAGAGTTCGCTGTATCGAGCGAATTCGAGCCGATTGACCCAAACCTTTCAACCGCACCAAACGCACCCTTAACGATCTAAGTACTGGGAGAACTTTCGAGCATGGCAACGACAATCACGGAGCACGCCCCCACCCGGCGCACCTCCCGCGGCGCATCTGCAACCGTCGCCGGTGCCAAGACGAAGACTCGTCAGCGCGGTCGCAGCGCCCGCACGAAACAGGATCTTTATCAGCGCCGGCGGTTTGGGCGCACAGGTTCTCAGCAGGTCATCTCGGTGCGTGGGCGTCGCGTTACGACGTCCTCGAGGGATAACCACAAGTTTGCCGGTGCGGCCGTGATGATCATTCTCGTCGTTGCCGGAATCGTGGCGGCGATGTGGCTGTCGGGTATTTCGACCTCGACATCCTTGCAGCTGGATGCTGCGCAGACCAAGGAAAAGGAGCTGCGTAACCAGCTGGAGGTGCTCGAGCGGGATGTTGCTTACATGAAGTCAACCGGTGCTATCGCGCAGCGTGCTGTGGAAGAGGGCATGGTCAATCCGGAGCAGCCTGCCGTTTTGACGACTGATCCGGAAGGCAAGGTCGTGGAAGTGCGACCGGGCGATGAGAAGCAGCAGAAGATTATCGACCTCAACAGTGAGTCGCCGAATGTTCCGCATGCGCCGTCGTCGAACCCGAAGGACACCGAGAATGTTCCAGGGATGCAGGCACCGGCCATTGAAGAAGCGCACCCACGTCCCAACGGGTTGCCGGCAACCGCTCCGTATGCGCCGCAGAACCATGAGCCCGCACCAGCACCTGCGCCGGCTCCGGCACCCGCGCCTGAGGCTGAAGCTCCAGCGCCAGCTCCGGAAGCGCCCGAAGCGCCAGCCTCGGTGCCGGAAGTACCGGAAGCACCGGCACCCGAGCCAGCTCCAGCACCGTAGGAACTTAGAAACTAAACACGGCCAAACTGGCCAACTGTCCGATATTCTGGCGGTTCCACTGTTTCTGGTCAGGCGACTGTAGACTAATTAATTCAGTACTCGCGATGGCAGGGAATACCGCCTAACGTTATCGCGCGCGGGAGAATCGACTTAGTAGAAAGCACTAGCGCATGATTCGATCTGAAGACGACTACCCCAACCGTGGAGGGGGGTATGACTTCGGCGAACGTGCTTACCGAATTACATCCCGTGAGCGCAGAGACCAAAGTCGAGTTCGGGATGGTCAGCGCAGCCGGAGGCTCGATGCTAATACCAACCGAAGCGTGCCCCCGCGCGAAAAAATGCGCATTAGTAATAAGGACTTCATCCGGCGTCGCAACTGGCTGCAGTTTATAGGCGCTATCGCAGTCGTAGTGCTGGTCTCCCGTTTGGCTTGGGTGCAGCTCGTCGCAGGTCCTGACCTTTCTGCGGCGGCACAGAATCAGCGCACGGTGGAAGTTGTTGATGCAGCTCGGCGCGGTGCGATTCTCGACCGTAATGGAGCTCAGCTTGCCTTCACGATGGAGGCACGCAGTATTACCGTGCACCCGAACACTTTGCGCAAGTGGATTGGGGACGCACATAAGCAGCGCCCGGATGATGTCGCTGCCTACGATGAACGCCTCGAGCAGATCGCCAAGGATTTGCCGAAGCTACTCGACGTGGCCGACATCGACGCGGAGAAGTCGGGAAGCAGTCGCCGTCGTCAAGCGGAACCCGAAACCGAGGAGAACTCGGTGATGAGCGCGCCGTCCCGGGTGAGCTCGAAGGACATTCTAGAGAAGCTGCGCAATGAGGACAGCACCTACGAGGTGCTCGTGCGTAATGTCGATCCGGACAAGGCCGCCGCCATCGTGGAAAAGTATCCGGAACTGGTGGCGGAGCGTCAGGATATTCGCCAGTACCCGAATGGGGCGACGGCGGCTAACGTCATCGGCAAGATTGGCATGGATGGCGTCGGCCAGTTCGGCTTTGAAGCCTCTCGTGATGCCACTTTGCAGGGTATTAACGGTGGCAAGACCATTGATATCGCCTCCAACGGCGTGGCAATCCCGGGATCCACGCGCGATGTTCACGCGGCTGTGGACGGTACGACATACGAGCTGACCCTGGACCTCGACATGCAGTACTTTGTCCAGCAGCAGGTCAACCAGGCGAAGGCCAACTCGGGAGCGAAAGATGCGTCGGCAGTTGTGCTCGACGCGAAGACCGGCGAAGTGCTAGCAATGGCGCAGGCGGACACGGCTAACCCGAATAAGGATATGGGGGCCGAGCTCGAAGAGGGGCGCACTATCGGAAACTCCGCTGTATCGAACCCATTTGAGCCGGGCTCTGTAGCAAAGATCATTACCGCCGCGGCCGCTATCGAAGATGGCAAGACCACACCGGATGAGGTTCTGCAGGTCCCGGGCACGATTGATATGGCGGGTGTCACCGTGAGCGATGCATGGGAGCACGGCACGGAAGCTTTCACGACGACCGGTGTATTCGGCAAGTCCTCCAATGTCGGCACCCTAATGCTGGCAGAGCGTTTGGGTCAGGACCGCTTCGCTGAGATGCTGCATCTCTTCGGGCTGGGGCAGTCCACGGGTATCGAGTTGCCCAGTGAATCGTCCGGCTTTGTGCCACAGCGTCCGCAGTGGTCCGGCGGTACATTTGCGAACCTGCCCATTGGTCAGGGTATGGCCATGACACTGCTGCAGATGACAGGAGTTTTCCAGGCAATCGCCAACGATGGCGAGCGCATCCCGCCGCGTATGATTCGTTCGACAATTTCCCCGGACGGCACGAAGACGGCAACAGAGCGCCCGGAAACAGTGCGTGTGGTTAGCCCGGAGACCGCCCAAACTGTGCGCGCTATGTTTGAAGGCGTTATGCAGTCTGATCCCACGGGGCAGCAGTCGGGTACCGCGGCCGGCAATAGTATTGAGGGATACTCGCTCACAGGCAAGACAGGTACGGCGCAGAAGTTTGACCCCGACACCGGCGCGTACTCGAATTCCAAGTACCACATCACGTTTGCAGGCATCGCGCCTGCCGACGATCCCCGTTTTGTCATTGGCATTATGCTTGACGAACCCCAGCGTGGTGTCCATGGTGACGGCGGTCAGTCAGCAGCCCCACTGTTTAAGGACATCGCCGCTTGGGCGCTTAACCGCTACAACGTACCGCCGTCGCCACCCCGCGAGGGCAAGTTGTTGCTGCAGCCGTAACGAGGTCACCACCACAATGAAGTTACCGCGACAGCACTAATACACAGACTTTTATTACTTTGGTTTCTGCAAAGTGAATCTCTTGAATTTTTCCAACCTGTTGTACACCAACGACTGACTTGAAAGAGGGAACAGCCAATGACCGCCACCCTTGCGAAATTGTGTAACCTCGCGCATGGCCGACTTGACGGCATTACCGAATCCGCGGCGGCAGGAGCGGATATCGCCGCAATCGAACTCAACGCTGCCGAAGTGCCTGAAGGCGAAATGTTTGCTGCCGTCCCAGGTACTCGCACGCATGGTGCGCGCTACGCGCAGCAGTCGGCTGCTACAGCGATCCTGACTGATGAGGAAGGTCTGAAAATCCTGCGGGAAGCAGGGGAGACTCGACCAGTCCTGGTTGTCGACGATGTCCGGGCCGTCATGGGGCACGTTGCTGCAGAAATCTACGATCACCCCTCGGATTCACTGACCATCATTGGGGTTACCGGCACCTCTGGCAAGACCACCACGACCTACATGCTGGAGGGCGCGCTCCTGGCAGCTGGATGCTCGACAGGCATCATTGGTACTACCGGCACGCGCATCAATGGCCGTGCCGTTCCGTCGAGCCTGACTACCCCAGAAGCTCCGGCCCTCCAGCGCCTGTTCCACCAGATGCTCTCCGAGGGGGTGACGCACGTTGTCATGGAGGTTTCTTCTCACGCACTGTCGTTGGGGCGTGTAGACGGAGTCAGTTTCGAGGTCGGGTGTTTCCTCAACCTCTCGCAGGATCATCTGGACTTCCACAAGACCTTGGAAGAGTATTTCCAAGCCAAGGCCAAGCTCTTTGATCCCGCAGGTCCGACACATGCACCGAAGGCTGTCGTGTGCATCGACGACGACTGGGGTGTCCGCATGGCAGATATCGCTGCCGGCGACCCGGATGTCCAAGTCACCACTGTCCATACTCAGCATCGCGTAACCGACAAGACGCCAGCTGCCGAGGTCTTTGCAGAATGGCACGCCGCTGCAGCCACTGTCGCCACCAACGGTGTCCAACATGTGGAGCTAACGCGAAATAACACTGACACAGTTGAGGTGGAAGTTCCTCTGCCGGGTGCTTTCAACGTTGCCAATGCCGCAGTCGCATGGGCTGTGCTCGATGCGATTGGGCATGCCAATCACGCGGCCAAGAGCGGTCTGGCACAGGTGCGTGTGCCAGGCCGCATGGAGCGCATCGATCGCGGACAGGACTTCCTGGCTGTGGTGGACTATGCCCACAAGCCAGCCGCAGTAGCTGAAGTGTTGGCCACCTTGCGTGCACAGACCGAAGGTCGCGTGCTGGTTGTCGTCGGCGCCGGTGGCGACCGCGATAGTGCCAAGCGTCCAATTATGGGAGCTGAGGCTGCATACGGTGCCGATGTCGTCATCATCACCGATGACAATCCACGCTCCGAGGTGCCCTCTGAAATCCGTGCGGCCGTGGTCGCCGGTGCGAAGGAAGCGGTTGCCAGCGGCAAGGCCAGTTCTGACACGGTTGTTGAGGAAATCGGCGATCGCGGCCAGGCAATTCGCCGTGTCGTCGAGCTCGCCCACAGCGGCGACAGCATCGTGGTGGCAGGCAAGGGACACGAAACCGGCCAGAATATCGGTGGCGTAATTCACCCGTTCGATGACCGTGAACAGCTGGCCGAAGCACTCACACAGCGACTGGAGGGATCCGCTGATTGAGATTGCTGAAATCGCTGAGGAAGCGCACCACCTGACATGCCTACCGCGAACCATTCGCGGTAGGCGAATAAAATCAAGAAATCATCCTTTACTAGGCGCCTGGAACTCTAACCAACAAGGACTATAGACATCATGATTGCCCTGACCGCCGCGGAAATCGCTCACATCGTGGGAGGTGAACTCGCCCACGTCAATGATGACGCCACAGTGACTCAGCCCGCAGAATTCGACTCCCGAAAGATTCGCGAAGGCTCGCTCTTCCTCGCCCTGCCGGGCGCGCGTGTCGACGGCCACGACTTCATCGATCAGGCTGTAGCAGCTGGAGCGCCGATGGCACTGGCGGCACGAGATGTTGGGCAACCTGCGGTCGTCGTCAAGCCTCTTGGTAAGCAGGACTCCAATGCCGACGCATTTGCACACGATCCGGATGGTTCCGGGGCGGCGGTGCTGGAAGCGCTTGGTAAGTTGGCGCGTTACGTCGTCGACGAGCTGAAGAAGGATCAGCTGCATGTCGTCGGTGTGACGGGTTCGGCGGGAAAGACGTCGACGAAGGACATGATGGCGACGCTGCTGCGTACCGACGGTCCGACGGTGGCGCCGAAGGGGTCGTTTAACAACGAAATTGGACATCCGTACACGGTGCTGCAGTGCACTTCGGAGACGAAGTACCTGGTTGCGGAGATGAGCGCACGCGGAATTGGGCATGTGGCCCACCTGGCGCGCATTGCGCCACCGACTATTGGTGCGGTGCTCAATGTTGGCACGGCGCACCTTGGTGAGTTTGGCTCGCGCGAGGCAATCGCGCAGGCTAAGGGCGAGCTCGTGGAAGCGCTGCCGGCTGCGGAGCAGGGCGGTGTGGCCGTACTTAATGCCGACGATGACTACGTCACTGGCATGGCTCCGCGTACCCAGGCGAAGGTGGTGTTCTTCTCTGCAGATGAGAACTCCGAACGCCACGCAACCGCGGATTACCGCGCCACGAATGTGCAGCTCGACGATTTTGCTCGTGCATCTTTTGACCTGCATGTACCGGACGGGCGTACATTCCCGATCCAACTGCAGGTCTATGGTGCGCACCAAGTGGCCAATGCCCTGGCGGCGATTGCGGTGGCAGTGGAATCCGGTATTGATGCTGAGCAGGTCGCAAAGGCGATGGCCGCGCATGTGGCAGCGTCAGAGCGGCGCATGGATGTCCAGCAGCTCACTGGCAACATCGTCGTTATTAACGATTCCTACAATGCCAACCCTGATTCGATGCGTGCGGGGATTGATGCTCTGGCACGTACAGCAGCTGGCCCAACGCACCAGGACGCCTCATCGTGGGCCGTGCTGGGACAGATGGGTGAGCTTGGTGATTCCGCTGAAGATGAGCACTCGTCGCTTGGCGAGTACCTTGTGGGCCGCGGCATCGATCGACTAATTGCAGTCGGAGAGAGTTCTAATGTGCATGCCCTGGCCGACAAAGCGGAAGAGTTGGGGTTAAATACTTCTAGGGTGCCGGATACATCCACTGCCGCGGATTTGGTGGCGGCCGAGGTGCGTCCGGACGATGTGGTGTTAGTCAAGGCCTCCTATGCGGACGGTATGTGGCGGGTCGCGGACTCGCTGGCTGCCAAGGTTGGGACTACGCCCGAAGGTGAAAGCGGAGAGGAAAAGTAAGTGATTCAACTTATTCTCAGTGGTGCGATTGCATTTCTGGTGAGTGTCTTTTTAACACCAGTGCTTATTCGCAAATTCTCTGCTGAAGGTCTTGGCCAGGAGATCCGTGAAGAAGGGCCGAAGAGCCACCTGCGCAAGCGGGGAACTCCGACTATGGGCGGCATCGCCATCATCGCCGCAATCGTCGCTGGTTATTTCCTCTCACACCTCGTTACGTATATCCAGACTGGCGTGGGGCCGTCCGCCTCCGGTCTGTTGGTGATGTTCCTGGTTCTGGCGATGGGCGCATTGGGTTTTGCCGATGACTTCATCAAACTCTACAAAGGACGCAACCTGGGGCTGAACAAGACCGCGAAGCTGGTTGGGCAGCTGGCGGCAGCGCTGATTTTCGGCGTGCTGCTGCTGCAGTTCCCGGATGCGTCTGGCTTGACTCCCGGTTCGACGAGCTTGTCGCTGATTCGAGATATTCCGTTCCTGAATCTGGCACCGGGGCCTGTGTGGTTCGGCATGATTGTCTTCCTGGTATTTGTCTTCATCGTCATTGCCGCATGGACGAATGCCGTCAATCTCACTGATGGCCTTGACGGCCTGGCCGCTGGCGCCACCGCGCTGCTACTGGCCACCTACACGCTGATTTCCTTCTGGCAGTTCCGTAACTCTTGCGAGGCTTCGCTGGGCAGCGGTTGCTACAACGTCCGCGATCCGCTGGATATCGCCGTTATTTCCGTCGCGGGTCTGGGCGCCTGTTTGGGCTTCCTGTGGTGGAATGCAGCGCCGGCAAAGATCTTCATGGGAGATACCGGTTCGCTGGCTCTTGGCGGTTTGGTAGCGGGTCTGTCATTTGTCACCAAGACTGAGCTGCTGATGGTTATCATTGGCTTCATCTTCGTGATGGAAGTTGCTTCCGTGGCAATCCAGATCGCGGTTTTCCAGACGACTGGCAAGCGCGTATTCCGCATGGCTCCTCTCCATCACCACTTCGAAAACGGAGGTTGGGCGGAGACAACTGTTGTCGTTCGCTTCTGGCTACTCGCAGGCATTTTCAACATGATTGGCGCAGCCATCTTCTACAGTGACTGGCTCTCTCAGGTAGGCGTATTTCAATGATTAACTCACCAGACCCGACCAACCTCACCGATATCCGAAATCTCGACTTAGTCGCTACGGTGCGCTCTGGTCGAGTTCTGGTGGCAGGAGCCGGAGTTTCCGGTCGCGGTGCCATTGCGATGCTCAAGGACATCGGCTGTCCGGAAGTTGTCGTCGTGGACGATTCCGCTCTCGGCGCACTGGTTGCCGCTGACTTTTCGGTTCGGCATGTCACGACCGCAGACGCTCGCGACGAGCTTGCCGACGCGGTTGCGATCGTGACCTCCCCGGGGTGGCGTCCGACCAGTCCGCTGTTCGACGCCGCCGCTGAGGCCGGTGTCCCGGTATTCGGTGATGTGGCGCTGGCTTTCGCCGGCGACTGTGCCCAGCTGTGGGGTCCGAAACGGACCTGGCTGGTAGTCACCGGCACTAACGGCAAGACCACAACCACCTCCATGCTGGCCGCCATGCTCGGGGAGCAGGGCGCAGCTGTGGGCAACATTGGTGTGGCCCTGTACGACGCACTGACTGCTGAGCCTCGTATCGAGGTGTTGGCCGCAGAGCTGTCCAGCTTCCAGCTGCACTGGGCTCCAAACATTCGCCCAGATGCGGGAGTACTGCTGAACCTGGCGGAAGACCACATCGACTGGCACGGTTCTTACGAAAACTACGGTCTGGACAAGACCCGTGCGCTGCGCGGTACTGTCGCAATCTACGGTGCGGATGACGCAGATGTCGTCGAGCACGTGGAAAAGATGCTGAAAAACGACGAGCTCGGCAACTCCGTCGTGGGCTTTACCGATGGTCCCCCGGAGGCACACCAGGTCGGAGTTCGCGACGGCATGATTGTCGACCGTGCTTTTGGCGGCGGCGATGCCGCAGCTGACGACTCTGGTCCGGGCATTGTCATCGCACCGGTAGCGGGAATTTCTCCTCCCGGCCGGGCAGGTGTTCTCGACGCGGTGGCCGCCACTGCGATGGCGCGCAGTATCGGTACCTCACCGGAGCAAATTGCAGCGGCATTGGAGACTTTCGAAGTTCGGGCACACCGCGGTCAGATTGTCCATAAGGCAAATGATGTCGTGTGGATTGATGACTCCAAGGCCACCAACCCCCACGCTGCCGACGCTGCACTGTCCGGTCATGAGCGTGTCGTTTGGATCGTCGGTGGTCAGCTCAAGGGCGCGGAAATCTCGCCGCTAGTGGCGAAGCATGCTCACCGCCTGCAGGCCGCCGTGGTTCTGGGCGTCGATAGGCAACTAGTCAGCGATGCGCTCTCCCGCATCGCACCTGCTGTGCCGGTCGTTGTCATTGATGACACCGACAAGGTCGATGCCATGGCGAAGGTCTGTATGGCAGCTAGTGAATATGCCAACCCTGGGGATGTGGTGCTGTTGGCACCAGCTGCCGCCAGCTTGGACATGTACTCCGGTATGGCTGAACGTGGCGACTTGTTCGCGCAATGGGCGCAGAAGGTGACGTCAACTGATGGATAACTCCCGCAAGGCTCGTAATTTAAGCGCTAGCGCCGCGACGGCACAAAAGGGGACGAAGGCTACCAGTTCACAGCGGCCTTCGTCGTCAAGCTCTAGTGCTCGAGAACGGCCGGCGTGGGTGGAGCGTTTTAACGACTGGAAGTCGCGTCCGCTGTTCGACTACCACCTGCTGATGATTATCGTCGCGCTGCTGACGTCAATCGGACTGGTGATGGTGCTGTCGGCATCCATGGCCAGCGCGGGTAATGACTCGGGCAGCGTGTGGTCGGTGTTCATCCGTCAGCTGGTCATGGTGGTGGCGGGTCTTATCTCCATGTGGATTGTGCTGCGAATGCGGGTGGAATTGATTCGCTCGCTATCGACAGCAGCGCTGATTTTGTCCTTTGTGCTGCTGGTTTTGGTGATTATCCCTGGTATCGGCATCGGCCTGGAGGAAACCGGTGCGCGTTCGTGGCTGAGTATTGGTGGTATCACCATGCAGCCGTCAGAAATCGCGAAGATCGCGCTGGCACTGTGGGGTTCGAAGCTGCTGGCTGAAAAGGTCCGCACTGCTGTGTCCTATACCGATTTGTTCGGGCTGTTCGGTGCGGTCAGCTTCGTGGTATTGGCACTGGTGATGCTGCAGCGTGACCTCGGCATGGTTGCTTCCATGGCGTTCGTCGTGGTGGCGTTGGCGTGGTTCGCTGGCCTGCCGCGCGTATTCATCACCGGGCTGCTTGCCGCTGCGGCTTTCGCCCTGGTGATTTTTACCGTCACCGCGGGTTTCCGTTCGGCGCGAATCAGGGTCTACTTGGACTCGCTGGTTGGTAACTTCAACGACGTGCAGGGCGATGCCTACCAGTCCTACCAAGGCTTTCTTTCGCTTGCCGACGGCTCTCTCACCGGTGTCGGTCTCGGTCAGTCGAGCGCGAAGTGGGGATACCTACCGGAGGCGAAGAATGACTTCATTTTCGCCATTATCGGTGAGGAGACTGGTTTCCTCGGCGCGCTGATGGTTATTTTGCTCTACGCAGCGCTCGGCTGGGTGGGACTTCGTATCGCCGGTCGTCAGAACGATCCGTTTCTCCGTCTGCTCGCGGGCACGATTACTGCTGCAACCGTGGTGCAGGCTTTCATCAACATCGGCTACGTCGTTGGTGCGTTGCCAGTGACTGGTCTGCAGCTGCCGCTGATTTCCGCCGGTGGTACATCGGCGATGGTGACGTTGTTCTCGATGGGTCTGCTGGCCACATGTGCCCGCCACGAATCGGAGGCAGTCTCTGCAATGCAGACTTCGGGACGTCCGGGGCTGGACAGGTTCCTGGGTATTCCGGAACCAATCCCGTATGACGAATCGCGTCGCCACGCGCCGAAGGTGCGTGCCCATCGCGATCCGCAACGCTTCGGTCCTCCCGTGGTGACCAGTGGAGCGCGTACTCCACGCGGCGAGGGGGCGCAGGTGCGGGAAACCTACAGTGGCCGAGCTGACCGACCCAATCGGCCCGGCCGTAGTGGAGGCAGCCGCAGTGGTCGAGGTGCCGCCCCGCAGCGTGGCTCCCGAACCTCCGGCAGCTCCGGAAACTCGGGCAGCGTTCGTGGCCGCGAAGTGGATTATTCCCCTCGCAGTGACAACGGACGGACGCGGGGATTTACAGCGAGGTCGCCGCGGGCTGGACGGTCACAGGGCTCCTGGTCGTCGTCAAGCTCAGGCCGGGGCAGTAGGATTCGGGGCGAAGGCCGTGGCGGACAGTCGCGTTCGCGCCAGCGCCCGGGCCGAAACAATAGGAACGGCGGTTCAGCACCGCGGAGGAGGAATCGATAACACCATGGCAGACAAGAATCTGGGCGCAGCCGCTGGGGCGAAAGGCGCTTCGGAGTCTGAGCAGTTTCTCAAGGAAGATGGCTCTGCTCCGACCATTGTGGTGGCCGGCGGTGGTACGGCTGGCCATATCGAACCTGCACTGGCAGTAGCGGATGCGATTTTGAAACTGCAGCCGGATGCCCGCGTCATTGCACTCGGTACGAATCGGGGGTTGGAGTCGACCCTCGTACCGGCGCGAGGCTATGACCTGGAGCTGATTCCGCCAGTGCCGGTGCCGCGCAAGCCGACTGCGGATTTGTTCAAGCTGCCTCTCAACGTCGCTCGTGCGGTGCGTGAGACCCGCAAGGTTTTCAAGCGTATTGACGCTGATGCGGTCATCGGCTTTGGTGGCTACGTATCGGCACCGGCCTACATGGCGTGCCGTGCGGGGAAGAAGATTCCGTTCCTGGTTCACGAGGCCAACGCCCGTGCGGGCCTGGCCAATAAGCTCGGTGTCGCACTCGGGGGCGTCGGCTTGGCCGCCGTGACTGGCTCTGGCCTGAAGGCCGAGGTTGTTGGCAATCCCGTGCGTGCCAGTCTCGCGGCGTTGGACCGCGACGCCAAGCGTGCCGAAGCCCGCGAGTTCTTCGGTTTACCGCAGGAGGGTCCGGTGCTCTTTGTCACCGGTGGTTCGCAGGGGGCACGTTCCATCAACGAAGCTGTTACCGGTGCAGCCGCAGAGCTCGCCAACGCCGGTGTATCTGTACTGCATGCCTACGGCAAGAAGAATCACGTCGAGGTCGAGGCTATCCGCGAGGACGCCCCCTATGTCGCTGTGCCGTACATCGACCGGATGGATCTGGCGTACTCCGCCGCCGACCTGATTTTGTGCCGTTCCGGTGCGATGACGGTGGCTGAAGTCTCAGCTGTCGGCTTGCCTGCGGTGTATGTACCGCTGCCACACGGAAATGGGGAACAGGCGCTCAACGCCACCGATGTCATCGATGCTGGTGGCGGTATTCTCATCGCCGACGAGTCGCTGACTGCGGCATCAGTTTCGGATATCGTGATTCCGCTGGTCACGTCCCCAGAAAAGCTTGCCGACGGGCGCCGCGCCCTGGCCAACATTGGACATGGTAACGCTGCGGAGAACATCGCCCGTCGGGTGCTGTCTGCGGCTGTGAACTCTAAGAAGTAAAGCGAGCATAAACATGAACGTTAATTTCGATGACTTTCAGCCGGTAACGGGAGAGCTGCCCGCAAGTGTCCACATGATTGGCATTGGCGGTGCCGGTATGTCCGGTATCGCTCGCATCCTGTTGGCGCGTGGCATTCGTGTTACCGGTTCCGATGTCAAGGAGTCCCGCGCGGTGGTGGGACTGCGTGCGATGGGAGCCACCATCGCCATTGGGCATGACCGTGCGAATCTTGAGCTTGCTGGCGAGGGAGAGCTGCCGGACGCAGTGGTCATTTCCTTCGCAGCTATTCCGAAGACGAATCCGGAGCTGGCCGGTGCACATGAGCTGGACATTCCGGTGCTCAAGCGCTCCGATGTGTTAGCGCTGTTGATGCAGGACTCCAAGGCTCTCCTGATCGCCGGTACTCACGGCAAGACCTCGACTACGTCGATGACCGTCGCCGCTTTGCAGGCAGCTGGTTTGGATCCGTCTTTTGCCGTTGGCGGTCTGATGAGCAAGGCCGGTGTCAATGCTCACCAGGGCAGTGGCGATGTCTTTGTTGCTGAGGCCGATGAGTCGGATGCCTCGTTGTTGACCTACCAGCCGGAAGTGGCCGTAATTACCAACATCGAGCCCGATCACCTTGACTTTTTCGGTGACGACGAGACCTACTACGCCGTCTTTGACGCTTTTGCAGAGCGCATTAAGGATGGCGGTCATCTGGTCATCTGTGCTGAGGATCCGCATGCGGCCGCATTGGGCGAGCGCGCGGTGGAGCGCGGCATTAACGTGCTGGCTTATGGTGGGGAAGAAGCCTTGGCTCAACACCCGACGCTGCCGGTCGGTGCCGTTTTGCACGGCTGGACTCCGGTCGGTGGTGGTGCCCGCGTGGAGGCCACTGTTGGCTCGACATCGGTGAGGTTTGAACTTCATCAGCCCGGCCGTCACATGGCGCTCAACGCGCTGGCTGCAATGGTCGGTGGCGACTGCGTCGGGGCAGATTTGGGGCGTATGGCGCGCGGTCTCGGTGAATTCACCGGTGTCCGTCGCCGCTTTGACTACCACGGCAGTATCGGCGAGGGCCCATTTGTTGGCGCTCGTATCTACGACGACTACGCGCATCACCCGACCGAGGTCTCCGCAGTTCTCGGCGCAGCTCGGGAGTTGGTCACCGAGGCCGGTCGTGGCAAGGTCATCGCTGTGTTCCAGCCTCACTTGTACTCGCGTACTCGCAACTTTGCCGAAGAGTTCGCTGCCGCCCTGTCTCTGGCGGACAAGGCCGTATTGCTCGATGTCTTCGGCGCCCGCGAGGAGCCACTGCCGGGCGTCGACGGCGCGCTCATTGCCAACAAAATGACCATCCCTGTGACGTATGAGCCGCATTTCACCAGCGTCCCGGCTCGCGTTCGCGAAATCGCCGAACCGCACGATGTCATTCTGACCATCGGCGCTGGCTCTGTGACGATGCTTGCCGACGAAATCGTGCGCGAGCTCAGCGGCGACAACGACGAACAGGTGGAGTCGTAGCACTGTGAAAACCAGCCGAAAGCAATCTCAGCAGACCGACGGTGCAGGCCGGGGCACAACAGCGTCGCGGCGTCGGCGTTCAGCGCGCGCCCCGCGACGCGGCTGGCTCATCGGCGGTGGCCTGGTCGCGATTATCGCCATCGTTGCAGCGGTGGTGTGGTTTTCGCCGTGGCTGGTTGTGAAAAACATCGATGTTGAGGGCGTCGTCCACGGGGATAAAGACGCGATTGTCGAGGCCAGTGGTATCTCCGAGAATCAAAAGCTCATTCGCTTGGACACGGATGCCTCAGCGCGCTCCGTGGCGGGGCAGCCGTGGGTCGATAGCGTGACGGTCAGTCGTTCGTGGCCGCAGGGCGTGACTATTTCGGTACGGGAATTCACCCCGGTGGTGTTTGTCCGTGCCACTGACGGAGAGCATCTGTTTTCCGCAAATGGTCAGGAGTTCGTCACGGCAGCCCCGCCGGCGGGTGTCATCGAGGTTGTTGATGCACCTCGCGTGGATGAGCCAACAGACGGCAAAGTTGACCCCGAACCGCGCGTTATCAAGGCGGTTTTGAACGTCGTCAAGGCGTTGCCAGAGCCCGTTGCACACCGTGTGGAGCGGATTAGCGCTCCTTCCGAGGCAGAAATCAAGCTATTTCTGACCGATGGATACGAGGTGTACTTCGGGTCCTCGGATAATGCGGCAGAAAAGGCACGCGCGACGGAGATTGTGCTGAACCGTGGCGAGAAGATTTGGAATGTCTCCAACCCCCGACTACCCGCTGCTAAGGGAGAGTAGAGAATGGTGGTGTCTGGAGTGATTTCTGTGGCTAAACACTATCCCTCAAGTGCAGGTTTAAGGTAGCGACACGCGCTAAAAGGTCGCTGAATTATTTGCAGTTTTCGACCACAATGGGGTCAACAGCTTTTCGGCCATGATGCACTTCTTCCGTGCGGTGTCATGGAGAGCTGTACTGCCCGGCGGTGCCAATGCTGTCGTGCGGCCCATGTGCAACGTGGCTAGATGAAATTATTTAGGACCTATAGGAAAGGGCGAGAAACGCGCAATGACCTCCCCGAATAACTACCTCGCCGTTATCAAAGTCGTCGGTGTCGGCGGCGGTGGCGTCAATGCTGTCAACCGCATGATCGAGGAGGGGCTGAAGGGTGTCGAATTTATCGCAGTCAACACCGACTCGCAGGCCCTGATGTTCTCCGACGCTGATGTCAAGCTCGACATTGGGCGTGAGGCAACTCGTGGTCTGGGAGCTGGCGCTAACCCCGAGGTTGGCCGCACTTCCGCGGAAGACCACAAGGACGAGATTGAAGAGACCCTCAAGGGTGCCGACATGGTCTTCGTTACCGCAGGTGAGGGCGGTGGAACCGGTACCGGTGCAGCTCCGGTTGTCGCGAGCATCGCCAAGAAGTCCGGTGCCCTGACCGTCGGCGTGGTAACCAAGCCGTTCGACTTCGAGGGCAAGCGCCGTGCACGCCAGGCCGCTGAGGGCATTGAAACCCTCAAGGAGGTCTGTGACACCCTTATCACCATTCCGAACCAGCGTCTGCTGCAGATTGGTGAGCAGGATCTGTCCATGATGGACGCGTTCCGCTTCGCCGACGAGATTCTTTACAACGGTGTCCAGGGTATTACTGACCTGATTACCATTCCGGGCATGATTAACGTCGACTTCGCCGACGTCCGCTCGGTAATGGCTGAGGCTGGCTCGGCTCTGATGGGCGTTGGTTCCGCACGCGGCGACGACCGTGTGATGAACGCCGCTACTCAGGCCATTAACTCCCCGCTGCTGGAGTCCACCATGGATGGTGCACAGGGTGTGCTTATTTCCGTCGCCGGTGGCTCCGACCTGGGCTTGATGGAGGTCAACGCCGCCGCGTCCATCGTGGAGGAAAAGGCTGATCCGGATGCCAACATCATCTTCGGTACCATCATCGACGACAACCTCGGTGACGAAGTTCGCGTCACTGTGATCGCTACCGGTTTTGAGCAGGGTAACGGCAACCCGCTGGACAAGCCAGCCGCAGGTGCCGCTGCACGTCCGGCTGCACAGGATGCCGAGGCGCGTCCGGCCGCTGAGCAGGCACCGCGACAGGGCAGCGCACTGCCGGGCGGTGACAACCTCGGCGCTCCGGCCCCGCGTGCGGAGGAAGAGCGCCCGGTCGCACAGCCGCGCGAGCGTGAGGATCGCGACCGCTTTGTCCCGCGCACCAACCCGAACAGCGGTGGTCTGTTCACCGACAACCCGACACCGCGTACGCAGGAATACCGCAACTACCGTGGTGCTCACCGTTCCGAGGATCGCGATGACCGCGACGACCGTCGTGGCGGCTACCAGGCTTCCAGCGACCTGCCGGAGTGGGGCTTCTAAGAAATCATGACTGAATCCCGCCGCAGCCGAAAAATTCTGACGAATCGGCGCGGCGGGTTTTCGCTGCCACCATATGATTCCTTCAATCTTGGAGATCATGTCGGCGATGACCCGTCCGCAGTCGAACGCAACCGCCAGCGCTTGGCCGATTCTCTGGGAATCGACCGTGCCCGCTTCGTCTATATGGAGCAGCTTCACACCAACACGGTCACCGTCGTCAACGAACCACAAACTGAGCCTGTCCCGGCCACCGACGCCATCGTCACGACCACGCCGGGTCTCGCGCTGGTAGTACTCGTTGCCGATTGCGTTCCCGTCTTGCTTTCCGACGATCATGCGGGTGTCGCCGCTGCGGTACACGCGGGGCGAACCGGCGCTCGCAACGGAATCGTTCGTAAATCTGTCGAGAAGATGATTGAGCTCGGTGCCATGCCCGAGAATATCCATGTGCTTCTCGGTGCAGCGGCTTCTGGCCACAATTACGAGGTGCCTGAGTCGATGGCCGATGACGTCGATAAGCATTTACCCGGAGCGAAGACGCGAACGAAGCAGGGGACTGACGGTGTCGACGTGCGCGCCGGCCTGATGCGTCAGCTCTATGACCTCGGTGTACGGCATGTCAATGTCGAGTCCAGCTGCACTATTGAAAGTGAGCAGTACTTTTCCTACCGGCGGGAGGGGAAGACTGGCCGTCAGGCGGGCATCGTAATCCTGCCTGAGCAGGGCTAAGTTTCAAAGTTGTAATTTTGGCGCGCCAAATTTGCGCGTGTCTATGCGATATTGCCAACCCAGCCGGTAGGTTGTGGGTAGCACAGACTTAAATTCGCACACTAAGAAGGACGTAGCAGAAGATGGCTGATTTCTTCCGTGGGGTTTCAAATTTTTTCGGTCTTACCCCGACTGATGACGCGGCTTACGACGAGCACTACGACGAGTTTGACCGCCGTGACGAGGAGCGTTTTGATGACTCCTATGCCGACTCGCGTCGTGCGGAGCGCCACCGCTACGAGCTGCGCGAAGAGGCTCCACGTGAGACTGCAAGTGTGAACTCCCGCGAGGAGGACTACCGCTACGGCAACCTGCACTCCGTTGCTGAGACCAAGGAACCGGAGCAGGTCTTCATCAAGCCGGAAAGTGGTTTCCAGGACAAGTACTCCAAGGCTCCGGACATCGGTTCGCACTTCCGCGACGGTGACATTGTCACCTTCGATCTGAGTGAGCTTGACCCATCTGAGGCTAAGCGCTACGTCGACTTCGTTGCTGGACTGGTTTTCGGTCTGCGCGGTCGAATCAAGGCTGACGGCTCCGTGTTCACCCTGTACCCGCATGGCTGCGATGTCAACGAGGGCCAGTTCGACCGGATGTCCGGCTAGTCAGCCGGCTCGCATGGCTTGTTAGTGTTTCGTATTTCGATTAATTAGCTAGACTGTTTATTCGTGTCTTCACTACTGCTAGTTCTGCTAATCCTGCTGAAGCTTTTCACCTATCTGCTGTTGGCTCGCATTGTGATTGAAATGATTCAGTCATTTTCTCGCTCTTGGCGACCAGGCAGGGTGTTTTCGTCGATTGGCGAAGTTGTTTTTGTCATTACCGACCCGCCGGTGAAGCTGTTGCGCCGACTCATCCCGCCTATGCCGATGGGCAACGTGATGGTGGACATGTCTGTGCTTGTTTTGTTCTTCATCCTTATGATTCTGCGAATGGTGCTGCAGGTAGCTCTCGGCGCGGTGGTGTAAATATCGCTAACTGTTTGCTTGGGGTCCACAATGTGGATTTCGGTGGAGCTGTGTTGTTTTGACTGTCCCGAATGTGATGTTCTCGGGCATTGAATTGCTACCGGGGGTGTTAATCGGGGGCAATAATAGGAACCCGTTGGGGAATGTAATCCCCAATGGGTTTTTATTGTGTCGGGGGTAAAGTTCTGTGGCTAAAGGTGCAGGGTAAGGGCGAGGTTTAACGTTTTACTAGAACTTTGCCATTGGTTAGAACGTGGGGGATAGAGTCCTGCCCAAAATAAATGGGGTGAGGACTGTGACTAGAGCAGGTAGGATTGGCCGGGTAAACAGTACTACTGGAAATAATTCTCTTAAGATTTCTTAAGAACTGTCCGCTCAAAGTGTTAGGGGAACTCACCATGCCGTTGACTCCGGCTGATGTGCATAATGTGGCTTTCAGCAAGCCTCCGATTGGCAAGCGTGGTTACAACGAGGACGAGGTCGATCAGTTCCTCGACCTCGTAGAGGACGCACTGGGTGAGCTCCAGGATGAAAACGCTGAGCTGCGCCAGCGCGTTGAGGACCTTGAAGGTCAGCTAGAGCAGGGTGGCGGCGCAGACTACGCTGCTTCCGGTGCTGCCGCTGCGGCGCCGGCTGTCGATGAGGACAAGCTGCGCAAGGAAATTGAGCAGGAGCTGCGCGCTGAGTACAACGAGCGCCTGAGCGCTCAGCAGCAGGAGATTGAGGCTCACTACCAGGATCGTCTGGATGCTCTTGAGAAGCGTGCTTCTGAGGCAGAGGCTTCTGCACAGCAGGCTTCCTCCGCAGCTGCGGAGCAGCCGCAGGCAGTTGCAGCAAGCACCGGCACCGAGTCGCAGGAAGTTAGCCTCCGCGCTGCTCGTATCCTGCAGGCTGCTCAGGACACCGCTGATCGCGTCACCACTGACGCCGACGCTGAGGCCAACAAGCTTGTCACCGAGGCTCGTGAAAACGCTGACCGCACCGTGGCAGAGGCCAATGAAGAGGCCGAGCGCACTATCACCAACGCTCGCAATGAGGCAGAAGCAACTTTGGCTGATGCCAAGGAGCGCAGTGAGCAGCTGTTGGCTGATGCCCGCAACGAGTCTGAGTCGACCCTCACTGACGCTCGCCAGCGCAGCGAGCAGATGATCAGCGACGCAGACGCTCGCTCTAACGCCACCATCACCGCAGCGCAGCAGAAGGCAACCGCGCTGCAGGACGATGCAGAGCGCAAGCACCACGAGATCATGACCACCGTCAAGGAGCAGCAGACCGCTCTGGAGGGGCGCATCGAGGAGCTGCACATCTTCGAGCGCGAGTACCGCACCCGCCTGAAGACCTTCCTGGAGTCCCAGCTCGACGACCTGAACTCTCGCGAGTCGGCTGCCCCGGCCGACGGCTACAACAACTAATTACGTAGCCAACACGTAGAAAACCACCACGCTCGGCTCCCCAGAGAGGGGAGGCAGAGCGCGGTGGTTTTTGCTATCTTTCCCTGCGAACCAATCGCATTCTTTGTTCCGGTCAGGGTTGTAGTAGTTGCCTGAGACACTGCTATACTGACACCCATACGCGCAATGAGCCGGCCATCACCGGGGAGCGTTTCGGAAGAACAGTCCAGTAGAAAATGGGCCCAGTAGAACCGAACGGTTTGGCACCGTTACAAAGCCTTATTAAATAAGCGGGCTATCGCGTGAAACCGCATGGTTCTTGTTCGCAAGAACCGTCGTAAAGCGTGATGCCAAGCGGGGTGGTACCGCGCGAGACTCCTTTTCAGCGTCACCAGTAACAACGCTGAAGGGGCTAGGCATGCGTCCCCGTGGTGAGTATTAATGATGTTCGACCACGGAAGTGACGTAGAAACGGTGTCTAATTCGAACGATGTAAATGCCTCTGCTGAGGCCACTCCGGCAGGTGGCGCGTATCCGCGCACTGCTGACTTTGGTAAGTACACCTCCAGCCCGAAGTTTCCGGAACTGGAGGAAAAGGTTCTGGAGTACTGGGGCAAGGACAGCACTTTCCAGGCCTCTATCGATCAGCGTGATGGTGCTGACGAATACGTCTTTTATGATGGCCCGCCGTTCGCCAACGGTCTACCGCACTACGGTCACCTGCTGACCGGTTACGTCAAGGACATCGTCCCTCGTTACAAGACCATGCGTGGCTACCAGGTTGGTCGCGTCTTCGGCTGGGACTGCCACGGTCTTCCGGCTGAGCTGGAGGCAGAGAAGCAGCTCGGTATTAAGGACAAGGGCCAGATCGAGGAAATGGGTCTGGCTAACTTCAACAAGTACTGCGCTGAGTCGGTGTTGCGGTACGCGGGCGAGTGGAAGGAATATGTCACTCGTCAAGCGCGTTGGGTTGATTTCGACGGCGGATACAAGACCATGGACATGAGTTACATGGAGTCCGTGATTTGGGCCTTCAAGGAGCTCTACAACAAGGGCCTGGTCTACCAGGGATTCCGCGTGCTGCCGTACTCCTGGGCAGAGCACACCCCGCTGTCCAACCAGGAGACCCGCCTGGATGATTCCTACAAGATGCGGCAGGACCCGACCCTGACCGTGACCTTCCCGTTCACCGGCGCCAAGGCGGGCTCGGCAGCGGAGAAGACGCTGGCGGACAACCCGGTGCTCGCTGACACTGCGGCTATCGCTTGGACCACCACGCCGTGGACGCTGCCGTCCAACCTTGGTCTGGCCGTGAACCCGAAGGTCACCTACGCCGTAGTTAAGGTCGGCGAGGATTCCTCCGTGCCGGAGTTTGCAGGTAAGACCTTCCTGCTGGCAGAAGCACTGATTGGTGCCTACGCCAAGGAATTGGGCAAGGAACACGAGGTCGTGGCTACCTTCGCTGGTGCTGACCTGGAAGGCCTGACCTATCAGCCGATCTTCGACTACTTCGCAGATCACCTGAACGCTTTCCAGATTATGGTGGCGGACTATGTCACCACCGAGGACGGTACTGGTGTGGTCCACCAGGCGCCGGCCTTCGGTGAAGACGATATGAACACCTGTAATGAATACGGCATTGATGTCATCATTCCGGTGGACATGGACGGTAAGTTCACTTCGCAGGTGCCGGAGTACCAGGGCAAGTTGGTCTTTGACGCCAATAAGGACATCATCCGTGACCTGAAGGCCGCTGGCCGCGTCGTCCAGCACCGCACCATCGAGCACTCCTACCCGCACTCCTGGCGTTCGGGCGAGCCGCTGATCTACATGGCACTGCCGAGCTGGTTTGTGTCCGTTACCAAGATCCGCGAGCGCATGGTGGAGCTCAACCACAACGAGATTGAGTGGATGCCGGAGCACGTCCGCGACGGTCAGTTCGGCAAGTGGCTCGAGGGCGCACGTGACTGGAACATCTCCCGTACCCGCTACTGGGGATCGCCTATTCCGGTGTGGGTTTCCGACAACGACGAGTACCCGCGTGTCGACGTCTACGGTTCCCTCGATGAGCTGGAGGCGGACTTCGGCGTTCGCCCGACCACACTGCACCGCCCGGAGATTGACGAGCTGGTTCGCCCGAACCCGGACGACCCGACCGGTAAGTCCATGATGCGCCGCGTCCCGGATGTCCTGGATGTCTGGTTCGACTCCGGTTCCATGCCGTTTGCGCAGTTCCACTACCCGTTCGAGAACAAGGAGTGGTTCGAGTCCCACGCACCGGCCGACTTCATTGTGGAATACATCGGCCAGTCCCGCGGCTGGTTCTACCTGCTTCACGTCCTGTCGGTTGCACTGTTCGACCGCCCGGCGTTCAAGAAGGTCGTCGCCCACGGCATCGTGTTGGGCGATGACGGCAACAAGATGAGTAAGTCCAAGCGCAACTACCCGGACGTCAACGAGGTCTTCGACCGCGACGGCTCCGACGCTATGCGCTGGTTCCTCATGTCCAGCCCGATTCTGCGCGGCGGCAACCTGATTGTCACCGAGCAGGGCATTCGCGAGGGCGTGCGCCAGGCGCTGCTCCCGATGTGGAACGCATACTCGTTCCTGCAGCTCTACGCTTCCAAACCGGCCGAGTGGTCGGTGGACTCCGACAACATCCTGGACAAGTACATCCTGGCCAAGCTTGCAGCAACCGTCCGTGCTGTTACTGAGTGCCTGGACAACACTGGCATTGCTTCTGCCACCGATGAGGTCCGTCAGTTCTGTGACGCACTGACCAACTGGTACGTGCGCCGCTCCCGCGACCGCTTCTGGGCCGGCGATGTCAAGCACCCAGAGGCCTTCAATACCTTGTACACGGTGCTGGAGGTTCTCACCCGCGTGGCTGCTCCGCTGCTGCCGATGGCCACCGAGGTCATCTGGCGCTCGCTCACTGGCGGCCGCTCGGTGCACCTGGAGGATTGGCCGAACGTCGACAAGCTGCCGACCGATGACGAACTCGTTGAGTCCATGGACATTGTCCGCAATGTCTGCTCGGCAACATCGCGCATCCGCAAGGCCAACCAGCTGCGTAACCGCCTGCCGCTGAAGAAGCTGACCCTGGCATTCCCGGATGCCGAGCGTCTGCGTGAGTACACCGACATCGTTTCCTCCGAGGTCAACGTCGACAAGGTGGAGTTCACCTCCGACGTGGACTCGGTGGGACGATTCGAGGTCTCCGTCAACGCTCGCGTGGCCGGTCCGCGCCTGGGTAAGGACGTCCAGAAGGTCATTAAGGCTGTGAAGTCTGGCAACTATGAGGTTGTCGACGGCACGGTTGTCGCCGATGGTATTCCGCTGCAGGAGGGCGAGTACACCCGCAACCTGGTCGCGATCTCGCCAGATTCCACCGCTGAGGTCGACGGTGTCAATGGTCTGGTCGTGCTCGACACTGAGCTCGACGAAGATCTGGAGTCCCGCGGTTGGGCCGCTGACCGCATCCGTGGTCTGCAGGATGCCCGCAAGAACGCTGGCCTTGAGGTCACCGACCGCATTTCGGTGAAGCTGCAGGTCCCGGCCGAGCGTGAGGAGTGGGCCAACCGCCACGCTGACCTCATCGCCCGGGAAGTTCTCGCAACCGCTTTCGAGGTCGTCGCTGGCGGAGAGTCGCTGAGCTACGACGTGGCGGACGGCTGCTCGGCGGATATTGCCAAGCAGTAGGGGAGAGTAATCTCTATGCCGACTTCCGGGCGGTGGGTTCTGCACATCGACATGGACGCGTTCTTCGCGTCCGTCGAGCAGCTCACTCGCCCGACTCTGCGCGGGCGGCCAGTTCTCGTCGGCGGACTGGGCGGTCGAGGTGTGGTCGCCGGTGCCTCCTATGAGGCCCGCGCGTACGGCGCACACTCGGCTATGCCGATGGCTCGCGCACGTCGTCTCATGCCACCGACCGCCGTGACGGTCAGCGCGCGCAAGGGCATCTACGGGCCGGTGTCGCGCCGCGTGTTCTCTGTAATCCGCGAGCGCGTGCCCGTGGTCGAGCAGCTCAGCGTCGACGAGGCTTTCATGGAACCCGAAGAGCTTCAGGGAGCCTCGAAGGAGCAGGTCATTGCCTGGGCGGAGCAACTGCGGGCAGATATCCGGCGGGAGACCGGCTTGGCCTCGTCGATAGGCGCGGGCGCGGGCAAGCAGTTCGCGAAAATTGCGTCAGGCCTGGCGAAACCCGATGGCGTGTACGTGCTGGACCCCGCACGCAATCACGAGCTTCTACACCCATTGCCGGTAGAGAAGCTCTGGGGCATCGGCCCTGTCACCGCTGCAAAATTGCACACGCTGGGTGTGGAGACGATCGGTGATTTTGCCGCCATGTCCCAGCGTGATGTCGAGGTTTCGCTGACATCCAAAACCGGTGTAATGCTGTGGCAGCTGGCGCAGGGGACGGACGATCGGCCGGTTAAGGAGCGCGATGTCGCCAAGTCTGTATCGGCGGAGTACACCTATCCTGAGGATTTGGAGTCGCAGGCCCAGCTCCACGCCGCCGTCGATCGCGCAGGTGAGTCCGCATTTCGACGGCTCAAAAAAGATGGCCGTGGTGCTCGCACCATCACTTGCAAGGTGCGTCTGTCTGACCTGAGCATCCATACCCGATCTGAGACGCTCGCCTACGCCACACAGGATTTCGACACCCTCATGGCGGTGGCGCACCGAATCGCGTTCACGCCCGCGGAGGTCGGCCCAGTGCGACTGGTGGGCGTCGGTTTCTCCGGGCTGGATTCGCACATACAAGAAGTCCTGTTTCCTGAGCTCGACCGCGCTATCACCGTCGAAGATCGAGTACCAGCACCTGCGCTTTCCGACGCTCCCGCCGGCCTGGTCGAGCTATCTGGAACCGGTGCGTTGCCGACCGTTCGGCTTTCCGACTCCAAGTGGGCACCCACCTCGGACGTACACCACAGCGAGTATGGACATGGTTGGGTGCAGGGGTCGGGGCACGGGATTGTGACTGTCCGCTTTGAAAGCCGCACCAGTGGCCCCGGGCGCATGATTACGTTGAAGGAAGACGACCCGGAGCTGCGTCCGTGCTCCGCGGTGTGCAGTTTGGACTGGCCGGAGTGGCTGGCATCCGACGAAGCAGCAGCTCTCGACTTGCCGCAACCTGAGCGGGAAAGCGAAGACGATCTCGGCCCCGACGCGGATGCTTGATATGGCTGACTGCCTCAGTGCCGTTCGCGGCTCTCTGTTTATGCGCTGTCCGTAAACTGGGGCACTATGACTACCGCATCCCGCATTGCAGAGCTCGAGGCAGCTCGCCGCGCCTCGTTGCGCAACACCGATCGAGATCCGAATCCGTCGACCACACTTCCCGACGACGGTCTGGATAACCGCCAGCGCATGCTGAACGGTCAGTGGTATATCGCCGATCATCCGGAATCACAGGCTCTGAACGTGCGAATTGGCCAGGTGGCCGCTGAATTTGAGGTCGCATTCCGCGAAGACCAGCAGGCAGCACAGCAAGTGCTAGCACCGGCACTGGGGTCTTTCGGAGAGAGCAGCACCGTTCGCCCGCCGATCTACCTGGACTACGGCGATAACATCCACATCGGCGACAACGTTTTCATCAACTTTGGGCTCACCGCACTTGACGTGGTGAAGGTGACAATCTGCGACTATGCGCAGCTCGGGCCCAACGTACAGCTGCTTCCACCAGTACACCCACTGGGAGCTGAGGCCCGCGCCGCTTATCTAGAGTCTGGAGATGAAATCATCATCGGACGCAATGCCTGGATCGGTGGCGGAGCCATCATCCTGGGCGGTGTTCACGTCGGCGACAATTCTGTGGTCGCCGCGGGTGCCGTGGTGACTAAGGACGTTCCCGCGGGCGTAGTTGTGGCTGGAAACCCGGCGAAAATCATCCGCATCATCGAGGCGTGAATTAGAACAGCGTCTGCGGATGCACATTCGCAGCCAGCGCGGCGGCGAGAATGATGCGCGCCTGCGGTGCATGCACGCAACCAGCGCTAATCACACCGTGCCGAGCCAGCGTCGCACCGCCACCGGCACCGCCGTAGGCGGCGTGGACATCACCGCGCGGAACGCGCGTTGCCATCACGACGGTCACATCAGCCGCAATGGCCCGGTCAATGGCAGCGGCAAACTCATCGGAGACATTGCCCGACCCCAGGCCCTCTACGACAATGCCGCGTGCACCGGCGGCGACTGCCGAATCCAGCAGTGATCCATCTGCACCCAAGTAGGCGGGGATAATCTCTACCTTCGAGCCCGCCAAAGCCGCCAGAGGCAGCGGATCTGGACGAACCGGCTCCTCCGGTGCATTAGTGGCAAAAGCCAAAGGATCGGTTGTGTGCCACTTCGTCGCACCTCGTACCGGCAAGACTGCGTGGCCAAAGACAATAAGAACGCCAATTCCCTGCGCAGAGGCATCGGAAGCAATGGTCACGGCCTCAAAGAGGTTCCCCGGTCCGTCGGTTTCCGGATGATCATAGGGAAGTTGTGCACCAGTAAAGACAACCGGACGCGAGTCAGCATGGAAAATATCGGCAGCCATGGCCGTTTCCTCCATCGTGTCCGTGCCATGAGTTACGACGACACCGTCCACGGAGTCGTCATCAAGCACTTCGTGAATAGCGGCGAGAACACGGTCAACGTCGGTGAACGCGAGATTCGACGAGTCCAGCATCCCGAGCTCACGAACCTCCAGCTCTAACATGCCCTCTGGATAACGCTGCGCGACCGCTGCGACGAGCTCCGTGCCCGAGATGGTCGGGGTTAGCGCACCGCTGCGATCCGTGGTGCAGGCGATGGTGCCGCCGGTGGTGATGACAACGATTCGGCGAGGGGAGACCGTGCTAGACGAGGCCGAGCTAGCCGGGGAATGATCCTGAGTCGACATGTCCACCATCTTACCTAGGCGATGTTTTGGCCTTGTGTAGGATTATGGAAGGCGTGAAGCCAGCGAATCTTCATGCAGATTTTATTGGAGTAGTGCACATATGAAAGTCCCCTGCAACCAGCGCGTTAGCGGAATGCGTTGGCGCACAGCGCGTGGTGTGACAGTAGCGGCGATTGTCTCGGTCAGCGCACTTGGGCTCGCTGCCTGCGGTGGCGGCAATACTGCAGCGCCGACGACTGAATCGAAGACATCCAGCTCGGCGGAACCCGTCATCATGCTGCCGACGCGCGCAGAGCTTAACGACGTCCTCGCACGCCTTATCAACCCCGATTTACCTATCGAGGAAAAGGCGCTGACCATCGAGGACGGAGATACTGCCGGCGATTTCTTCGACATTGTCACCAATAGTGCCAATGAGCAGGAAATCAGCTTTGATGTCATTGATCCGATCACGCCCGGCTTCACGACGAAGCAGGCCGTAGCCGGTGTCAATATCCTCCGCCCGGAGGAAGATCCGATGCTCGTGGATCAGGTGGACTTCATTTACAGGGATGGCCGTTGGATGCTGAGCAAGGAATGGGCCTGCAACCTGGCATCGACGCTTGATCCGGAGCACAAGCCTGGGTTCTGCCTCGCGCCGGGCGAAACCCCTCCGCCGCCGCCTGAGCCGGAGGAAGAAGCCCCAGTTGAAGAGGCTCCGGTTGAGGAGGCCCCAGCACCGGTCGAGGAGCCAGCCCCGGCTCCGGCGCCCGAACCACCCGCTGAGGAAGTTCCGCCTCCTGCACCTGAACCGCCGGCTGAGGAGGTCCCGCCTCCTGCGCCGGCCCCGGCTCCGGCTCCGGCGGAGGACGCGCCTCCTCCGCCTCCACCGGCTTAGGCGCCGTCGGGCCAGGTATCACAGCCTAGTCCGGTCGGGTGCACTGGGCAGACAAAAGAAAGTGTCTAGGTTTATGACAGTTCCGCCCATTTTTTGGGAAGAAAAGTGACATAAACCTAGACACTTTCTCGTCTTCTAACCTTGCGCTGGCCAGAGCTATTTCTTCTGGGCTACTTCTTCGACCCGCTGCCGTCCTTAAACTCCAGCCCGCGGTGCGTCTGCTGAGTGATGCGCACATCGGAGTTGCCGTCGCCGTAGGTCACGGAGGTCACAAAGTCGATGTTGCCCTTCATCGGAAGCGGCTTAGTCAGGTCGATGGTGACGCGGTCGGCAAGCATGTCAGTCGTGGCCTCGACAACCTTCAGTGCACCCTCGCCGCCAGTGTCCAACTCGGTGACTGTCGGAACCTGCTTGACATCGACCTTCAAATTAACAATGTCGCCCGCACGGCTGAGCAGGGTATAGGTCACTTTCTGCGTCATCGTGGTCTGGCCTTCGACCTCGCTTTCGACCGTCCAGGTCGCATCCTTTCCGATGTCCTCGGAGGGGAAGACGATAGGTACGGAATGCAGCTGCTGCAGCGCCATCTCCACGCCAGCGCGAGCGGTGTCGGTCGCCTTCTCCGGCGCTCCCAGTTTGAGTTCCTTGACCTCACCAGTGGCCGTTGTTGACCAATCAGAGATGAAGCCCTGCGCGGTCGCGATATCCTCATTCAGCTCATCGTTGGAGCCGTGGGGTTTACCCACCTCTGACGTCACCACACGAGTATCGTCATCGCTGGTAACAGTACTAGTCAGGGGGATTTCCAGGCGGGTGTCCGGGAAGGTCTGGTCGCTATCGGCGTTTCCGCCACGCTGCGCGAAGCCCTGCGTCACCGCCACGGTCGACTCCTGCTCTGCACCGTCGTCCTTCCAGCGCACGCTCGCCAGCTCACCGCTACCAGCACTGGTCAATTCGACCTTGGGTTGTGCAACGTCCACGGGTTGCGTTTCCACCGAGCTTTCCGACGAGCACGCGGCCAATGACACCATAGTGGTAGCGGCAACAACAGCGGTGCCGACCCTCGCCAGCAGGCCATGCTTGGTGTGACCAGGCTGGTCGCTGCGGCTAGGTCGACGGAACCACGAGGAGGTGGTGTCTCCTGCACGTCGTAAAGCAGTGGAGGCCGGAACAAACTGAGATTGGAAACGTCGAGTCACACCGGTTAGCGTACCGGTTTCGCGGTGGATAGGAACCACCCGGGCGGTGTCAGTTGGCTGAATATGGGTTTGTTAGGCCATTATGGGACAGTGACTAAGAAGGAAACGAGGACATATTTCCCGCGGCGGGGGATTCTCGCTGCGGTTATTGTGTCAGTTGCGATTATCGATCAGCTGACCAAGATTATCGCTTTGAAGACTCTCGATGGCCGTCCTGCGGTGCAGGTCATTGGCGATCTCTTCGAGTTGCGGCTCGTTTTTAACCCCGGTGCAGCCTTTTCCTTTGGCACGAACGCCACCTGGGTTTTTACTACGTTGCAGCTGGTTTACATCCTGGCTGTGATGTGCTTTTCCCATTGGTTGCGCAGTCCTATATCGGCGACTGCGGCGGGGCTTATTGCTGGTGGTGCGCTGGGCAACCTCATCGATAGGCTGTTTCGGGAACCCGGTTTCTACGTCGGCCACGTCGTCGATTTCCTGTCGGTTAAGGGTTTTGCCGTATTTAATATCGCGGACTCCGCGATTACAGTGGGCGTTATTATCCTCGTTATCTGGATGGTTTTTTCCAAGGAGCCGGATCTCTTCGCTGATCAGATTGCAGCGGAGAAGAAATCTTCCCAGACGGATCAGAAGCAGTCGGCGGAGGGAGGACAGCAGTGAACGACAATGCAGTAAATACCGGTGCAGCACTCGGGGGAGCGCACCAGCCCGACCGAGAAACCCGGCAGATGCCCGTTCCACCGGGCTTGGCCGGTATGCGGGTAGACGCCGGTGTGGCTAAGTTGCTGGGGCTCTCGCGCACAGCGGTGGCTGATTTGGCAGCGGCCGGGGACATCACGGTCGATGGCGTGAGCGTTGGTAAGTCCGACCGATTGGAAGAAAACGCTTTCCTCTCTGTGTTGTTGCCGCCGGTGGAAAAGCCATTGGTTCCCAAAGAGGAACTCGTCGAGGGCATGGACGTGCTCTACCACGACTCCGATTTGGTGGCTGTTCACAAGCCTGTCGGTGTGGCCGCACATCCGTCGGTCGGTTGGGAAGGCCCAACGGTTATCGGCGGACTGGCGGCTGCTGGTTTCCGCATTTCTACCTCCGGTCCGCCCGAGCGAAAAGGCATCGTGCATCGCCTCGATGTTGGCACCTCTGGCGTGATGGTTGTCGCCTGCTCCGAACGGGGCTACTCCGTGCTCAAGCGGGCGTTCAAAAACCGTGAGGTGTCCAAGACCTATCACGCTCTGGTTCAGGGGCATCCGGATCCGCTGTCGGGGACAATTGATGCGCCGATTGGCCGTCATCCTTCGGCGGGTTGGCGCTTTGCCGTCCGCCAGGATGGCAAGCATGCTGTGACGCACTACGAAACGCTTGAGGCCTTCGCCCCAGCAACGCTGCTGAAGGTGAATCTAGAGACTGGGCGCACGCACCAGATTCGCGTGCACTTCTCTGCGCTGAATCACCCATGCTGCGGCGATCCCATGTACGGTTCCGATCCGGCATTGGCCAAGCGCCTGGGGCTCAACCGCCAGTGGCTTCACGCGGTCTCGCTTGGTTTCCACCATCCGGCAGATGGGCGCTGGATGGAAATCGAATGTCCATACCCAGATGATTTGAACCACGCATTGGAAGTTTTGAGGCAGAGCGCATGACGCAGACCCCATCGGGATCCAAGAACCCACCACGCCGTGAAACTCGTGCGAAAAGCACTGGTGACGGCAGTATTTCGCCAGTGATGGCACTGATCTCTGGTTTCTGTGTTGTCATATTGGTGATTGTTTTAGCAGTCGCTTCGACTTCCGATCGGGTAAGCAAGCCGCAAAATCTCAACGGCGATGCGCTCGGCCCGGACCCGTGGGAAGCAACCGAGCAGTACGTAGAGCGTGCCGACGAGTCCCTCGCGAATATGAAGAAAGAGGACTATCGGCTAAAGACCGGCCAGCCAGTCGTGGAGGACCCGAAGTTCTGGGCGATGGTGACTTTTGACCGGCTGCTCGATGCGCAAGAAGCGGCACAGGTCTATGAAAAAGAGCCCTCTCTGCGAGTGTCGACTGCAATCATCGGCGGTGTGAGCACCCGGTATTTGCCGCAGCCGAGTAAAACAGCGAGCGAAGAAAAGCTGCTGCAAGATCAGCTGGAGTTAGCAGCTGCTTACGCAGACGTCGCGATTGACGACGAACGGCTCGGCTTCAACGGGTTACTGGTCTATGGTGACGCTGAATCGTTGATGGATGTCAAGAAAATGCCCGATGTGAAAGCTGTCGAGGCGCTGCCATCAGATGCGGCGCGTGGCCGTTTTGGTATTCGCCCGGTGCTGAGTTCCGGCTTCACGGATAAAGATCCGCTCTTTGCGCCGGGGCTGAGCCAGAACTAAGCGGTCAGAACTAATAGAAGCCAGAACTGAGTGCCCAAATCCAAACGACTAGGATGAAGCGGCTAGAACTCTGCCGCCAGTACGCAGTCAGTTTCAACGAGAACGAAAAGGAGTCAGTCAACAGTGATTCAGGCATTCGGTGCGTACCTTTTGTGGGCGCTGTTTCCGCTCTATTTCCCCTTGCTGGAACCAGCAGGGGCCGTAGAGATTTTGGCGCACCGATTCGTCTGGACCCTTGTCTTTATGGTCATTGCCCTCAGCTTCATGCGCGCATGGCCAGAGCTGAAGGCCGCGAGTGCCAAGACCTGGGGCACTATTTTTATTGCCGCACTGTTGATCTCCGTCAACTGGGGTGTGTACGTCTACCTGGTCAACAATGGGCAGGTGGCGGAGGCCGCGCTCGGCTACTTCATCAACCCGCTGGTCAGCGTTTTGTTGGCGATGATTTTCTTCCGTGAAAGCATCTCGCGGTTGCAGCTCGGCAGTGTCATCCTGGCAACCATTGCGGTCATTGTTCTCACAATCGGTGTGGGACATCCGCCGTTGGGTGCGCTGGCGCTGGCGTTCAGTTTCGGTTTTTACGGACTAATGAAGAAGCGGGTATCGCTTTCCTCTGCAGCTTCGCTGACGGCCGAGTCCGCCGTAATCACACCGATTGCGCTGGCCTACATCCTCTGGTTGACCTACAACGGGCAGAGCACCTTTACCTCCGAAGGAACTGGTCACGTGCTGCTCATGATGAGCGCCGGTGTTGCTACCGCCATTCCGTTGCTTCTCTTCGGCGAAGGTGCCAAGCGCCTGCCGTTGGCCACATTGGGCCTGATGCAGTACCTGACTCCAGTTCTCCAAATCACCCTGGCAGTCACTGTGCTGGGCGAGCAGCTCGAACCGGAGCGCTGGATCGGGTTCTTCATCATCTGGGGTGCCGTCGCGCTGTTCATCTGCGATCTCATCCTGAAGATGCGGCGCCAGAGGCGGGTTCGCCGGGAACTCCGCAAGGCCGGTGTTGAACCGGCCGCGGTTTCCGACGATGCCGCCGACCAGACGGATGGGGCGGTTACCCGGGACGTCGTAAAGCCGGCAGATAATTAGCAGAAAAGTTCGCGCAGGTGCTCGTTGAGGAAGATTCCCTGCGGGTCGACCTTTTCCCGTAGTGCCTGGACCTCGCCGAACAGCGGATAACGTTCCGCGAAATCCTCCGCGCGGAGCGTGTGCAATTTGCCCCAGTGCGGGCGACCTTCGTGGGCCTTGAAAATCGGCTCGATGAGGTTGAAGTACTCTCGATAATTTTCCTTCCAGTAGCGGTGGATGGCGATGTAGGCACTGTCGCGACCGTACGCAGTGGATAGGGCCACATCATCGGCTTTCGCGGAGCGCACCTCGATGGGGAAGGAGACTTTCATCCTCTTGCGGGCAATCGCGTCGCGGATTTCCCCGAGGACATCGGAAGCGGCCTCGAGCGGGACGGAGTACTCCATCTCGGAAAAACGCACTCGGCGCGGCGAGACAAAGACCTTGTGCGCCTCATTGGAGTAGCTGCGCTCTGGCACGGTGTTGGTGGCAATCCGGTTGATGGTATCGGTCGTAGCGGGAATGGCCTTAGCAATCTCGCAGCACGCCAAGAGTCCCATGTTGTTGACGACTTCGTCGTTAAGATACGTACGCGCGCTGCCCAGGCGCTGCTTCAGGCTATTGCGGCTCGGGCGGCGGTGGCGCTGCGGTTCAATGCGAGTATTGTGCTTGACCAGCGTCTCGCGCTGTCCCGGGAACCAGAAAAACTCCAGGTGGTCAGCTTCTTTGCAGCGCTCGGCGAAACTCTTGCGCAGGGAATCAAACTCTTCGCGGTGCTCGTCGGCGTGCAGATCAAACGCTGGCACGACGGACATCGTGACCTCCGTAAGCACGCCGAAGACACCCAGTCCCAGCCGTCCGAGGCGGTAGAGCTCGCCGTCGATTCCCTCAGCGTCCGGATGGCAGTGCCTGACGACGCCATCCGCGGTGACAATCTTGAATCCTTTCACGGTGCCTGCGAAGCCGGTGAATCCAAGCCCGGTGCCGTGTGTGCCAGTAGAGATAGCACCGGCCAGCGACTGCGGATCGACATCGCCCTGGTTGGGAAGTGCCCAACCGAGCGGGCGCAGAATACCTGGAGTGTCGCGCAGGCGAGTGCCGGCACGCAGCGTGGCGGTCTGGTTGGCGGCGTCGAGTTCGACCAGACCAGAGCAGCGGTCGAGTTGAATGCGGTGCCCATCGGTGGTGGCCACGGAAGTAAAAGAATGACCGGCCCCTAGCGGGCGCACCGTAGTTCCTTCGGTCTTCGCCGCTTTAATTACCGAGATAACGCCCTCATCATCGTGCGGCTGATGAGTGTAGGACGGGGTGCACGATTGCGTGTGCGCCCAATTGCTCCAATGAGAGTTGGCGACGGCTTTTGCCTGCGCACGCCGACGTACGCGTGGTACGCGGGACTCAACTGTAGAGACTGTGAAGCGGGCGTTGTTGCGTGAATTGCTCATGTGAAGATCAATCCCTTTCCTCGGTACGTGGGCCAGTGGGCGATGATGGCGCCATCTCGAACTGCAATGACTTCTTGTGTGTGCTCGGCTATTTCGCCGGCCTTGGCGTGGCGGAACCACACGGGATCTCCCAGCGAAATTGCGTCGGCGGTCTTGCCGAGCAGCGGAGTCTGCACCTCACCTGGTCCTTCCTCTGCCGCGTAGCGCAGGCCAGTGGGGTACCAGGGGGTTGGCAGCCGGTCAGCTCCCGCCGGTCCAGAGGCAATTCGACCACCGCCGGACACCGTGACCACGCCCTTCTTAGGGCGTCGCGTCGCCGGCAACACAAACCAGGACGCCGGGCGCAGATTGAATGCGCGATAGTTATCGAAGAGGGTTGGTGCCAGGAACCCCGACCCCGCCGCTGCCTCGGTGACTGCGGCCTCGGCGCACGTCGACTCCAGCGACCCCGTGCCACCACCGTTGACAAACTCCAGCGGCCCCGCCACTTTCTCGACTGCAGCGACAACCTTCGCGCGGCGCTTTGCCAATTCCTTCTTTGAGACGGCCTGCATCACTCGAATTGCGCGCGCACGCAGGGAGTTTCCGGCATCGCCCACTCCGGCAATGTGTCCCTCATACATCATGATTCCCGCCAGCTGCAGCTCCGGACGGGCAATAATCTGCTTGGCAAACGCCGCTGCCTGCTTCGGCGAGAACAGGCTTGAGCGCAGCGTACCGATATGCACGCCGGGGAGGGGACGAAAGGATGCGTCGACGTCCATACACACGCGGATTGGCGCATTTTCGCTTGCCGACGACGCCAGCGCCTCTAGATGCTCGGGACGGTCAACCATGACGCAGATGGCGGCACGCGCTGCATCATCGTCGGCAAGCTCTGAGATAGCGCGGGCGTCAAGAGTTGGGTAGGCGACGACGATGTCGTCACTAATGCCTTCTCGGAATAGGTACAGCGCCTCTGCCAGTGAATATGCCAGCACGCCCTGGAAACCGGGGAAGGCCAGGGCGTGCGAAATAAGCTGTGGAATGCGAATCGATTTCGAGGCCACGCGGATAGGCATCCCGTTTGCACGGCGGAGCATATCGCGGGCATTGGCTTCGACCGCCGCGAGGTCGACGACGACTGCAGGAAGGGAAGTGCAGTTAAGCAGCGTGTCGGTAGCTAGTGGCGGGCGGGCTGTCTGGGACGTCTGCGGCGGCAGCGCCTCGGGTAAATGAGACGTCGGTGTCGGAGCCGGGCGGGATGTACCCGAGGACTCCGGGGCAGAAGCTCGAGAAAGTTTCATGCCCTAAAACGTAATCATTGAAAACCTGTACTGTCTTTGATTTTGAAAAGAAAGTCAGAATTTTCCAGGTCTGCGCTTTTTTTAGACCAGCCAGCTGTAGCGGGCGGCATCCATGTTGGAGGTGATGACATCGCCATCGATGAGGTAGCCGGCGGCAACGGGGCGGCGGTCGATGGTTGCAAGAACCTCGTCAAGCTCGGGCTTGGGGAAGTAGGTGAAGTGGCCATCGGAAAGTGGTGCGAACACTGTATTGCTCCTTTGGTTCTTTGCTTGGGATTAACACGGAAAGGCTAGCGGCCGCGAGGAAATATGAGGACTTCCTCACGAACCGTGGTGTTGAGTATTGTCAACTGGTTTTGAAAAGTAAAGGAAAAGTAAGAGTGATGTTGCACACGTCTTTAGCTATAACTGTGCAGGCATAAGGGGCTGCTTCATTTTGGGTGTTCGAAGGAATCTTGTTCAGTCCGGGGGATTGTCTACAATCTGGACTCATGGCTAACTCCTCCTTCGTGCACCTCCACAATCACACCGAGTACTCCATGCTCGACGGTATGGCGAAGATTGATTTGCTCGCCGACGAGGTTGCGCGACAGGGAATGCCTGCGGTCGGTGTCACCGACCACGGCAATATGTTTGGCTCGAATGCGTTCTATCGGCAGATGAAGTCCAAGGGCATCAAGCCAATCATCGGCATTGAGGCATATATGGCGCCGGAGAGCCGTTTTAATAAAAAGCGCATTCAGTGGGGTGAGCCGCATCAGCGTCGAGATGACGTCTCGGGTCGCGGTTCCTACTTGCACCAGACCATGTTGGCTGCGAATGCGCAGGGTCTGCGGAACCTGTTCTACCTGTCGTCGATGGCGTCGTATGAGGGGCAGATTAGTAAGTACCCGCGTATGGATGCCGAGTTGGTGGCGGAACGCGCCGAGGGCATTATCGCGACCACTGGTTGCCCGTCGGGTGATGTGCAGACGCGTCTGCGTCTGGGGCAGTTCGACGAGGCTCTGCAGGCCGCCGGAATGTGGCAGGACATCTACGGCAAGGAAAACTACTTCCTTGAGCTGATGGATCACGGGCTGGATATTGAGACCCGTGTGCGAAGTGAGTTACTGGAGATTGGCCGGAAGCTGAACCTGCCGCCACTGGTTACGAATGACTGTCACTATGTCACCCGTGACCAGGCCAAGGCTCACGAGGCCATGCTCTGTGTGCAGACGGGTAAGACGCTCAATGACCCGGACCGTTTTAAGTTCGACGGTGACGGCTACTTTATTAAGTCCGCCGAAGAAATGCGCGCGACCTGGGATCACCTAGTCCCGGGTGCCTGCGATAACACGCTGCTCATCGCAGAGCGCGTTGAGGACTACGACGAGCTGTGGGAAGAGCACCCGCACGATCGCATGCCGAAGGCGGACGTTCCGGAAGGGGAGACGCCGACGACATGGCTGCATCACAACGTGATGGAGGGGCTGCGCAAGCGCTTTGAAGGGCGCGAGGTACCGGAGGAGTACATCCGGCGCGCGGAGTACGAAATTGAGGTTATTGACGGTAAGGGCTACCCGTCGTACTTCCTTATCGTTGCGGAGTTGATCCGCCATGCCCGTGAGGTGGGCATCAAGGTCGGTCCGGGGCGTGGTTCCGCTGCCGGTTCCCTGGTTGCGTACGCGACGTGGATTACCAATATCGACCCGATTGAGCACGGTCTTCTCTTCGAGCGATTCCTGAACCCAGAGCGTCCGTCCGCGCCGGATATCGATATCGACTTCGACGACCGCCGCCGCGATGAAATGATTCGCTACGCGGCAGATCGCTGGGGCGAAGACAAGGTGGCGCAGGTGGTCACCTTCGGTACGGTGAAGACCAAGCAGGCTCTGAAGGACTCGGCGCGTGTGCAGTTCGGTCAGCCGGGTTACCAGATTGCAGACCGCATTACTAAGGCGCTGCCACCTGCGATTATGGCTAAGGACATTCCGCTGAGCGGCATCGTCGACCCGGAGCACCCACGCTACGGCGAGGCCGCCGAGGTTCGTCAGCTTATTGAAACCGACCCGGATGTGGCTCGAATTTACGAGACAGCCCGTGGTCTCGAGGGCGTCGTTAGGCAGACCGGCGTGCACGCTTGTGCCGTGGTGATGGCGTCGGTGCCACTCTTGGATCACATCCCGATGTGGAAGCGACAGGCTGACGGCGCGATTATCACTGGCTGGGACTATCCGGCGTGTGAGGCCATCGGTCTGTTGAAGATGGACTTCCTGGGTCTTCGAAACCTGACGGTTATCGGTGACTGTATTGAGCACATCAAGTCCAACCGAGGCGAGACAGTTCTGCTCGATGACCTTCAGACCGATGATCCGAAGGTCTATGAGCTGCTGTCGCGCGGTGACACCCTCGGTGTGTTCCAGCTCGATGGTGGCGGAATGCGTGAGCTGCTCAAACGCATGCAGCCAACGGGCTTCGACGACATCGTGGCATCGCTGGCGCTGTACCGTCCGGGGCCGATGGGTGTGAACGCGCACTTTGACTACGCGGATATTAAGAATGGTCGCAAGCCTTATAACGCCATCCACGCGGAACTGGATGAGCAGCTGAAAGAAATCCTGGAAGAAACACACGGCCTGATCGTGTACCAGGAGCAGATCATGAAGATCTCGCAGAAGCTGGCGAATTACACCGCGGGCCAAGCAGATGGTTTCCGTAAGGCCATGGGTAAGAAGAAGCCCGAGGTGCTGGCCAAGGAGTTCGTGAACTTCGAAGGCGGCATGTTGGAGAATGGTTTCTCCAAGGATGCTGTCCAGAAGCTGTGGGATATTATTCTGCCCTTCGCCTCGTACGCGTTTAACAAATCTCACGCGGCGGGCTACGGCCTGGTGTCCTACTGGACCGCGTATCTGAAGGCCAACTACACCGCTGAGTACATGGCGGCGCTGTTGACCTCGGTGGCGGATGATAAGAACAAGCTGGCTATTTATCTGTCGGACTGTCGCCACCTTGGCATTAAGGTGCTGCCGCCGGATGTCAATGAGTCGGGTATGGACTTCGAGCCGGTCGGTGAGGATATTCGCTTCGGCCTTGGCGCTATCCGCAACGTCGGCCATGATGTGGTCGCGTCGATTGTGAAGACGCGCGAGGAGAAGGGCAAGTTCACGTCGTTCTCGGACTACCTGGACAAGATTGAGACGCTGCCGTGTAACAAGCGCATCACCGAGTCGTTGATTAAGGCCGGCGCTTTCGACTCGCTGGGGCACCCACGAAAGGGCCTTGCGCTCATTCACGAAGAGGCCATTGACTCGGTGCTGTCGACCAAGAAGGCTGCAGACAAGGGACAGTTCGACCTGTTTGCGGGCTTCGGTGGGGAAGAGGACACCGGATCGGAGAGCATCTTTGAAATCCGTGTGCCGGATGAAAAGTGGGATCGCAAGCACGAGCTGACCCTGGAACGAGAAATGCTGGGCCTCTATGTCTCCGGTCATCCACTCGATGGGTTCGAAGAATCGCTGGCCGCGCAGACCGATACCGCTTTGACCACGGTCGTCGGTGGGGAAGTCGCTAACAACACCGAAATCACTATTGGTGGCATTGTCTCTAGCGTTGACCGTCGCGTGAATAAGAACGGCCAGCCCTGGGCGATTATCGGTATTGAGGACCACAACGGCGCGCGCGTGGAAGTTATGGCTTTTGCGAGAACCTACGCGATGATTGCCACCAGCATTGCTGAAGACGCCATCGTGCTTATTCGTGCCCGCGTTCAGTACCGCGATGACCGCATGAGTGTGGTCTGTGATGACCTGAAGCTGCCGGATCTTGGCCGTAATGGCTCCACTTCGGCGCCGCTGCGTCTGACCATGCGCACTGATCAGTGCACTCCGGAGATGATTGCCAAGCTGAAGTCAGTACTGCTGGACAACCCAGGCGACTCCGACGTTTACCTCAAGCTTGTCGACGGCGATTCCCACACCACTTTGGTTCTCGGCGAGCACTTGCGGGTTGACCGGGACGCCAGCTTGATTGGTGATCTGAAGGCGACGATTGGGGCCAGCATTTTGGGGTAGCTTATCGTGGCCCTGATTGTCGCAACCGGTTGTATGACCGAGTAGAGTCATAGCTCATGAGTGAGAATTCCGTGCCTGCTTCCCAGACCGAACGCCGACTTGTCCACGCGGCCGATATTCAGATTGCGCAGGCACGAATTTCTTCGGTTATTGCGGCCACTCCGCTGCAGTTCAGCCCACGTCTTTCCGAAATCACCGGCGCTAAGGTATTCCTCAAGCGGGAAGACCTCCAGGACGTGCGCTCGTACAAGATTCGCGGTGCCTACAACGCCATGGTTCAGGTCACCGACGAAGAGCGAGCAGCAGGCGTCGTTGCGGCATCTGCAGGAAACCACGCTCAAGGCGTGGCATATGCCTGTCGTCAGCTGGGTATTAAGGGGCGCATCTATGTGCCCAATGCCACGCCGAAGCAGAAGCGCGACCGTATCGCTTACCACGGCCGCGATGCCGTTGAGATTGTCGTTGTCGGGGACTCCTTCGATGAGGCCGCCGCTGCGGCGCGTGCTGACGCACAGCGCACTGGTGCCACCATGGTGGAGCCATTCGACTCCTTCAACACCATCGTCGGACAAGGCACTGTCGCAGCTGAAATTATTGCGCAGCTCTCCGGTCAGGGGTTGACCTTGGATACCATCTGCGTACCGGTCGGTGGCGGTGGTCTGCTCAGCGGTGTCACCTCTTACCTGTCGGATATGTCGCCTAACACCCAGGTCATGGGGGTGGAACCTGCGGGTGCGGCCTGCATGCGCGCAGCCCTGGAGAACAACGGCCCGATTACGCTGGGGCACACCGATCCGTTCGTCGATGGCGCCGCGGTGGCCCGTTTCGGTGACCTGCCATGGCACATCCTGGAGGCCAACCGCAACCGCGTTCATCCGATGATTGCGCCGGAGGGCGCGGTCTGTGAGGCGCAGCTGGATCTCTATCAGAACGAAGGGATCATCGCTGAGCCGGCCGGTGCGCTGTCTGTGGCAGCTCTGGAGCAGATGCAGTTTGAACCGGACGAGGTTGTTGTCTGCATCATCTCGGGCGGTAATAACGACGTGCTGCGCTATGCCGAGATCATGGAGCGCTCGCTGGTCTACCGCGGCCTCAAGCACTACTTCCTGGTCAACTTCCCGCAGAAGCCCGGCCAGCTCCGCATGTTCCTCAGCGATGTTCTCGGCCCGGATGACGACATCTCGCAGTTCGAGTACCTCAAACGCAACAACCGCGAAACTGGCGCGGCTCTTGTCGGTATTGAGCTACGTCGTGCCTCTGACCTCGAGGAATTGCTGGCACGCATGGATGCCTCGCCGCTGAAGTGCCGCCGACTGGTACCCGGCACACCAGAGTATGACTTTTTGACCTAGACTTGCTGGGTCCAGCTGGGAAACCTCCGAGGAAGTCCTCCCAGCTCCGTTAATTAAATGAATCTTTTCGAGCAAGCTTTGTAGCGAAGGGGAGCGTCCACCCACTATGACTGGGGCAAGCAGTGTCGACCAGGGTGTCCGAGTGGAAAATACCGTGATTGTCGAAATGTGGCTGGCTGCCGCAGAGCAGGACCTGGCCACCCGGATTCCGGGTCTGCTGGAATCCGCCACACAGGCCAAAGTTGAGCCACTGTTTGTCTGGTCAGGGCTGGCGATGGACGAGGTTGAGCGTATCGACCGCTTCCTGGGAACGCTCCTGGCCCATCATCTGGCGGGCGGTACTGCTGCTGATATTGAAGCTGCGAAAAGTGTCGTTGACAATCACCCGCTGGTCACCCTTGCCTCGCTGGTAGGACGCGCCGCGCGTGTTGCGTCGGCAAGCGAAATGTGGCTGGACTGGCCAGCCGCTCTGCAGCTGGATCCAGACGCTGACACTACCGGCGCGCTCATCAAGCACCTCGCCGCCGCAGTGCCGACAATGCTGGCCAAAGCTGGTTTGCCTAACGACGTCGACAGCAACCAAGCCGACGCGGATCCGCTGCAGCGGGCAGCGCAGGTGCTTTTGCTGCACGCGGGAGTGCAGCTGTCAGTGATGCCACTGATTATCGAGCGCTGCGAGGACCTTGCCGGGGTAGCGGAGCTATCCGACCCTTCATCAAATGACTTGGTACAGGCGCTGTCGAAGGTTCATCCGCTGCTCGAGGAGCTGCTGACCGAAATCGCAGAGGCGGAAGATGGTGTCTACCCGCTGGCGCTGCGGCAGTTGGCCAGGACGGCACCTCGTCAGGCACACAAGTTGTTTAAGGCAACCCTCGGCTACGCCATTGCCACCGCCGCTGATCCGGCCAACTGGGAGGCTCGGGAAGAACTCGGCCAGCTCGATGCGGGGCTGCCGCCTATTCTGGTGGCCGCTGCGCGTGAAGAGCTGCGTATGCGTCCGGCGGGTACTGCGAATCGTCGTGAAGCCGTGGGCGTGGTGGCAACGACCGGCCGCCCGCAGCTGTACTTCGATGAGCTGACGCAGACCGTTGGCGTACAGCTACCGACGCCGCTGGATCCGGCGGGACGGACCTGGCGTGTCACCTTCGGCGGCACGGTAGCAACGACGCCGGTGGTGGGCCTGCAGGATTCGCTGCCGCGTCCAGTGGTGACCATCGATGAGCCGGTGCGCGATGTGCTGGTGGAAATCGGCGATGAGAAGCACTGGCGAGTCCCCGCGATTAGCACTGAGGACCCGATTCTCATTTTCGGTGCCGACGGTCAGTCAGTCACAGACAAGGTCTCGCTACACTCGACGTCCGCTACGGTGGTCTACCCGGTTGATGCCACACTCGTTGACCCCGTCACAGGCGCTGAGGTGCCATTGCTATCGGACCCGCGCCCATTTAACTGGGAGCTGTGGCAAGTCGCTGAGATCGACCTTCGCGATGTTCATGCAGTTCAGGTTCGTCGGTCCGGGGCGGCTGGCGAGGTTCGCTCGGCATCACCGCAGCGGCAACCGCGAATGACCATGCCCCACGCACGTCTCGACGGCACGGTGTCTGCCTACGGCACCCCGGTTTACGCCGGTGGGCCGGTCGCTGTGTTCCCGCCGACGCTGTCCGGTAAGGACGAGTCCTGGCGCGCCATTGTCACCGATTTTGGTGGCTATGGTGCGTTTACCACGGATTCCGTCATGGTCTATGACCTCGAGGTGCCCGCCGCGGGTGGCGAGGTTGAGATCCTTACCGATGATGATTATCCGTGGGTCGGCGAGTTCGTGGTTCGCCTGGTCAATCCGCGTGGCCGCAGCTTCCAGAAGCACTTCGCCATTGCCGAGCAGGCAGACCTCACGATTACTTACAGCGGTGGTGGCGACGGCTTCCGCATCCCAACCATCGACGGGCTGAGCCCCGCCGACATCCGCGTTGTCTCGGGTGACAAGCCGCTTGACGCCGAGCCCGCTATCGTACGCCTCGGGGCGGACGAAGTCACAGGTACCGTCGAGCTTTCCACCGAAGAAGGCGCATGGCTGCAGTTGCAGGTCACGCCAGGCACGCTGCAGTTTGAGGTTCCGCTTGCCGACGAATCCGTCGCCCGCCGCACCACTACATTGGTCACCCGCCCGAAGCGTGTCGATGCCTTCGGCAAGATTGTCGTCAATGCCCCGGGCGAGTTGCGCCATGCGCATGTTGCAGTTTCCAGCGGTGAGCGCGACATCTGTCGTGTCCCCATCAAGCGTTTCGGCGATACTGGCTACGCGGAGTTCGGCAAGTTTGCCGACCGTATCTCCCTGCTGAAGGCCCTGCGCATCAGTTTGGACTGGACACGTGTGACGGGACGGAAGCGCCTGTCTGTACCACTGGTGGAGGCTTCCTCCCGCGATGCCATCCGCCAGATTGCCTTCAACGATGAAGCCACTGACATCATCGAGGTTGATGTCGCTGACGACGTTTCGCACTTGCCGATGACCCTGTGGCTCTGGGCCGCCGGTCAGCCGTGGCGCGAACCCGTCGCCCTGGAAGTCGTAGAGGGCGAATGCGAGCTTCCCGCCGAACTCCGCGGCCTTGGCCCATTTGTCGCGCAGGTGACTCTCGGTGTGGAAAAGGAACGCCACCCGCAGTGGCCGGCGGCCGGGTCGACCATTCTGAATCATGTCGATGATGCAGAGGCTATCGACCTCGATGGCGAGGACACCGATCCCGTTGCTCGCGCGCAGGAACTGTGGGGCGAGCTAAATCAGGATCAGCTCGCACGTTTGTGGACACTACTGGCGACCTTGCGGGCTGGTCGTGCAACCGACATGGTGCAGGCGAATCCGCTGCTGGCCGCACCTAGGTTGGGTGCGATCTTGTGTGCCGAACCACGCGCTGGTCTGGCAGCGTTGAACCGTTCAGTCATCGCGCTCGACGATCAGCCGGGTATGTTTATCGCCTCCGGACTCGTGCTGGGAGACTTCAGCGCTACTAAGCCAGTGCCGGGGCGTCGCCGTGTGCCGTGGCTCGGTGCATTGGCAGCATTGGCGGATCTCACTGATGAGAGCGTGGACCGTTCTCGTCAGCTGGATTACCTGCGCACAACTGGTGGCCAGGGACTGCTGGACATTGCTGCCAGCGGCCAGGACACCACCCTGGAGTCCGCTACTATCGACCAGAGCTCGGTGCAGATTACCTCGCTGCCGGAAGCACAGGCCAGCGCTATTCTGTCGCAGGTCTTTGATCCTTACCGCATGGTCCCGGGTCCGCTGACCGACGATGACGCTCGCTTCACCGCAATCTACGAAGTGGTACGCAATCGTGCTGAGATTGTGGAATCCGGTGTCATGACCCAGCTTGCCGCCGCCTCTCGGGTGTTGTTTAAGACGGTATCGAAGGCGTCTCCACGACTGCGCAAGGCGGTCAATGTGCGCTTCCACAAGCTCGACGGCATCGATGCGGATGATCCTTCGCTGCACTGGACTCTGGTGCCGGGAACGTCACTGCTTATTGCAGTGGCTGCCCGCGTATTGGCTCGTACTCAGGCTGAGAACTCTGATGCCAGTGTCGCCGCTGTCCGTGAGCTGATTCCGATGTGGGCTCAGCTGGCGGACCTGGTTCCGACGTTGGTGATGAGCGATATTCTCATCGCAGACGCGTTGGTGGCTCACGTCCTCCACGGTGATGTCACCGAGTTGCCGTGGCCAGCACCCGAGTCGGGTGCAGCGGATGAGGAAGAGTCCGACACCGAGGCTGAAAATCCGGCTGACTAGCTGAGCGAGACGACAGCGTAGCCCCACGCTGGAAGCGAGATTTCGGGACCGGCAGCTTCGTCATTGACGATGCTGGCTGCTGCGTCTTCAAAAGTGTGCAGCAGGTGGGCGGAACCGAACTCGGAATCCAGGCTGACGCTGGTTTCGGCGTCGGAGAAATTCGCCACCAAAGCGACAGTTTCAAAGGCATCCGAGTTTCGGGCACCCATTTCGCGCTCATCCTGGCTGCGCACAACGACGAGGCAACGATTGTCCTCGTCATACTCAGTCACCACAGATGCCGACCAGGGAGTGCGAAGCGACGGGTGGGACTTCCGCAGCGCGAAGAGATCGCGGTAGGCCGCCAGAATAGTGGCGTGCGAGCCCTCCGAGACCTCCTGCCAATTGAGCTTCGAGTGGTGGAAGGTCTCTGGATCCGATGGGTCGGATACCTCCTTCGGATCCCACCCGGCACGGGCAAACTCACGTAGGCGTCCCTCGCGCGTGAGCCGTTGCAGCTCCGGATCTTCATGGGAACAGAAGAAAGCAAACGGGGTAGAGGCGCCCCATTCCTCACCTTGGAAGAGCATCGGGGTGAAAGGACTGCAGGCGATAACTGCTGCCTTTAAAACCTGCTGCGCCGGAGTGAGGTTCATCGACGGACGGTCACCGACAGCGCGGTTTCCCGTTTGATCATGTGTGGTCGTGTACGTTACGAAAGCATGCATGGGCTGTACAGACAGGTCGAAGAGACGACCATGAGTGCGACCACGGAACGTCGACATTGTGCCCGTATGCCAGAAGCCAGTTTCCAAAGCACTAGCTAGCGCTTCCACCGACCCAAAGTCTGAGTAGTAGGCGTGGTCCTCGCCAGAGACCAGCGTGTGCAGTGCATGGTGGACGTCATCATCCCACTGAGCGTTGAGGCCAAAGCCACCTGCAGCGCGCGGGCGGACCAAACGCGGATCATTCTGGTCGGACTCTGCAATCAAAGAACGCGGAATACCAGTCTCGGCTGCGACAGTGTCTGCGACAACCTGCATCTGCTCCAGAATGTGGAATGCCCCCTCGTCATGCAGGGCATGGACCGCGTCCAGACGAAGACCGTCGACGTGGTAATCCACCAGCCATTGGCGCACTGCATCCAAAATATACGCACGCACCTCATCAGAGTTGTCGCCAGTGAGATTGACAACCTCACCCCAACCCGTCGAACCACCAGCGGTGTAGGGGCCGAAAAATCCCACATAGTTGCCGTCTGGACCAAAGTGGTTAAAGACCACATCCAAGATGACAGCCAAACCCTTTCGGTGACACGTATCAATCAGCTTCTGTAGACCCCGCGGGCCACCGTAGCCCTCGTGCACGCTGTGCCAGGACACACCGTCATAGCCCCAATTACGGTCACCACCGAAAGGCTGCACTGGCATCAGCTCAATATGTGTTACCCCCAGCTCAATCAGATGGTCTAGATGTTCCACCAAACCTTCGAAATCACCAGAATCGCTGAAGGTGCCCACATGCAGCTCATAAATCAGACCTCCTGGCAGAATCCGGCCCGACCAGGCCGAGTCCTTCCACTTATAGGCACCCAGGTCAACGACCTCGGAGAAACCATGCGGACCATCCGGCTGCGACTGGGAACGCGGATCTGGCAGCGGTATTGTCCAGTCACCGACAGCAGGGGAGGAGCCGTCCCCCGATTCGTCGTCAGGCGCGCCGAATCCCGCATGTGCCCGCAGCGAAAATGCGTAGCGATCCCCCGGTGTACGAGCCACATCAGCTTCAAACCAACCAGAGTTGGCGCCGTAGCCATCGGTGGCGTCAGCGATTGGATGCATATCAAAAATCGCTGGCGCGTCAGGATTGCCCAACAGCAGACGGACTTCGGAAGCGTACGGGGCCCAGACTCGGTAGTTGCTCATGGGCACCATGGTAGGTCAGTCAGCGGATTGGCACAGGGGAACCGTTTTCGAACACCGCGTATTTGAGGTGAGTCCAAGGTGAAGTCGAGATAGTAGCGAGCGACGGTGATTGGGTGTGCACGAAGCCCATACGCAACAATGGACACTATGACCACCGAGCCATCCACTTCGACCGAAGCGACGCAGAAGCAGCGCGACATCGAGCTGATTGTCCCCGCCGGCGGTGACATCGTCACGAATGAAATCGAGATTAAGAAATCTCGCTTCATCACGTGGATCGCGCGTGCTGACGACGAAGACAGCGCCCGAGAGGTCATCAATTTGGCCAAGGCGGAGTACCCGGATGCTCGCCACCACTGCAGCGCATACATTCATGAGGTCGTCGGAGGGAATCGGGTGGAGCGATCCTCAGATGACGGTGAACCTGGCGGCACGGCAGGGCGCCCAATGCTCGATGTGCTCCAGGGCTCTGGAATGACGAATGTCACCGCCGTAGTGATCCGCTATTTTGGCGGCATCAAATTAGGCACGGGTGGGCTTGTGAGGGCCTATTCGGATTCGGTCTCAGAGTGTCTAGAAAAAGTCACGCGCATGCGGCGCGTGCAAAGAGCCTTGAGAGTAGTGAGTGTCTCCGCCGCAGATGCCGGTCGCATCGAAGCGGAATTGCGTGCTCGTGGTTATGAGATCGTGGAAACGCGGTGGGGCCAGAACGTGGAGTTTTCCATCGCGGTGACTGCCGATGGGATTGCCCAGCTTGACGGCGAAATGCAGGCGCTGACTAAGGGAGCTAGCGAGCCGTCTACGGACGGTGGCGAAATCTGGTGGGAGCTGCGCGCTTAACAGCCGCTAACCCTGGTTCGGGGATTCCTCGCCGTTGTGTGCGCCGCGATGGCGCTTGAGAATTTCCACCAGTTCGTCCTTATTTTCCGCAATCTTTTCTGGCCGACCGAAAACGCAGACTGCCGCGACAGTAGCACCGTCTTCCTCCACTGCGATAGAGACACCGTCAACGCCACCGCCTTCGGCAATACCCGGGGCAGCACAGACGCCGGTCTCTGCGATTTCCCCGGCCTGGCGGAGGAAATCATCCACATAGACCTGGTCTTCCGGCCGCGCGGAGTTCAGGTAGGACCACAGTTCGCGCTTTTCAAACCGACTCATCAAAACCCAACCTGCAGAGGTGCGCAACAGCGAGCGCGGCAGGAAGTTCTCCGTCAGGTACTGGTAGCGCATGGATTCACCGACGGTTTTGAGGTAGAAAAGCTTGCCACCAACCGGCAGTGCCAGCACGGTAATCAAGCCAGTTTCGTTGTGAATCGCCTCGAGCTCAGCCGTCGGAACGTTGACCATGCGACGACCGGCCATGACATTGAGCAGAAACGGCGCCATGCCGAGCGTGTAACGCTTGTTGGACTCGTCAAGGTAACCTGTCACAGTCAGACCGTTGACAAGGCCCTGCGTGGTACTGAGCGGATAGTTCAGCGTGTGGGCGATGTCAGTGAGGGTTAGACCTTCGTTAGAGCGCGCAACGAGTTCGAGGATCGCCGCAACGCGGTCGACCATGCGGTGGCGGGGGCGGACAGTTTCTGTCATAGGACTAACACTAGCAATCAACCTACGCCATTGTGTTAATTACCTACCCAAATAGGAATATCTAGCAGGTTTGCTATAGCTGTAGAAATTTTTCCCGAATTGTACGCCCTATCGACCTATGCGATGCGTCAGGGCGACCAGAACGCTCTAATATGTACTCCATGAGCTATCTTCAGCCCCAACCTCAGAACCCCATTGAGCTCCGTAAGAACGCGGTGCGAAAGTACTCCCGCAATGCCGTTGTGTGGGCAGGCAGCGGTGTCGTCGGCGGTGCAGTGCTCGGACTTCTAGCCGGAAGCATGTCCCTATTCCTCATCCTGGCAGTAGTCGGCCTGGTCGGTGGTTTTCTCAATTGGCAAAAGGTTCAGCGGATTGTGAACTACAAGGATCCGCAGTAAATGCCTGCTCAGCAGCAATTGTCTACCGAACCAGTGCGTATCGATGCCTGGATTTGGGCGGTCAGGTTGCTGAAAACTCGCTCATTGGCCGCAGATGCGTGCCGTGGCGGCCACGTCAAAGTCAACGGCGAAGCCGTGAAACCCTCAGTTCTGGTCGTCCCCGGGGACAGAGTGCGACTGTGGGCAAACCACCGCGAACACATTGTTGAGGTCACCAAGACGGTGAAGAAGCGGGTCGGAGCTCCGGTGGCCAGGCAGTGCTATATCGACCACTCTCCGCCACCGCCTCCGAAGGAGATTCTCGCATCGATGCCGACGCGCGACCGCGGTGCCGGGCGGCCTACGAAGCGCGATCGCCGTCAGCTCGATCGTCTTCGGGGACGTCGCTCATAGGCATCCCGGCCTCCGCTAGTTGCTGCAACCGTGCGCGCAAACGGGCTGGTCGACGCTTCGGGTTATGGCTGGTATCCGCAGTGGCCTTGATGTGCTTTTCACCGCGAGCCGCTAGTAATAGGTCATCGATAACACGCACATGACCTGGGTTAAAGCGGTACTTCATGGCCTTGCTTACCGCGCTGAGGCGCTGCGGATTAAGTAGCTCTCGCAGCTGCCCGACAGTGCGGATGCCATTGCGCTCCAGCAGTTCTTCTGCCCAGTCGTAATGCTCTGATTTCGATCGGGGCGCATCTGGAAGCAGCATCGTCAGCACGCCGGGTAGGGTTTCCTCAGTCACCACAATGTCATCGGCTGTGGTCTTTGCCGGAGCTGAGGGCTGTTTGCCCTCTCCCTGCGCGGAATCGTCCGGCGTGGATTCCTCCAGCACGGCAACGACTTGGTCGAACTGCTGATCCGCGAGCTCAATAAGGCCAGCGGCCAGCGCAAAAGCTCGATCAATCCGCGGGTCTGTCGCTCCCTCAGGGGCCTTATAGCGAATATCGTGCTCAAATTCCGCCCACGCATGCTGCAGCACAGTGCGCAGTTGCACCTCAAACTGCATATCCGCATATGGAGCTAGCTCTGACGGCGCCGCCGTCGACACCTTGCAGATCAAGTGCTGGGAGCCGTATCCCAACCGGCCGCTGATTCGTGTCTCCGCGGTTTTGTCAATCCTACGCAGCACAGTCAGCGAATCTCCCAGCGCATCCATGATCGCGGGAATCTCCGTCGAATGGTACGTGGTTACACGCACACCGATGATGTCGTGGATACCGTGCCACGGGTCAGGGTAGACGTAGTTGCCGTCCGCTTCACGACGCAGGGCCTTCTGCCGCAATGAGCGGAAAGACTTCACCCGCGCCGTGACATTGTCAAAGGCCAAACCGGCATCGGAGAGAATCTCTTTAATCGCATCGACAAAGTCCTGCGCGGCGGTGGGGTGCCGAGTTGCCCACGAGTCGTACTTCGACTGCAGTGCACGTGTAACCTCTCGATCCTCCGCCAACTGAGTCTTGCGGGTCTGGTCGCGGGAATCGTCGGGAAGCGAATCCTTCATTCGATTAGTCGTCATCGTCCTCGCGTACCAGCAGTGCTACTGGGAAGGAGCTGAACAGAGAAGCCACGGCGATGGTGCCGGACCAAGTATGGCCAGTGAAACGGTCGGTCCAGAATCCCTTGGGAAGTGTCACTGTAGTGTCGCCCCAACCGCCTTCGCGTTGCAGCCCCAGCGGACGGCGCGTCACCAGCGCGATAACATCTTCCGGCTCGCCCTTCGGTCCACGTGCTGCACCGACCAAATGACGCTCGCCGACACCCACGGCGAATACTGGCTGGTAGGCGCCGCCGACGAAGGACTCCGGGCGTTCCGCACGCAGCTTCACTCCGTGGTGAGTCACCATCAGCTTTGCGACGTCCGCATCGGCATCCGTAAAGTCCTCCGGCAGCTCAGCTGGGTGCTCTGGACTCTTAGTTACCGACGTGACCTCATCGCGAGCAACCTTATCCAGCGCCGCGACGCGCGCATCGTAGTCGACGAACCGGCGGTTGTCAGGATCAACCAGGGAGTCCTCTGTGAACTCCGTCCCCTGGTAGGTATCGGGGATGCCGGGGCCGACAAGCTGGAGGAGCTTGCGCGACAGTGACGTGGTCAGGGCAGCTGGCGCAATGGAGCGGACGAACTCTGTGATGGAGTCGGTCAGGGGGCCGTCGAGAAGCGCGTCAATCCAGCTGCGGATGCCGAGTTCGAACTCCTCGACCGGCTCCGTCCAGGAGGTGTGCACATCTGCCTCGCGGATGGCCTTAATGGCGTAGTCGTGGAGGCGTTCGCGCAGTTCATCGGTAATCACGCCGTCGGTCGGCCAGACTCCGATGATGTTCTGCAGCAGGAAGTAGCCGGTGGCATCGTCCGGGGCGGGGGTGATGGCCATCCAGTTGCGGACATTTTCAGCCCAGTCGCCGGAGACATCGGAGAGCTGGAGAATGCGGGCGCGGACATCTTCGCCGCGCTTGGTGTCGTGCGTGGACAGCGTGGTCATGGTTCGTGGCCAGAGGCGAGCACGTTCCGACTGCAACAGGTGGAACTCCGCCGCAGACATGCCGTAGCGACCGAGATCACCGCCGACTTCGTTTAGGCTGATCAGGCGGCAGGCACGGTAGAAGGTGGTGTCTTCGACACCCTTTGCCATGACCGCACCACAAACCTGAGCGAACCGCGTGGCGGCCTCACCACCGGCTACCAAACCTGCCGAAATGAGGTCGAGGGCAAAGACACGCGAGGGGAAACGCGCTGCCATTTCACCAATGACCGTGGAAGCCACTCGCGACAGGGAGACATAGTCCGAACGGTAGACAGGCATGGCAGCGACCAGCTTGCAGATGGTGTCGATAAGTACCTCATCGCTGACGCTGGTACCGCTGATAGACCAGTTATCGCGGCGCAGGGCACGTGCTAGACGACGGACTTCTGCAGCCAACTCGTGCGCTGCGACATCGTGTTTGAGAGCCTGCGCAGTTGCCTGCACGGCAGTTTTGTCCCAGGTTGAGCCGGACTGCTGCAGAGCCAACATACTCATGGCGTCTCGGGAGTCGCGGTTGACGAAGACATTGTCGAACTCACGCAGGGCGTCGTAACCCGTGGTGCCGTCAACCTGGAGCCTCGGATCCAGTGGCTCTTCGGCACCCAGAATCTTCTCGATAACCAGCCACTTGTCATCGCCGAGTAGACGGCGCAGCTCACTGAGGTATCCGAATGGGTTGCTGAGGCCATCCGGGTGGTCAATGCGGACACCGTCAATGATGTCCGCAGCTAGCAGCTCGCGGATGATGCGGTGTGTGTGCTCGAATACCACCGGGTTTTCCTGGCGGATGCCGGCCAGGCCGTTGACGCTGAAGAATCGACGGTAGCCAATGACCCCGTCCTTCCAGTACATCAGGCGATAGGCCTGGCGATCATGTACTTCCTGCGGGGTGCCGTCCTCGGTGCCGGGGCGCACCGGGAATGTGTTGTCGTAGTAACGCAGAAGTGGCTCGTCGCCAGAGGTGTCGAGCTCCAGCTTGTCGATATCCTCCGGGGATCCCAGAATCGGCAACCCCATCTTGCCGTTGGCACCGTTGTCCTCGTGCCAGTCGATATCGAAGTATGGCTCGAACTGAGAATCCTTGCCATAGGTCAGAACGTCCCACCACCAGGCATTGAGCTTGGGCTCCTCAACACCGAGGTGGTTCGGTACCAGGTCGATAATGATGCCCAGACCGGCCTTGTGCGCCACCTGCGCGAGCTTCTGCAGCTCTTCCATGCCGCCGAGCTCCGGGTTCACTGTCGTCGGATCGATGACATCGTAGCCATGGTTAGACTCCGGTACGGCGGTGAGGATAGGCGACAGATACAGGTGTGAAATTCCGAGGTCTGCCAAGTAGCCGACCTGTTCAGCCGCGTCAGCGAACGTGAAAGCGCGCCCGTTTGGGTCGGCCTTGGGGCCACGGAGTTGGAGACGGTAGGTGGACGTAATTGGTCGGCGACTCATGTTCCCCTTTATACCGCCCACCAGGAAAAGCTGCTGCCTGACCGCTGTGGCAGCAGCTAGCCCCAGAGTCTGCACCCGCCGTCCGAATGCGAATTTTTTCTCGTGAACGTGGCCTAGAAGGGTGGCATTCCGTCATCGCCCGGCAGGGAAGTGGAACCAAACATTGGAACCGACTCACTGGAGTTGTCCCCGGTGCTGGCGCTAGGTGTTCCTTCCGCAGTGTCTCCCGCTTCGGACGCGCCATCCTCTTCCGGATTCAGCCCGAGTGCGGTGAAGAGCTCCTTCTCAGTCCAGATCTGGATTTCCTGGCCTTCGGCCTGCAGCTGTCGAGCCCTCTTCTCCTTCGACGTCACCGAATCCCACGGACCGGCGACCAAAATGGTCGTTTTCTTCGTGACACCCTTATTGATATTCGCACCTGCAAAGGCAATCTTGTCCCACAGAAAGCCCTTGTCATACGGTGCAAAATCACCGGTCAGTGTCACCCGCTGCTGGTACAACAGGCCGCTTGGATCCGCGTCCGGATTCGGGTCTGGAATGGTGTCCGGTGTCTTGGCCGCATCCCATTTCGCATTGCGACGCGGCCGTCGTGACGGCGCGGAACTGCCGGACTGCGCACCAGCACCAGCACCAGTTCCCGCGTTGGTCCCGGCACCAGTGCTGGCGACACCAGCCGGGTCATAGCGCACCATCCGCACTCGTCCACTGCCAATCTGGCCCAAGCTCAGCGAGACCTTCTGGCTCAAATCAGCCACCGATGTTGCGCGCTGCTGCTCCATCAACCACAGCGCTACCTCAGCACATGCGACCGCATCGGCCGTCGCATCATGATGATTCTCCAGCGACGTCCCCGCGGCCTCCGCCAATGTCGGCAGCTTCAAGTTGGGCAGCCCCAACTGCATCTGCCGAGCCCACATATAAGTACACGCAAAATTCAACTTCGGTGCTGGAATGCCTTCCGCCCGGCACGCCCGCGACAGGGCTGTGAAATCAAACCGCGCATTGTGAGCAACTACGTCCAAATCCCCAACGACGTCAACAAACTTCGCCAGCTGCTCCGGAAATGACGGCTCACCGGCCACATCCGCCGCTGTGATGCCATGAATCGCGACATTGGCTTCATCAAAATACTCCAGCCCCTTTGGCGGACGGCACATCCAGGAATAACGATCCGTCACCTTCCCGCCACGCACGACCGCAACACCAAGCTGAATAATCGAGCCGGTGTCTTCGTTCGCTGTCTCTACATCGAACGCCGCAAACGGTGCGATGTCTGACACCGCAACCTCATCCCCAGTAGGAAGCGGTGCAAAAGGCACAGAGTGCTTTACGACGTCGCCCGCGCCCTCAACCACACTCACGCCTTCGGTGACCGCCGCGCGCTGTGCCACCCACGGCATCAACGTGGAAGTAAAAGCATCTGCTGAGTTGTAGAACTCAGGATTCTTGGCTATCTCCGCCACGAGGTCTGCCAGCAACTGCGCTGCTGCCTGACGATGAGGCATCACACGGGCCTTTGGTAAAGCTACCCCGAGGTCTACCGTGCCGGGGAAAAAGCGGTTGGCCGGAGTGTAGACACCGTTTTTACTTGCCGATGCGACCTCGGCAACGTCGGTAAGCGGGAGGGGCTTCGCGGGGGCGGTGCTGGCCGTGTTGATGGTGTGGGTAAGGCGGAGCCCATCTGCGGTAATAGTCACCGTGTCGCCGGTGAGCTCGAAGACGACGGCGGGCTCGGAGGATGGCGTGGTCGTAGTCATGCACTAGATGGTAGCGCCGATGGCGGATTGAGCCCCATAGAGGCTGTGGTACCTGCGGTTCTCGCCGAGTACACGTGGCTTCCGACAATGTGGAAATGCCCACAAAAATAGGAATATTTATGGAGCGTTCGGACAGTGGGGGTGTCTGTACCCCTGAAAACCACATGTTTTGGGGGGTTAAATGTCCGGATGCATTTTGAGCGGGCGCTCCTTATACTTTTCGACGAACGGCGGTAACTGGTCGTTCGAGCTTTCGAGCTCAAGCGAAGGGCAAAGCGGAAACAACGTATGCCAGTGAAGCGATGAAATAAGGAGTAAACATTTTGAGCACGCATCCTGTGCACCCTGGTTCTATCTTGAACGATAATTTCCTCGAGCCGCGACACCTCTCTATCTACCGACTGGCTCTTGCCATCGGCGTGCCAAGCTCAACTCTGGAGCGCTTTCGCACCGGCCGCACTGCGGTCACCACTGACCTCGCAAATCGACTGTCCGACTACTTTGACACCGAGCCGGAGTACTGGTTGAACTCTCAGGCGGAGTTCAATATGCGCGCATCTGCGTAAGAAGACTTCACGCCAGCTCGGCTCCCGCGGTGCTGTGTTGACCCAAACCCTGTTTTGAGTTGAACTCAGAGCCGAAAATCCCCTGTCAGTGGAAGAAAAGTCTTCCGCCGACAGGGGATTTTGTGTAGGAACCAACCCAGGCCCGGGCCCCTACACCCAACGCGGATGCGGCTAGTGCCGCTCGATCAGCACGATGGTAGAACGGGCTGGCACGCGGAGCTCGCCTTCTGGCTCAACGATGCGCTCGCGGGTCGGGCGACCCGTGATCTCTGTGGTGTCGATGATGACTTCCCAGCTGTGTGCGTATTCGGTGCCCGGAATTTGGAACATGATGTCCTCGTGGTGGGCGTTGAAGCACAGCAGGAAGGAGTCATCTTCAATCCTGTGACCTCGGCGATCAGGCTCAGTGATGGCATCGCCGTTGAGCCAGACCATCAACGACTTGCCGAAGTCGAAGTTCCAGTCATCGGTCGTCATGACACGACCCTCATAGGTCAGCCAGGCAATGTCACGATCGTCGGTTTCCGCACCGAGCGGGCCACCGCGCAGGAACCGGCGGCGTCGGAAGACTGGGTGCTCCGCACGCAGCTCAGTCAGGAACTGGGTGTATTCGACCAGTTCAGAGTTGGTACGCGTCTGATTCCAGTCGACCCAGGCCAAACGGTTGTCCTGGCAGTAGACGTTGTTGTTGCCCTTCTGGCCACGTCCCATTTCGTCACCGTGGCTAATCATCGGAGTGCCCTGGGACAGCAGGAGAGTGGTCAGGAAGTTACGACGCTGGCGGGCGCGCAGCGAAATGATGCGCTCGTCGTCGGTCGGGCCTTCCACACCGCAGTTCCACGAACGGTTGTGGGACTCGCCATCGCGGTTGTCCTCGCCGTTGGCCATATTGTGCTTCTCGTTGTAGCTGACCAAGTCGTTGAGGGTGAAACCGTCATGCGCGGTCACGAAGTTAATCGACGCAGTTGGGCGGCGGTCATTGTTTGCATACAGGTCCGAGGAGCCGGTGATACGTGAAGCGAACTCGCCGAGCGTGGATGGCTCACCGCGCCAGAAGTCGCGGATGGTGTCGCGGTACTTACCGTTCCATTCAGTCCACTGCGGTGGGAAGTTACCGACCTGGTAGCCACCTTCGCCGACATCCCACGGTTCTGCGATGAGCTTGACCTGGCTGACAATCGGATCCTGCTGCACCAAGTCAAAGAAGGCGGAGAGGCGATCCACATCGTGGAATTCTCGAGCCAGGGTGGATGCCAAATCGAAGCGGAAGCCGTCGACATGCATCTCGGAGACCCAGTAGCGCAGCGAATCCATAATCAGCTGCAGCGAGTGTGGGTGGCGCACATTCAGGGAGTTACCGGTGCCGGTGTAGTCCATGTAGTGCTGGCGATCGCCTTCGACCAGGCGGTAGTAGGCCTCGTTGTCGATGCCTCGGAAGCAGATGGTTGGGCCCATGTGGTTGCCCTCGGCGGTGTGGTTGTAGACCACGTCGAGGATGACCTCAATGCCGGCATCGTGAAATGCGCGCACCATGCCCTTGAACTCGCTGACTGCTCCGCCTGGCTTTTGGGAAGCCGAGTAGTCCTGGTGTGGTGCTAGGAAACCGAAGGTGTTGTAGCCCCAGTAGTTGCGCAGCCCCTTTTCGCGCAGGTGGTCGTCCTGGAGGAACTGGTGGACCGGCATCAGTTCGATAGCCGTGACACCAAGGTCCTTGAGGTAGTCAATAATTGCCGGATGCGCGAGACCGGCATAGGTACCACGTAGCTCCTCCGGGATATCCGGGTGAGTCATGGTCATACCCTTGACGTGGGCTTCGTAAATCACGGTCTCGTTGTACGGCGTGCGAGGTGCGCGGTCAGCGCCCCAGTCGAAGAATGGGTTGATGACCACGGAGGTCATGGTGTGTCCCAGGCTGTCCTCGGTGTTGCGCTTCGAGTGGTCATGAATGTCATAGTTGAACAGTGATGGGTGACCGTCGAATTCGCCGTCGAAAGCCTTGGCGTATGGGTCGACCAGCAGCTTGTTGGGGTCGCAACGCTTACCGTTGGCCGGATCGAATGGGCCGTGTACGCGGTAGGCGTAGCGCTGGCCCGGCATGATAGACGGGATGTAGCAGTGCCAGATATGCGCATCGACTTCTTCCAACTCAATGCGTGTTTCTTCGCCTTCGGCGCTAATCAGACAAAGCTCAACCTTTTCCGCAACGTCGGAAAAGAGTGCAAAGTTGGTGCCAGCGCCGTCGTAGGTAGATCCGAGCGGGTAAGGCTCACCCGGCCATACTTGATAATCGCCGACTGTATTTGCTTGGTTCATGTGACTACCTTAACCGTTTTGTAAAAAACATGAGCCTTTTTCGGTCCCGTGTGGGCGCGCCATCCGTCCCATCTGTCGAGCGCACTTCGCAAAAACGACCCCCAAGGAAAAATTCGAGTCGAACGGTTAAGAGCATAAACTTCGCGCGAAAATAAGTATTTAACCCTGCAAGTGGGCAATTTGACACTCTAAACGCACCTTGGCGGGCGCCGAATCACCAATATTCGCGGTCACCAACGCGCGAAGATTCCCAAAGGCCTTTACTTTTGGAGTTATGAGTCCACGAACCATTGGTGTAACGGAAGTAGCGTTCCGAGACGCTCATCAGAGCCTCATGGCAACGCGAATGGCTATGGAAGACATGGTCGATGTCTGTGAAGAAATGGACAAGGCCGGTTTTTGGAGTGTGGAGTGCTGGGGCGGCGCAACCTTTGACGCCTGCATCCGCTTCCTTAATGAAGATCCCTGGGAGCGCCTGCGGACATTCCGCAAGCTGATGCCGAATAGTCGCCTGCAGATGCTGCTGCGCGGCCAGAATCTTCTCGGTTACCGCCACTACGAGGACATGGTGGTTGACAAGTTCGTCGAGAAGTCCGCTGAAAACGGTATGGACGTATTCCGTGTTTTCGACGCGCTCAACGACCCACGCAATCTCGAGCACGCCATGCGCGCGGTCAAGAACGTCGACAAGCATGCGCAGGGCACGATCTGCTATACGACGTCTCCGCTTCACGACGTCGACGGGTACGTGAAGCTCGCTGGTCGTCTACTGGATATGGGGGCGGACTCCATTGCGTTGAAGGACATGGCAGCGCTGCTGAAACCCCAGCCGGCTTACGACATCATCCGCGGCATCAAGGAAACGTACGGCGAGGACACCCAGATTAACGTCCACTGTCACTCGACCACCGGTGTCACGATGGTGACTTTGATGAAGGCCATCGAAGCTGGTGCGGATGTCGTGGACACGGCAATTTCGTCGATGTCGCTGGGCCCGGGGCACAACCCGACCGAGTCGCTGGTGGAAATGTTGGAGGGAACCGACTACACCACCGACCTGAACATGGATAACCTCATCACCATTCGTGACCACTTCCGCAAGGTGCGTCCGAAGTACGCAGAGTTCGAGTCGAAAACCCTGGTCAATACCGACATTTTCATGTCGCAGATTCCTGGTGGCATGTTGTCGAACATGGAAAACCAGCTCAAGGCCCAGGGCGCGGGTGACCGCGTCGAAGAGGTCATGCGTGAAGTACCGATTGTCCGAAAGGACGCCGGTTACCCGCCGCTGGTGACTCCGAGCTCGCAGATCGTCGGCACGCAAGCTGTGTTTAACGTGCTGATGGGACGCTACAAGGTTATGACGGCTGAGTTCGCCGACCTCATGCTCGGCTATTACGGGCAGTGTCCTGGTGAGCGCAACCCAGAGCTGATTAAGCAGGCAGCGGAACAGACCAAGAAGGAAGAAATCACGGTTCGCCCGGCTGATCTCCTCGAACCAGAGTGGGACGACCTGGTCAAGCAGGCCAAGGAGCTCGACGGTTACAACGGCACCGCCGAGGACGTCCTGACCAACGCACTGTTCCCATCCGTCGCACCGGGATTCTTCACCACGCGCGGCGAAGGGCCGAAGAACGTCGGTAAGACTGCCGAACAGCTCAAGCGCGAGGCGGAGCAAGCCTCAGGTGCTGCCAATGCCATTCGCGAGCCAATTCGCTACAAGGTCACCGTTGGCGGTCGCTCACAGACCGTCCAGGTGGAACCCGCCTAGGAACATCGGGAGAAGAGATAGCAATGTCGCAAAGTTCAGCAAACCAGCCGAATTCGGCGGATGCCGTCGCGCCGGGCGTCGACGCCTCGATGGCGGAGCGCCTGGATTATTTGGATGCTCAGCGTCGCCGTGTTGAGGCCGGTGGCGGTGAAGCCCGCCAGGCCAAGCAGCACGAACGTGGGAAGATGACTGCCCGCGAGCGTATCGACAACTTCGTCGACGAGGGCACTTTCCGTGAAACCGGCATGTTCATGACTCACCGCACCACCGACTTCGGCATGGATACTGCCGACGCGCCTGCCGACGGTGTGGTCACCGGCACTGCCGCGGTTCTCGGCCGGGCAGTGCACGTGGCCTCCCAGGACTTCACGGTCATGGGTGGCTCCGCTGGTGAAACGCAGTCCCGCAAGGTTGCGGCCACCATGCGCGCTGCTGCCGACAACGGCACTCCGTTCGTGTTTATCAACGACTCCGGTGGTGCTCGCATTCAAGAGGGGATTGACTCTCTGTCGGGCTACGGCCAGGTCTTCTACAACAATGTCTGGCTTTCCGGTCTGGTGCCGCAGATTTCCATCATTGCAGGCCCATGTGCTGGAGGCGCTGCCTACTCGCCAGCGCTGACCGACTTCATTATTCAGACTCGCAAGGCACAGATGTTCATCACCGGCCCGGGCGTTATTAAGTCGGTGACCGGCGAGGAAGTCACCTCCGAGCAGCTCGGTGGCGCTGATGCGCACATGGCCAAGGCCGGCAATATTGACTTCGTTGCCGACGATGACGAGCAGGCCATCCTGATTGCGCAGAAGCTCTTAAGCTTCCTGCCACAGAACAACACGGAAGAGCCACCAATCGTGGATCCGGTATTCGACGCCGAGCCGGATCCAGAGCTCCGCGACATCGTCCCCGTCGATGGCAAGAAGGGCTACGACGTCCGCGAGGTCATAATCCGTATCGCCGACAATGGCGACTTCCTCGAGTGCCAGGCGGGTTTTGCCACCAACCTAGTCGTTGGTTTTGGTCGAGTTTTGGGTCGTACCGTGGGCTTTGTCGCCAACCAACCGAACGTGATGTCCGGTGTGCTGGACATCAATTCCTCGGACAAGGGCGCAAAGTTCATCCGCTTCTGCAATGCCTTTAACATCCCGCTGGTCACCCTGGTTGACGTTCCTGGCTTCATGCCGGGCGTCACCCAGGAGCATGGCGGCATCATCCGCCACGGCGCAAAGATGCTCTACGCATACTCCGCAGCGTCTGTGCCCAAGGTGACCGTCGTCATGCGTAAGGCCTACGGCGGTGCGTACCTGGCGATGTGCTCGAAGGACCTCGGCGCGGACTATGTATTCGCATGGCCGACCGCGGAAATTGCGGTGATGGGCGCAGAGGGTGCGGTCAACGTGGTCTTCCGAAAGGAAATTGCCGCCGCGGGCGACGAGGAAGAGCAGGCGCGCGTGCGCGACGAGCGTATCGCCGAATACAAGACACGCTTCTCGACGCCGTATGTCGCCGCCTCGCGCGGACTGGTCGACGACGTGATTGACCCGGCGGAAACCCGCCTGCGTGTGGCTGACGCACTGTCGGTTCTGCGTAACAAGCGCGAGGTTCGCCCGGCCAAGAAGCACGGATTGGGGCCACAGTAATGTCTGACGGCATCGGTGAGATTAAGGAGCTGCGAGCGCTCGTCGCTGAACTGACCGACCGGTTGGATGCGACCTCGACAAGCTTGCAGAAGGCCACGGCACGACTGAATCAGGCAGAGAGCGAGTTGGCTGAACTGCGCAAACGCGTGGACGCAGATATCCCCGAGGATACTGTCATCGCCATTTCGGCAGCGGTGTCTGCGTACCTGGGCAATCGCGGCAAGGTGAAGGCAATTCGATACAACCGCCATAAGACGTGGGCTGCGCAGGGACGCCAGATCCAGCAGCAGCACAACCTGCGTTAGTTGGAAATTTTCGATAACCGACTTAATTGAGTCTGACTCATTGACTTTTGTTACGTGAGGATTGTTGAGCCATGAAATTGAAAGTGACTGTCGGCGGCATTGCCTACGATGTCGACGTTGAAGTAGTTGAGGAGCCCAAGCGTCTTTCGCCCATCGTGTTGGGTGGATCGTCGAGCGCTTCCGTTGAGCCGGCCACCGCTAGTGTCTCGGGTGTCTCCGCCAATTCGGTGGTGGCGCCACTGGCAGGTTCGGTCAGTAAGATTTTGGTCGAGGAAGGCCAGAAGATTGAGGCTGGGGAGGTGCTGCTCATTCTCGAGGCAATGAAGATGGAAACCGAGATTACGGCCCCGGCTGCAGGCACCGTCGGCTCTATTCATGTTGAAGTCGGCGACGCAGTGCAGGGCGGCCAGGGACTCGTCTCGATTGATTAGCCGCATTAGCCGGGGTGTAAAGATTTTGGGGTGAAATCTTTCTAGCCCCGGTTGCTGGAAATACTTAAGGTTGCCTTAATATTTTCCTTATGAATGCCGTTCTTCTCGCCGTTTTGGTGATGCTAATCCTGGCGGTCTGCCGGGTACACGTTGTGCTAGCGCTGTTTATTGGCGCCTTAGTCGGTGGTCTTTCCGCCGGTATGGGGCTCGATGCCACAATGGTTGCCTTCCAGGAAGGCCTCTCTGGTGGTGCGAAGATTGCCCTGAGCTATGCCATGCTGGGTGCCTTTGCCATGGCAGTGGCATCCTCCGGGCTGCCCAAACTGCTGGCCGATTGGCTGATTGCCAAGATCGGCACGGAGGATGAAGGCGCTAAATCTAAGGCAGAGGCATGGACCAAGTGGGGCATGGTCGCCGGCATTTTGGCCATGGCGATCATGTCGCAGAACCTCATCCCAGTTCACATTGCGTTTATCCCGCTGATTATTCCGCCGCTGTTGCCGGTATTTAACCGCCTCAACATCGACCGTCGAATGATTACCAGTGTGATGACCTTCGGTTTGGTCACCACCTACATGTGGGTTCCGGTCGGATTCGGTTCTATCTTCCTGAACGACATCCTGCTGGGGAACATCGAGAATGCTGGCCTTGATGTTTCCAATATCAACATCATGATGACGATGGGCATCCCGGCTCTCGGCATGCTGGCCGGTCTGGCCATTGCCGTATTTTTCTCCTACCGGAAGCCACGGCATTACGAAGATCGGCCGATTGCCCAGTCCTCACACGCAGAAACCCAGTCTGACGAACCGGTGTCGAAGTACCGAGTTATCGTTGCTCTCGTTGCAATCGTGGTGACTTTCGTCGTCCAGATTGTGATGAATTCTATGGAGACCGATGCCGATCCGTTGCTGATTGGTGCACTCACTGGTCTGGCAATCTTCATGCTCACCGGCGCCGTGCGCTGGCGTGAGGCGGACGACGTGTTCACCGCCGGTATGAAGATGATGGCCCTGATTGGTTTCATCATGATTTCTGCACAGGGCTTCGCCTCGGTGATGTCGGAGTCCGGCCAGATCGAGCCGCTGGTGACCGCTACTGCAGAGCTGTTTGCGGGCAACAAGCCTGCCGCTGCATTCGCCATGCTGGTCGTTGGTCTGGTGGTCACGATGGGTATTGGTTCGTCCTTCTCGACGCTGCCGATTATCGCCATCATCTATGTGCCGTTGTGTGTATCGCTGGGCTTCTCGCCGATGGCTACCGTCGCCATCATTGGTACTGCAGGTGCTCTGGGCGATGCTGGTTCGCCGGCATCGGACTCGACGCTCGGCCCGACGATGGGTCTCAATGCCGACGGGCAGCACGACCACATTCGCGATTCGGTTATTCCGACCTTCCTGCACTTCAACCTGCCGCTGCTGGCAGCTGGTTGGGTAGCAGCTCTGGTGCTCTAGCGCCGGGGCGTGACCGTGAGCGTGATTGTTTCAGCGGGGCTTAGTGACCTGCAATTCCCTTAGTCCCCGCAACCCCCGCAATTCCGGCGATAAAGAGCTCGGTTCCCAGTGCAATGCGCTGGCGGCCGAGCTCTTTTGTCTGTGTAGCCGTATCTTCAGGGGAAGTCGCGACCTCAGCGTCCTTACCGGCGGTGTTCTCGCCACTGGCATCACCATTGTCGGAAACGCCCTTGGCGCCATTTAGATTAAGCGCGATGGCTGTCTGCTGGTCGACTGTCGCACCGAGAATGAAGTACACGAGGACAGACGCGGTATCACCCGCTGATGGGGTGCTGATGGAGGTTTCGGATGCATTCTCCAGGACGTCGGCAAGCAGTTGTTCGGGGCGAATCGTGGCGGTGCCCGTAGCGAGCGCGGCCGAGACGACCTCGGCGCCATCCCGATGAGCGGTGAGGCAGGAGTAGAGCAGCTCGGCGACGGCTTCGATGTCGGCACGCCAATCGCCTGTGGCGGAAAACTCTGTGCAGGGAGCCAAGATGCGGTCAGCGACGGCGCCCAGCAGTGCCTGCTTGGAAGGGTAGTGCCAGTACATTGCGCCAGCGGCGGTACCCAAGTGGCGAGTCAGGCGGCGGATCGTGAGATCGCCGAGTCCGTACTCGTTGAGAATGGTGAGAGCTGCGTCGACAATGATGTCCTTGGTCAATTGCACACTGCCTACCGTAGACGAAAGAAGAATCATCTGGAAGATGTCTCAAGGCTGAAATGGGGAGCGTAAATCCGCGACACGACGGGAATTGAACCCTGTTCGACATTCTGTAGCTGCGGTATTAAGTTTGATAACTGAACAACTTCTGAAACGGTGTTCAAGTTTTATCCCCAGCCTCAAGGAGCATCACCCCCATGACTCAACAGCAGCAGGACATTTTGGAACTCGCCCGAGAAAAGGTGCTCGGCCGCGGTGAGGGGCTGAACTATGAGGAGACCCTGGCAGTTCTGAACCTCGATGACGACAGCATCGAGGATCTGCTGGCACTGGCGCATGAGGTGCGCTTGAAGTGGTGCGGCGAAGAGGTCGAGGTTGAAGGCATTATCTCGCTGAAGACTGGCGGCTGCCCAGAGGACTGCCACTTCTGTTCGCAGTCGGGTCTGTTCGAGTCCCCGGTGCGTTCGGCATGGCTGGATATCCCGGCGCTGGTGGACGCCGCTAAGCAGACCGCAAAGTCGGGTGCGACTGAGTTCTGCATCGTTGCTGCAGTAAAGGGGCCGGACGAGCGACTGCTCAGCCAGATGGAACAGGCTGTCGCCGCCATTCAGGCAGAGGTGGACATTAATGTGGCCGCCTCTATGGGCATTCTGACGCAGGAGCAGGTGGATCGCCTGGCCAAGGCTGGTATTCACCGCTACAACCACAACCTCGAGACCGCCAAGAGCTACTTCCCGCAGGTCGTGACCACCCACACTTGGGAAGAACGTCATGACACCCTGCGTATGGTCGGCGAAGCCGGTATGGAGGTCTGCTGTGGCGGCATCCTGGGTATGGGAGAGACCCTTGAGCAGCGTGCCGAGTTCGCTCAGGACCTGGCGGAGCTCAACCCGACCGAGGTGCCGATGAACTTCCTCGACCCGCGTCCGGGCACTCCGTTCGCCGGTCGCGAGCCGATGCCAGCCAAGGACGCACTGCGTGCCATCGGTGCCTTCCGCTTGGCTCTGCCGAAGACCATCCTGCGTTTTGCTGGTGGTCGTGAGCTCACCCTGGGCGACCTGGGCGCAGAAAAGGGGCTGCTCGGCGGTATCAACGCTGTCATTGTCGGTAATTACCTGACCACGCTGGGCCGTCCGGCGGAGCAGGATCTGGACATGCTTGGCAAGGTACGACTTCCAATTAAGGCCCTCAATGCAACTGTCTAAGCCTCGGACATCTAGCCCGCGTGCGACGCGGGGTAAGAAAGTCGACTCCACGGAGCTGCTCCAGGCCATGGTGCTGGGAGACGATCCCAAGTTCGATCCTTTTACCGGCGCCGACCTCGAAGCTGGTGAAGTGCGCGAACGCTCCTATGGTGCAAAAGCTGGACTGGAGGCGCCTCGATTCTGCCAGCTCTGTGGGCGCCGGATGGTGGTGCAGGTGCGTCCGGACGGCTGGACTGCAAAGTGCTCGCGCCACGGCGAAGTGGACTCCGTTATGTTGGAGCAGCGATAAAAGGCGCTGGTTGTGCTAGTGCGCCATTCGGGCACGCTAGTACTGGATGTGCGCCGTGAGGTAAGTTAGTCAACTATGACCATGAAAAATACCCGAGTCCCGCACGTTGAAAAGCAGAGCGTGGCAATGGCCTCGGGTATTGTTCTCTTCTCCGTTGTAACGGGAACGATAGCCGGAGTGGCCTGGGCATTCCTGCGCCCCAAGCAGCAGGTGCAAATGCTCCCAGATAACCAACTGGCGATTATTCAGGAAACCGTTGACGCTGGTTTTATCGGGCTGCTCTGGTTTGTTGCTGTCACTGCCATCAGCGGCCTGGTGCTGGGAATTACTACCTTCCGAAACCGTGCCATCACGACTCCTGTGCAGATGCTCACGGCAATTGGATGGGCAGGTTTCTCCGCGTTGATGAGCGCAGCAGTGACGTACCTCGTCGGTCAGTCGGTTGCGGCATTGCTCCAGCCGGATCTGGCGGGAATGCAGCCGGGCGATAAGTTCTCGGTGATTCCAGACTTCAAAACCTATGTAGCACTGCTGGTCGCGCCACTGGTTGCCATGCTCGCACTGTGGTCCCGGGTGCTGTTCCAAACGGACTTCACGGAAGGCAACGAGAGCGCTGCAGACAATGCTGCGGACGCAGATTCGGTCACTAAGTGAGACGGTGAGGTTCTGCGCGGGAGCCGTCGTAAAGCACTAATTCCTACTGAACAGGGGTAGTTATTGGGAAATAGGCTTATACAAGCCTTACAATTTTGGGAAATAGGTTCGTCCTCGATGTCAGTATTCGCCCCGATTAGGGGCTTTTTCGATATTGTGTGGCGAGCTTAGGTCTCTTGCACTTGCCCGTTTGAGTCCGCTGCGAATGCCTCCGGGGACCGTTGCCGGTAACGGTGACGGCGTTTTCTCCGGTCGTAGCCACAGCCCATTGAAGTAAGGACGTAGTTTTCCGTGAATACCAGCCTTGCGGCCAATGCTTCCAGCCTGCCGCGCCTTGAATCGGATCTGTACGAATCGGTAGTCGATAAAGATGGCCGCTACGGTGGCGTAATTGCAGATGAGCGCTGGGCCCAGGAGATTAAGCGCCTCGCCCGCGAACGCAATGCCGTAATTCTTGCGCACAACTACCAGCTGCCGGAGATTCAGGATATTGCCGATTACACAGGCGACTCCCTCGGACTTTCCCGCATCGCTGCGGAAACCGATGCCGACGTCATCGTCTTCTGTGGTGTCCACTTCATGGCGGAAACCGCCAAAATTCTGAGCCCAGAGAAGACCGTCCTTATTCCGGACGAGCGCGCCGGCTGCTCCCTGGCGGACTCCATCACCGCAGATGAACTGGCCGAGTGGAAGGCAGAGAATCCCGGCGCACTGGTAGTCAGCTACGTCAACACCACGGCAGACGTAAAGGCTCTGACCGACATCTGCTGTACTTCCTCCAACGCCGTCGACGTGGTCAAGTCCATCCCGGAAGACCAGGAGATCCTGTTCAACCCGGATCAGTTCCTCGGCGCACACGTCCGCCGTGAGACCGGCCGCGACAAGATCAAGGTATGGGCTGGTGAGTGCCACGTCCACGCCAACATCAACGGTGAGGAACTCGCGCACCGCGCGGAAGAGAACGCCGATTCGCAGCTGTTCATTCACCCGGAGTGCGGTTGCGCGAACTCTGCGATTTACCTCGCAGGTGAAGGCACCATCGAGCCCGAGCGCGTGCAGATGCTCTCCACCGGCGAGATGCTGACCGAGGCGCAGAAGCTGAAGGAGAACAAGCCCAACGGCAAGGTGCTCGTGGCCACTGAGGTGGGCATGCTCCACCAGCTGCGCAAGGCCGCGCCGGATGTCGACTTTGAGCCGGTCAACGACCGCGCTTCCTGCTCGTACATGAAGCTCATCACTCCGGCGGCTCTGCTGCGCTGCCTCGTTGAGGGCACTGATGAAGTCGATGTCGAGCCGGATGTCGCCGACAAGGCACGCGCTTCTGTCGAGCGCATGATCGCCATCGGTAACCCAGGCGGAGGCGAGTAACACGTTTGGTCTGCGCCCATCATTCGACAGTTGGACACTGACGTGTGACTTCCTCGTCATCGGCGGGGGAGTCGCAGGGCTCAGTGCTGCGCGTCGGGCCCTTGAGCTCGGCCTCGACGTGCTGGTTATCGACAGCGTCGAGTGGCGCGTCGGTGCCCGCAAACAGCTACGTTTCGCCGATGCGGCCACGAATCTCGCACAGGGCGGGCTCGCGGTCGTCGGGCTTGACGACGACCCCAGCGGCCATGTGGCCAATGGGTTCGATGACACCACTGATTCCCACATCGCGGATACTCTCGATGCCGGTGCCGGCCACTGCGATGAAGGGGCCGTGGCTTCTATCATCCGTGCTGGCGCTGCGGCGACCGAGTGGCTGATAGGGCTAGGCGCTACATTCGACCCGGCGCGGGATAACCCGGCCGTATATTCCCGCACCAAAGAGGGCGGACACCACGCGCGGCGCATCATTCATGCCGGCGGTGACGCCACTGGTGCTGAAATCGAGCGCGCCCTAGAAGCCTCAGTTACCGGCGTGCGAGTACTACAAAACGCCACAGCGCGCCAGCTCATCGTTGGCAAAGACGGCCGCGTGCTGGGGGCGCTGGTAGCGGATCCCCGTGGGGGTGGAGCTATTCGAGCAGGCGCCACTCTGCTGGCTACCGGCGGCGTGGGCCATATTTACCGCGCGACCACGGCCCCCTCGGGTGCCCGCGGTGAGGCTATCGGCATGGCCTCCGATGCTGGCGCGGAGATTCGGGACATGGAGTTTATCCAGTTTCACCCGACGGTGCTCTATGACGAGCGCTCGGCATCAGATGGCACCGGCCGACGCCATCTCATCAGCGAGGCTGTCCGTGGTGAAGGAGCCATTCTCGTCGACTCCCGGGGCAACAGTGTGACCGCCGGCGTTGACCCTCGCGGGGACCTGGCTCCGCGCGATATCGTCTCGCGCGCCATCGCGACTCGCATGCGCGAGCTCGGCGAGGACCACGTCTTCCTCGACGCACGTCACATCGACAACTTCGCCGCCCGCTTTCCGACGATCACAGCGGGCCTGACCGCAGCGGAGATTGATCCGACCAAGGACCTCATTCCCGTGGCCCCGGCGGTCCACTACACCTGTGGTGGTATTGCCGTCGACCCATTCGGTGCAACTAGTGTGCCGGGCCTCTATGCGGCCGGCGAATGCTCCGCAACAGGGCTCCACGGTGCCAACAGGTTGGCCTCCAATTCGTTGCTGGAGGGCCTGGTCGTCGGCAAGCGGGTGGTCGAAAAAGTCGCTGAAACACACGCTGTGCCGGTCGGGGACGAGGAATTCGCAGCGGCCGTTGAAAGCCTGCCTCAGCCACGGTCAGAACTGGAACCACGGCAGCTTTTCCGGTTGCAGACGGCGATGCAGGAAGGCGCTGGTGTAACGCGTAATGAGCAGAGCTTGCGGCAGGCGTTGGCGGTTATCGATCGGCTCCCGCAATCGGTTCAGGTCGTGGCCGCAAGGAAAGTCGTCGAAGCAGCATTGGCACGACCATATACTTTGGGGTGCCACACTTGGTTTGAAAAGGATGGGGATTAGCTAACCATGACTCTTGAGAAGGACACTCTGCGCGGGGTGCTGAACGAAAACATCACCCGTGGCCTCATTCGGACGGCACTACAGGAAGACATGAGCTTCGGGCCGGATGTGACCTCGCTGTCGACAGTCTCGGCATCTGCGCAGGCACTCGCCCGCCTGGTGGCCCGGCAAGAGGGCGTTATCGCGGCAATCGATGCGGTGGAGTGGACGCTGCAGGAGGTCATCTCGGGTGAGTTCACCGTCGAAAAGCACGTTGAAGATGGCACCCTGGTGCGTCCTGGCACAGTGCTGGCAACGATTTCTGCGCCGACTCGGGGGTTGCTGACTGCTGAGCGGACAATGCTGAATATCCTCACGCACGCCAGTGGTGTAGCTACTGCGACGCGCCAGTGGGCTGACGCGATTATCGGCACCGGTGCGCGGGTGCGCGATTCCCGAAAGACGCTGCCGGGGCTGCGCAACCTGGAAAAGTATGCTGTGACCTGCGGCGGCGGAATTAACCACCGCTACGCTTTGGGCGATGAAGCACTGATTAAGGACAATCACGTGGTGGCTGTCGGTTCCGTGTCCGGTGCGTTGAAGAGGGTGCGGGATCAGTACCCGGAGCTGCCGTGTGAGGTGGAAGTCGATACCCTCGCACAGCTCGATGAGATCCTGCCGATGAAGCCGGACATCGTCATGCTGGACAACTTCGAGGTCTGGGAGACCCAGATTGCGGTGCAGCGCCGCTCGCAGATTTCTCCGGCCACGCAGCTTGAGTCCTCTGGTGGACTGACCATCGATGTGGCTCGTGAGTACGCGTCCTGTGGTGTCGATTACCTGGCTGTGGGCGCGCTAACCCACTCGGCCAAGGTGTTCGATGTCGGACTCGACTTCGACGAGCAGTAGCTGAATCAGCCCCCGGTATCGCTTCGCAGCTTCGCCTACAAGCGACGGGCGATTTCCGCGCCAATCTCGCTTAGTGCCGACCCCCAGCGCTCCCGCGATTGCTCATCACAGGTTTCCTGTGCGCGGTAAAGCGCCTTCTCTGCAGCAGCGACATCGCCCAAATGCAGGTGGCACTGTGCAATTTGTGCAAGCAGAGGCACGGCCTGGATATTGAGGTTATCGGACTGGAAAAGTCCCGCCGCCAACTCCAGGTGATCAATGGCGCGCCCTTGATGTCCTCGACGAATCTCTGCCTGGCCGTTCAAGGTGTGCCACATCGCCCAGCGCAAGTGGCGCGGAGGGGTGTCCGCAGTCGGCTCGAAGCCGTCTTTCTCCAGGTTATCCAGCAAATCCAACCAGTCCGCGGCCTTGTCCATCAGCTTCGGTGCAGAGCCACGGATGGGGCGCCCCAGACTGTCGGTCTGCGGAGCATCCGCCTCGTCGCCGAGCTCCTCGAACCCCTGCATCAGAGTTAGGGCTGCTTCCCAGAGGTTGTTTTCCTCAGCCAATGCCGTGGCGGCGTCGAAAAGCTGCTGCGGGCTAGAAGTCGCGGAATCACCAGAAGTAGTCATGACCTAACACTCTACTTTGTGCCACCGCCAGCACCGAAGTGGGCGGGGCGCTAGTATTCGTCGTCAAGCGATTGAATGATGATGACGTCAAGGGCATCGAGAACAGGATGGCCTTCCCACACGTCGCGGGGCAGAAGCTCTTCGACGCGCCGGGCGTAGGCGGCGGCACCGTCGGAATCACCCGCGTCGAGACGGTATCGAACCCCCGCCAGCAGCGCGCGGGCGGCTTCCTCGCCATCGCCGGACTGCAGGTAGCCCTTCGCGGCGGCTTCCACATGGTTGATGGCCAAAGTGTCGCGGCCAGCGGAGTAGAAGACGTAGGCGGCATCGTCGTGCCAGTCGGCGAGTGACCAGTCGTCGGAGATGAGCTTCTGAGAACGCAGCAGAAGGTCCTCAGCCTCGTTGAGCGTGTGGTCAATGACGGCGGAAGCGTCCTCGGAGACGATCTCGGCGGTGAATTCGGAGCCCTCTTCGGAAATGACCAGGTCAATGACATGAATGATGGAACGTGCAGCCTGGCGGTAGGCCTTGGCAGCGCCCTTGGTATCGCCGTTGCGTTCAAGGTGCTCGCCGTGTTCGATGAGCAGCTTTGCCGCCTGGCGGGGATTATTGCCGAGACCCGCGGCTGCGGAGGCAATAGAAAAAGCCGCGTCGGTGCGTTCTTCATCGGCGGTAAATGCTGACCAGTGCGCAACTGGTTCGGCAAAGCGCAGCGCCTCGTCAACCTCGTCGGCGTCGAGGAGACTGCGGGCCAGAACGAGCTGGATATCCATGGTGATGGGGTTGACCGGAATGCCTTCGGCGCTGGCGAGCGCGCGGCGGGCAATTGCGGCGGATTCCGCGAAATCGCCGTGGGCGTTGAGAAGCGCACAGAGCAGACGCACGCTGCGAAGCACCGCGACCGTGAGTCCTGCATCGAGACCAGCCTGCACGATTGGGCGTAGCTGGCGGATTGCCTCCGCTTCCTCACCAGCTTCCAGAGAGAGGAAAGCCAGGAATTGGCGAGCTTCAATCGTCGTGGTGACGGGTTCCGACTGAGGGGCTGCCGCGACGCTGGCTGCGATGCGGGCGGCCCTGCGCAGCTCACCACGGCTGTGCGCGAGCTGCGCCTCCAATAGCTTGCGGTCATCAAAACTGCTTCGCTTTGGTGCCCAGCGTGCGGACCATTCAGAGAGTTGACCGGCGATTTCCGCCCGGCGCGCCAGCGATGCTGCGGCACCAGCAACAGCCGCGCTGACCAGGTAGTAATAGGCCTCCCCGGGCTGTGGAGTGGTGGCGACGATGTCCTTAGTAAGCCTGATCAGCTCGGGGATTTCGGAGTCCTCGGGGCGCCGGCCGGTGATGGCATCACCTGGGTTGGCGTCGATGAAGGCCTCTGCCTCGGCGAATGCTCCGTAGGAGCGTGCGTGCAAGATCGCGGGGCGGATGTTGGCCTCAGTTGCCCAGCGCAGCCACTCGGCGCGTGCAGCAGCGGCTTCTTCTACTAATTCCAGTTGGTCGGCGACTGCGTGCCTGAGTGCGTGGAATTCGCCAACGACATCGGGGGAGTTGGTAGGCGCGTCGGCTAACCAGTGCGTGTGGGCGAACTTGGTGACAGCGCGCCAACTGGTGACGTGGTCGAGCGTGGCACCGGCCCTGCGGGAAATAACCAGCAGCTCCGGAAGTGAGTCCGGTAATGCCTTTAGCGGATTGGGCAGGGGAGGAAAGTCCAGGGGTTCGGACGAGTTCTCCGTTGCTGATGCGTTTTCTGAATTCCCTGACGCGTAGTCGGCCGCGATGCCGGTATCCCAATCGCCAACTTGAATTCCAGACTCAGAGTTTTCTTCTTCCCACCAGACCATTGGACTATCTTCGCCCGTGGCATCGGGAAGATGCAAAAACTGCTTTGTTTTTCAGACCTGTGCAGTCGGGTGCGCTGTTAAGCCGGGTTTGAAAAGCTACGCATTAGTCCACGAACTTCATCGCGCACCGGGTGATCCGGGCCGACTAGGTCGCCGATGCGAACCGCGAACCGGCGGGCGCGTTCCTCATTGTTATCACTAGCAGCAGCACGCACCGCGATGGTCAGTGTGCGGGCGGCGTCGGCAGGGGCGTGGGCTTCTAAGAAAAGCTCGGCAGCTTCGTCGGCGTACTTGTACACGCCGTCGTTGTCCCACACAGACCAGCACAACAGCGCCTGTGCTTCATGCCACTTGGCCGATTCCCAGGACCCAACCACGTAGCCACGTGAGCGTTCCATCAGGTGGTCAGTCAGTTCACTTGTAGCGCCCACGTTACTGAGTGATAGTGCGGCATCCATCAGAGTTTCCGCAGGCGAAATCGGGGACGAGTATCCGGCACGAATATCGGCCAGTGCGTCGAAGAGTACTGCGGCATGCTCAGTATTGCCTTCTTGGACTGCCGATTCCGCCGCAATGGCACAGGAAAAATCAGTACGTGCGGAATCCTGGGTAGGCTCAGACCACTTTGCAACCGACTCCGCTTCCTGGCCGGCATGGTGGAAATCTCCGAGCTCGTACAGTGCCGTTGCCTTCAGCAGCGCGATTTCCATGGTGACTTCACAGTTGGGGTAGTCTGCCGACACATCCTGGGCGCGCTGAGTTAGCTTCAGCATCTCCCCGGCATCGGGCTTGTTGTGTGCCACCTCGAAGTTGATGTCTGCCATCTCACGAACCGCGAGAATATAGTCAGTGTCCAGTCTGTGCTGGTCCGCGACTGCCACGTTGTTTGACAGCATTCGGAACGCGGTATCGCTATTACCTGTCTCTATCGAGTACCGTGCCAAATTCTGCCTCAGCTCAAGGCCCGCGATTACGGAGCGGTTACCGATTGCATTGAGCTGTGAGGCGCAAAGTCGCGCTGCGTCGACGACTTTCCCGGCTCGGTGCAGCAGTGATGCCTCCGTCAGAGTCTTCGCCAGCGCAATCGACTCAAACTTATCCTCATTTGGCAGTGCACGAATCATCTCGTGCAGCTCCCGTGCCAAGTCCTCGCGGTTGACCTTTCGCAGGGCGCTTGCAATCCGAATCAGCGCGTCAGTCAGTGCCGCCCGCTTCTTCCACTGGCGTGGGCTAAACGGCTCCTCCGCTTCTTCGCTTGCCGACGATTCCTGCGGCCGCGGCCCATCCGCATCCGTGGTCACCGCGCTGTGACTGCTGGTTGGGGCATCCAGATCGTCGGCAAGCACGAGTGCCCGGTACGAGGTGATCTCCCTGCTCATGCGTGCGATGAGTGGGATTTCGGTCTCTGCGGCAGCAGAGGTGGGGCCATCGGCGATAAAGGTGGTGTAGCGGCGGGCTTCATCCGCCGCTAGCCGTGCCCGGGCGCGCCAGTACTCCGGGACGTTGTCGTTATCGGATGCCCATACCATCCAGTTCAGGGCGGCATCGTGCGCAGCCGTCATCATGCCGAGCGATTCGGTGACCTCGCGGACTATGCGGTAAAACGCGCCGACGTGTTCGGTAACGCCGTGGGCTTCCGGGTCAGAAAAGAGCTGTGGGTTGTAGAAATGATGCGCGAAAACTGATTCCAGTTGGCGCGTGGCCAGGGAATTGTCGGCTGCGGTCGCGTCTGCATAGGCTGCGACGAGCTCCGGCAAATCCGGGCTGTTTCCTTCCTGGTTCAACAGCTGACCTTTCTACGACTGGTTACTACTTTCCTTAACACTGTAATGGGTCACTGTGGCGGAGCTAACTTGCGCCACAGTATGAGGGGTTAAATGGGGCAATCGGTATGAACCTAACGTGAGAAAGATATGCTTAGTTCATACTCAAGGGTGCCTTTAAGGGCGAATAGTAGCGAAAACCGTGGATAAAGTCTTTGGCTTTGACCCAGATTTTCAATACTTTGTTGTCATTTCTTTGTCACTCTGAAGTGCTCACGTATGAATCCATCGTGCGAATAGGCGGTTACTAATTAATTATGTTGTCCACTATTGATCTTCGCGGTCAGACTCCCACCACCGCCACTCTGCGTCGAGTGTTGCCGCGTGGTGCGGCAGACGTTGATTCGATGATTCCCACGGTCAAGCCCGTTGTCGATGACGTGGCAGTCCGTGGTGTGGAAGCGGCGATGGAGTACTCCGAGAAGTTTGACCGTATTCGTCCGGCATCCATGCGCGTTCCAGCGGAGGTTATCGATGCCGCGGAAGCTGCGCTGGAAGACGATGTCCGCTCTGCTCTGCAGGAGTCCATCGGGCGCGTGCGCGCGTTCCACGCTGCTCAGAAGCCGAATGATAAGACTGTTGAAATTCTGCCCGGCGGCATTGTCCGCGAGAAGTGGATTCCGGTTTCGCGCGTCGGTCTTTACGTCCCCGGGGGCAACGCCGTCTACCCGTCGTCCGTATTGATGAACGTCATCCCAGCTCAGGAAGCTGGTGTGGAGTCCCTCGTCGTCGCCTCTCCGCCGCAGGCCGACAACGACGGCTGGCCGCACCCGACCATCCTGGCTGCCTGCAAGCTGCTTGGCGTGACCGAGGTGTGGGCCGTCGGTGGTGCACAGGCCGTCGCACTGCTCGCATACGGCGATGAAAACGAGAGCCTCGAGCCGGTCGACATGGTCACCGGTCCGGGCAACATCTTCGTTACCGCCGCCAAACGCCTGTGCCGCTCGGTCGTCGGTATCGACGCCGAAGCTGGCCCGACCGAAATTGCCATTCTCGCAGATAACACCGCTGATCCTGTCTCCGTCGCCTACGACCTGATTTCCCAGGCTGAGCACGACGTCATGGCCGCCAGCGTGCTTATCACCGACGACGCCGATTTCGCCGCCACCGTCGACCGCGAGGTCGAAAACCGCTACGAGGTCACCATGAACGCCGACCGCGTTCGCGAGGCGCTCACCGGCGATCAGTCTGGCATCGTGCTTGTCGACGACATGAATATCGGCATCCAGGTTGCAGATGCCTACGCCGCTGAGCACCTGGAGATCCACACCGAAAACGCGCAGGCCGATGCCGAACGCATTACCAATGCCGGCGCAATCTTCATCGGTCGCTTCTCGCCGGTGCCACTGGGCGATTACTCGGCCGGCTCTAACCACGTGTTGCCGACCTCCGGCACCGCCCGCCACGCCTCGGGCCTGTCAACGCACACCTTCCTCAAGTCGGTCCACATGATTGACTACAACGAGGCCGCGTTGAAGGAAGTTGCCGACAGCGTAGTAGTCCTGGCCAACGAAGAACGACTGCCAGCGCACGGCGAGGCCATCCGTGCCCGCTTTGAGACGCTTCTCGGCTCTGAGGACAATGGCGCAGAAAAGGGGAACAACTAATGAGCAACCAGCCTGAGAATCAGCCACAGCCGTCGGTAGCCAAGTTGGCGCTGGCAGATTTGCCACTGCGCGACGAACTGCGCGGCGAGGAAGCCTACGGTGCCCCGCAGCTCGACGTCGATGTTCGCCTGAACACCAACGAAAACCCGTACCCGCCATCCGATGACCTCATCGCCGACCTGGTGGCGCAAGTGGAGAAGGTCGCCTCTGACCTCAACCGCTACCCGGACCGTGACGCAGTAGCACTGCGCAGCGCACTCGCCGATTATGTCACCCGCCAGACCGGCGTGGACATCACCGTCGACCAGGTATGGGCCGCCAACGGCTCCAATGAGATTCTCCAGCAGCTGCTGCAGGCATTTGGCGGGCCGGGGCGCAGCGCAATGGGCTTTGTGCCCAGCTACTCGATGCACCCGATCCTCTCGTCCGGCACGCAGACGGAGTTCATCGGCATCGCCCGCGACCCGGAGACCTTCGACATCGACATGGATAGTGCGCTCGCGGCCATTGCCGAGCACCGTCCTGACGTCATCTTCATCACGACTCCGAACAACCCGACTGGCAATCTGACCACGCTCGCTGACCTGCGCCGCATTATTGAAGCCGCGCCGGGCATCGTCATTGTCGATGAGGCCTACGCCGAGTTCACTGAGGAGCCGTCGGCGACAACGCTGCTGGCTGAGTTCCCGTCGAAGCTGGTTGTCTCCCGTACGATGAGCAAGGCTTTCGACTTCGCCGGAGGCCGCCTCGGCTACTTCGTTGCTAACCCGGCATTTATTGATGCTGTGATGCTCGTACGTCTGCCATACCACCTGTCGACGTTGACGCAGGCCGCTGCCACGGTTGCACTTCGCCACTCGGATGCGACGCTGTCGACCGTCGCAAAGCTTGCCGACGAGCGTGATCGCGTCGTAGCCGCCCTGAACAGCTATGGCTACGACGTGATTGACTCGTACTCCAACTTCGTATTCTTCGGTCGTTTCGCCGATGCCGCGACGGCATGGCAGAGCTTCTTGGATGAGGGAGTACTCATCCGCGATGTTGGCGTGCCCGGTCGTCTCCGTGCCACTATTGGTCTGCCCAGCGAAAATGATGCGCTGCTGGCGGCGGCCAAGAAATTGGCAGCGACCGCGCTGGCTTAAGCGAAATGCTGCCGGTACATCCCACTACAAGGAGAGATCTGACTTATGCACTTCAGTGATAAGGACCATCTGGAGGCAGAGCGCACTGAGCGCGTTGGCCGTGTCGAGCGCGCCACCCGCGAATCGAGCATCGTCTGCTCGGTGAATCTCGATGGCACCGGCAAGACCGATATTTCGACCGGTCTGCCGTTCTTCGACCACATGTTGACCGCTTTCGGCTCCCACGGCAGCTTCGACCTGACTGTGCACGCCAACGGCGACACCGAGGTCGATGCGCACCACACGGTGGAGGATACCGGCATTGTGATGGGGCAGGCCTTCGCCCAGGCGTTGGGGGACAAGTCTGGTATTCGTCGCTTTGGTGACTGCTATATCCCGATGGATGAAACGCTGGCACACGCAGTGGTTGATGTGTCTGGTCGCCCGTACTTCGTTGGCACTGGCGAACCAGAGCAGATGTTGACTGCCGTCATTGGTGGTCACTACGCAACGGTTATCAACGAGCATTTCTTTGAGTCCTTCGCCCTAAATGCCCGTATTGCGCTGCATGTTCGCTGTCTCTACGGGCGCGATCCGCACCACATCACCGAGGCTGAGTACAAGGCTGTGGCCCGTGCCCTGCGTGCTGCCGTCGAGGACGACCCGCGCGTCCACGGTGTGCCGTCGACCAAGGGCACTCTGTAGGTCGCAGCTGAAGTAGACGGCCACTGTAGGAAACCGGAAAATCCGCCTTAGCTGGCATTTTAGGGGAATCGATGGTAACAACGTCTGTAGACGTGCTTTTAGCGCAGGTGTCTACCGCATCGACGCTGAGCACTTATTTTTTGTTCATTGTCGCTGGTCTGCTGGTGGGCGGAACATGGTCACTCTATAAATCCGGATCGAGGGTCGGAACAATTGTCCTTGGTCTCTTATCTGTGATCGCGCTCGCCGGCGCAATTTTGTGGTTGATAGGAGTGATGGAGTAAATGGCGTCCCGGGTGATGGACCGCAGGCAGTTGGACGAACTGGACAGCATGTGGAAAGCGCCCGGACTAGTACCTACGCTAGTCGCCGTGATGGCCGCCTTCGGTGGCTGGTCACTCCTCATGCCTGTCATTCCGCAGGCAATTCTTGACGATGGCGGTGGAACCTCGCTCGCCGGTGCCTACACCGGTGTTTTTATGGCCGCTACCGTTCTCACACAGACGCAGACTCCACGTATGTGTCGCCGTCTTGGCTACGGCATGACCATGCTGATTTCAGGTCTGTTTCTGGGCTTGCCGACGATTCTGCACATCTTTGGCACCGATGCTGCTTTGGTGCTCATCATTGCGGTTCTCCGCGGTATGGGCTTCGGTGCGTTGACTGTCGCCGAGTCCGCATTGATTGCCGAGCTAGTGCCAATGAAATTTCTGGGTAAGGCCTCTGGCGTTCTCGGTGTGGCAGTTGGTTTATCTGAGCTCATTTTCTTGCCACTAGGACTAATCATTGCGGACAAGACGGGTTCTTACACCCCTGTTTATGTCCTGGGCGCCGTCATCTCGCTTGTCGGTTCGTTGATGGCACTCTTTATCCCGAAGATTAAGCCAGCGCCGAAGGAGGGCAAGGGCGGCAAGGAAGACGTCGGCGATCCTGTGCCCGGATCTGCAGCAACTCAGCCGAGCCCCGTTGAGCACGTTGCCACATGGAAGCTGGTGGCCATTCCCGCGCTCGCAATTTGCACGATTGCGATGGGCTTTGGTGGTATTTCCGCATTCCTTGCCCCGGCAGCTCGCGAAATTGATCTGGTCTCCGGTGCGGTTGTGGCTGGCCTGTCGCTGTCTGTTCTCGGTGGCGCGCAGATGGTGTTCCGTTATTTCGCAGGAATCTACGCCGACCGGAAGTCGGAGGCTGGAATTCTGCTGATTCCGGCATTGATCAGTGGTTTTATTGGCCTGCTGATGATGTCCGGCGTGGTTCTCTTTGATTTGTCGGCCTGGCTGCTGCTGGTTGCGGCCGTTTTCTACGGCGCGGGCTTCGGCATAGTGCAAAATGAGGCTCTGCTGCTGATGTTTGCCCGCCTGCCGCGTGACCGTACTGCTGAGGCCAGTGCCTTCTGGAACATGTCCTTTGACTCGGGCACTGGTATCGGCTCGTTCGTTCTGGGAGCCGTAGCTGCGGCCGCACTCCGTCCGTACCCGGCTGTCTTTGCCTTTGCGGCAGCTCTGCTGGCAGTTGGTCTCATTGGTGCGGTGCTCGACCGAATCATCGGAAAGCACCGCGTGGCGGAGTACCAGAACACCCGCGCTACGCTGCGTCGTCTGGGAGATGCCGTCAAGCGTCGTACGCCGGAGGCCGCTGTGCGTGTTGCCCGCCCGGCAAAGAATGCAGTGACGCGTTTGACGGTTCGGGACCGCAAGAAGAAGTAACTACATACAAAGAGACGTTTGAAAAAGACTGGCTGCGCAAGTTCTTGCGCAGCCAGTCTTTTTGGTTAATAAATGCACCCCCGGTGTGGGGTCAGCCGTGCCTGTTTACGCGACGGCGACGTCCATCTCGGTGAAGAGAGCCCGCAGGCGGGTTTCGATATCGTCGATAAGCGACTGGAGCTCATCGTCTGTGAGACTGTCCGGATCTGCGACATCCCATTCCACGTAGCGGTCGCCGGAGACTGCTGGTGTCTCGTCGATGCCCATGAGTACGACAACGTCGGCGCGGTGGGAAACGCGGGGAGTAATCGCCTTTTGGGTGAGGCGTGAGGTGTCCACGCCACGGTCGTGAAGAGCCGCGACGACGCGAGGGTTCAGGCCATCCTCTGGATTGAGGCCGATAGTGCGGATAAAGACTTCGTCACCAACCAGGTGGTAGGCCAGGGCAGTGGCAATCTGGCTACGGCCGGAACCGCGGCTATCGGCAAAGAGAATCTCTTGGCGCGGGGCGAAGTCCTTGCATCCGCTCGCGGCCTTGATGCGTTCGGTGGCCTCGCGTTCGGCGAGGACGGGGAGGAAGTTAGTCACCTTCGCAGAGCTGGACAGCTCTGCAATGACATCGTCGAGGATGGAATCGATAGTCGCAGCATCGCAGGCTGCACCGTAGAGCCGGTGAAGGTCCTCGCGGACAATGGCAAATGATTTACTAAGAACGGATGCGGTAGTCATAGCGTCGGAGCCTCTCTGTGAAAAGTAATCAGGAGTATTAGGGATAAATCAATAACTTAGTTAACCTGTTGTTAACCTTGAGTTTACCAAGGTATTCGGTAGTTGTATACCAGCACTTTTTCCTGTCCAGGCAGTTTTCTTGGGGTAAGTGGCAAACATCGATTCCCAGCGCCTTAAAATGTCCAACTATGGAACAAGTCTCACCTTCGACGAAGACCCCGACCGTTGCCATCCTTGATTACGGCTCCGGTAATTTGCGTTCAGCTGAGCGCGCTGTGGCCACCACGGGTGCCGAGGTTATTGTGACCGCCGATCCGAAGACCGTGATGGAGGCCGATGGTCTGCTCGTTCCCGGCGTCGGCGCCTATGTCGCATGCATGGAGGGTTTGCATCGAGTACAAGGGCCGCGCCTGATCGGCTCTCGACTCGCAGGTGGTCGACCAGTGATGGGAATCTGCGTCGGTATGCAGGTGCTCTTTGACCGCGGCGTCGAGTACGCCGACGGCATCCACGCAGCGGAGACCGACGCATCCGCAGCTGTCACCGGCACCCCGGGTTGTGGTGAATGGCCCGGTACTGTCGAGCGTCTCGAGGCGTCGATTCTGCCGCACATGGGCTGGAACACGGTTGAAGTACCGGAAGGCTCAAAGATGTTTAAGGGACTGGAAGATCAGCGTTTTTACTTCGTCCACTCCTACGGTGTGCGCAAGTGGGACCTTAATACGGATTCTCGCATCGCTCCGCCGCTGGTGACGTGGTCTGCCCACGAATCCGATCGGTTTATCGCAGCCGTGGAAAACGGTCCGCTGTGGGCCACGCAGTTCCACCCTGAGAAGTCTGGTGAAGCAGGGTTGAAGCTGCTGCAGAACTGGGTGGACACGCTGTAGTTGCCCAATCGGTAGTATTTGCCCTAACCGCACTACCTGGTAGGTGACGGAGTTTCGCCACCTAGACCACCTATACTGAGATAACTAGCAACAAGCATCGTTGTGACAATCGCCACAACGCCCAAAAGTCGAAGAGAGTAGAGCCCCCATGAGTTTGACCCTGCTGCCCGCTGTAGACGTAGCCGATGGCCAGGCTGTGCGCCTTGTTCAGGGTGCTGCTGGAACCGAGACTTCCTATGGTGCACCGCTGGAAGCTGCCATGAATTGGCAGAACGCAGGCGCTGAGTGGATCCACCTGGTCGACCTCGATGCCGCGTTCGGTCGCGGTTCGAACTACGACCTGCTTGCCGACGTGGTGGGCAAGCTCGACGTGAAGGTGGAGCTCTCCGGCGGTATCCGTGACAACGCTTCGCTCGAGGCTGCGCTGGCCACCGGCTGTGCCCGCGTCAATATTGGCACCGCCGCACTGGAGAATCCGGAGTGGTGCCGCGAGGTTATCGCCAACTACGGCGACCGTGTAGCCATTGGTCTGGATGTTCTTAACGAAGAGGGGCAGTGGCGCCTGCGCGGCCGCGGCTGGGTCTCCGACGGCGGTGACCTCTGGGAGGTGCTGGAGCGCCTGGATGCTCAGGGTGCATCCCGTTTCGTGGTGACTGACGTCTCCAAGGACGGCACCCTGCAGGGGCCGAATGTGGAACTGCTGCGCGAGGTCGCCGCTGCTACCGATGCTCCAATCGTCGCTTCTGGCGGTGTCAGCAGCCTGGACGACATTGCAGCTATTGCCACACTGGTCGATGAGGGCGTTGACTCCGCAATTGTGGGTAAGGCGCTCTACGCAGGGCGTTTCACCCTGGAAGAGGCCCTGGCAGTAGCTCGCGGCTAAAGAGAACACTTTCGTGGCCGGGCCGGGGAGACGTCGTCAAGCGAAAGCGTTAACGAGCAAACGGCACCCCGGCTGAGACGGCGGATGAAGGATTTAGAAAGTATGGATGCCCTGGAACCGCGGGCGATGCTCGCTATTGCTGAAGCGGCGCTCGATGAGGTCGAAGGCCTGTTCACGCAGCAGGTGGGCGCGGACCCGGTTGTCATGAAGCCGCGCGGAGATTTCGCGACGGAGACTGACCTGGAAATTGAGCGTCGTCTGCGCAAGCTCCTCACGCAGTATTCTGGGCTGCCCGTCTACGGCGAGGAATTCGGTGGCAAAGTCCCCGAGGAACATACCGCCTGGGTCATCGATCCGATTGACGGCACCACGAACTATTCCAACGGTTTTCCGCTGTGTGCCATGCTGCTCACACTCATGCATGAGGGGGAGCCGGTGGTTGGTATTACCTCCATGCCTCTGCTACGCCGGCGTATTACCGCAGCTAAAGGTAGCGGCACGTTCGTCAACGGCCGTCGCGTCAACATCGACGCCGAGGCCGGCCGCCCGGTTTCGATTGCCTTCGGGTCCGTCATCGCGAGTACCGACGGCACACTCCCGCGCAAGTGGCGTCAACTGCTGCTGTCAAAGGTGGGCGAACGCTATCCGACGATCCGAATTACTGGCTCTGTCGGAGTGGACTTGGGTTCCACCGCGATGGGGGCATTCGGCGGCACCGTGACTTTCTCACCGCATGTGTGGGATAACGCAGCTGGTGTACTTCAGATTTCCGAAGCCGGTGGCGTGGTCACAGACTTGGCGGGCAATCCTTGGCGGCATGATTCCGTAGGCGTGCTGGCGGGAACTCGCGATGTTCATGCCACGCTGCGGTCGATTATTGACCAACTGGGTCGTCCGGAGACTTTCCGGAGCTAAACCGTGGGCGACGTCCCGAGCTGGGTGGTTGCGCAAACCGTCGATCCACAACTTTGAGCTAACACGAGGAGAACTTAAAAACTATGTCTCTGGCAGTACGCGTGATTCCTTGCCTGGATGTCAACAATGGGCGGGTCGTCAAGGGGGTTAACTTTGAGAATCTCCGTGATGCCGGCGATCCGGTGGAGCTGGCTCGCCGCTATGGCGAGGAGGGCGCTGATGAGCTGACCTTCCTGGATGTCACGGCTTCCAAGGATGGCCGTGGCACCATGCTCGACGTGGTGCGTCGCACCGCAAGTGAGGTCTTCATTCCGCTGACGGTCGGCGGTGGCGTGCGCAGCGTCGAGGATGTCGATCAGCTGCTCCGCGCCGGAGCTGACAAGGTCAGTGTCAATACCGCTGCGATCGCACGTCCAGAACTGCTCAGCGAGCTGTCGCGCCGCTTCGGTGCGCAGTGTGTCGTCCTGTCGGTGGATGCCCGCCGCGTTCCCGAGGGAGGCACGCCGCAGCCGTCGGGCTTCGAGGTGACGACGCACGGTGGTTCACGCTCGGCCGGGATTGACGCCGTCGAGTGGGCACGCCGTGGCGAGGAGCTCGGGGTCGGCGAGATTCTGCTGAACTCCATGGATGGCGACGGCACCAAGGATGGCTTCGACCTGGAGCTGCTGGAGAGAGTCCGCGCTGCCGTCGACGTCCCGGTGATCGCCTCTGGCGGTGCGGGCAAGGCAGAGCACTTCCCCCCGGCAGTGCGCGCCGGTGCCAACGCGGTTTTGGCCGCATCCATTTTCCACTTCGGCGAGGTCAGCATTGCTGAGGTTAAGGAAGAGATGGCCCGCGAGGGGATCGAGGTGCGCCAGTGACTGGTCTAGCCCCGGGCGCTGCAGCTCACGGCGCCGGAGACGATCCGCGTGAGTACACGCTCCCAGCAGATATCGCGAACATCGCCAAGTTCAACGCTGACGGCTTGATTCCGGCCATTGTGCAGGAAGAATCCACTGGTCGCGTGCTCATGATGGCATGGATGGATTCCCACGCGCTGGCGTACACCATCGCTACCAAGCGCGGCACTTACTGGTCGCGCTCCCGGTCCGAGTACTGGATTAAGGGGCTTACTAGTGGCCATTTCCAGACCGTGACATCGCTGGCGTTGGACTGTGATGGCGATACCGTGCTGATGCAGGTAGTGCAGGACGGCGCGGCATGCCACACTGGCTCGCATAGCTGCTTTGACGTGCATCCCGTGTTCGAGGGCTAATCAGTCGATCCGGGTTGCCGAGGTGGGGATTTCGTCGTCAAGCGCGCCCACCTCCGGTGAAGTCCGGGGTTAAGTGATGTGCAATCCGGGGTGCGTGGCACAATAGCGGCTATGACTCGTATCACCATGACCACGCGTGAGCGCTTTCGTGAACTGGCTGCACACCATCGGGTCGTGCCCGTGGTTCGCAAGGTTTTGGCGGACGGCGAAACGGCGCTGTCGGCCTACCGCAAGCTCGCGGCCGATCGTCCCGGCACTTTCTTGCTGGAGTCCTCCGATGTGGGGCAGTCGTGGTCGCGCTGGTCATTTATCGGTTGCGGCAGTCGTGCTGCGCTGACGGTGGATGATGCGGGGGAGGCAACCTGGATTGGTAATGCGCCGTCGGGTGCGCCAGAGGGCGGAAATCCGTTGGATGCTCTGCGTCGCACGCTGGAGCTGCTGCACACGGAGCTTCCGCTTGCCGACGATGCCTCGGTACCCAAGCTCACCTCTGGTCTCGTTGGCTACTTCGGGCATGACATTGTCCGCTACATCGAGCCACAGCTGCCGGATACCACTGACAATGATTTGCAGATTCCGGAGCTCATGCAGCTGCTGGTGGAGGATCTGGCTGCTTTTGACCACCACGAGGGCGTGCTGTGGCTGATTTCCAATGCTGTCAACTGGGACGGCTCGGATGAGCGGATTGACCAGGCGTATGACACCGCCTGTGACCGTGTCAATGCGATGGTGGAGCGGTTGTCAGAGCCTTCTGATCTGCGTCCGGCGGAAATTAGCTTCCCAGAGCCGGTGATTCGTCGCCAGCGCGCCGCCGACGACCACATGGATCGTATTGAGCGTTGTAAGGACCACATCCGAGCTGGTGATGCGTTCCAGATTGTGCTCTCGCAGCGGTTCGAGATGGACACGCAGGCGTCAGCTTTTGATATCTACCGCATCCTGCGGGTTTCCAATCCGTCGCCCTACATGTTCCTGGTCAACGTTCCAACCAAGGACTTCTCCGCTACCGCTTTTCAAATTGTCGGTTCCTCCCCGGAATCACTCGTGGCAGTTCAGGGCAGTGAGGTCATCACCAATCCCATCGCGGGCACACGTCCGCGCGGTGCCACGGTGGAGCAGGACAATGCGCTGGAAGCTGATTTGCTGGCAGACGAGAAGGAAAATAGTGAGCATCTGATGCTCGTTGATCTTGGCCGCAATGACCTCGGACGTGTCTGCCGCCCGGGCAGTGTAGTTGTGCACGACTTCCGTCATATTGAGCGCTACAGTCACGTTATGCATCTGGTCTCTACGGTCACCGGCGAGCTTTCCAGCGACGCCACTGCCGTCGACGCGTTCGCGGCCACCTTCCCAGCGGGAACGCTGTCGGGTGCGCCGAAGCCTTCCGCGCTGAGCATTATCGACAAGTTCGAAGACACGCGTCGGGGTGTTTACGGCGGCACTGTTGGATACTTTGACTTCCGGGGCAATACCGATCAGGCAATTGCCATCCGCACAGGTGTGAAGAAGGGCGATACGGTCTATGTTCAGGCTGGCGGCGGAATTGTCAGTGACTCTGACCCGGTGGCAGAGGATGAGGAGACCCGCAACAAGGCCGCGGCCGTGCTGCGAGCTGTCGCGGCAGCTGAGACACTAGTCCCAGCGGAAAGGAGCTAGGTTTTCGATGAAGTCGACAACGATGCTCTCCGGTGGCCTCATTGGTGTGGCCGCAGCGGGAATGTGGTTGTGCAGCCGAAGTGCGTGGCTGACGGTCGATACTGTTGATGACAAGTCCGGTCCAGCGACCACAGATTTGGTGGGCGCAGTCTGGGCTCCAGAGTTGACGTCGATTGCGCTGGCAATGGTGGCTGCACTGTTTGCCACCACCATTTTGGGCTCACTGGGGCGCCGTATTGTCGGTGGCCTCGCGGCGCTGCTCGCAGTTGCGGCGTCGTGGACTCCGATGACTCTGCTTGCCAGCGGAGAAGACGGGGTGGATTCCCAGCGGGCACTGGATTTGTTGACGTCGGGAAGCGCCTCACAGCGCGCCAGTGATGCGGTGACTGTGGCAGACTGGGCGCAGATCTCAGCGATTGAAGTGCATGCGATGGGGCCATCCCTGGCCTTGCTGTGCTGCGCATTGGCGCTGGTCGGGGCGGTATTGTTGGTGCGTCGACCGGGTACTGTGAAGAAGCAGAAGTCCAGCGCGTATGAGACCCCGGAGGTACGCCGTCAGCGTATCGCCGAGGACCTGGAGGAAGACCCACAGTCGGGTCGAGTTCTGTGGGATGCTTTGGATGCCGGTGTAGATCCTACGGATCTGGATAAGGAGTAAGGCCGTGGCTAACGTTCTGGACAAGATTATTGAGGGCGTGCGGGAAGATCTCGCTGCTCGGGAAGCCAAGATTTCCTACGGTGAAATCAAGGAGCTCTCGCTGAAGGCGCCGTCGCCAATTGATGCCGTGGCGGCACTGGCTAAGCCCGGGGTGCAGGTGATTGCAGAGGTCAAGCGTGCCTCTCCGTCGAAGGGAGAGCTGGCTGACATCCCTTCGCCGGAAGTTTTGGCCGCAGAGTACGAGCAGGGTGGCGCGGCTGTCATTTCCTGTCTGACTGAGGAGCGACGCTTCCGCGGTTCGCTCGCCGACCTCGATGCCGTGCGCCGCGCGGTGAACATTCCGGTGCTCCGCAAGGACTTCATCGTCACTCCGTACCAGGTCCATGAGGCCCGCGCACACGGTGCCGACCTGGTGCTGCTGATGTGCTCCGCTTTGGATCAGCCGACGCTGGAGTCCCTGCTGGATCGCACCGAGTCGCTTGGCATGAACGCTCTGGTTGAGGCGCACACCGCAGAAGAGGTCGAGCGTGCCGAGGCCGCTGGTGCCAAGATCCTCGGCATCAACGCTCGCAATCTAAAGACGCTCGACGTGGACCTCTCCGTGTACGAACGTCTTGCGCCGATGCTGCCGGATCATGTTGTGAAGGTGGCGGAGTCCGGTGTTAAGGGGCCGGAGGAACTGCGCTACTACGCCTCTCACGGTGCCGACGCGGTGCTGGTGGGCGAGGGCCTGGTTACTGCGGGCAAGCCGGGTGAGGCTTGCCGACGTCTCGTTGCCGCCGGTGTCCACCCGACTCTCCGCAGCGAGTAGTGGTGGTCCGCGGTTGCGATAAGCAGCTGCATCGCACCGCGAACTCCGCCTCTTTGGTTGCCAGCCACACCTGTTGTGTTGGCACGCCACAGTTTCTTAGGCCTTATGTCCCCGCAACGGGTGGGGATAGTCCACAATAGATAACTGTGAGTGACCAAGATTTCAAGAATCATGATGCCCGCGGTGACCGCCTGCCCACGATGGGTGAGGTAATCGCGGAGACAACGAACCACGAGTCAGATGCCATTGGGCACTGGGGTAAGTGGGGCGGCCAGTTTGTGCCGGAGGCGCTGATGGCCGTTATCGGTGAGGTCACCGATGGCTACGCGAAGGCCCGCGTTGATCAGGATTTTCTCGATGAGCTTGACCGGCTGCAGCGTACTTATGTCGGACGTCCCTCGCCGCTGTACTATGCGGAGAAGTTCTCCGCTGATATCGGCGCTGACGTCTGGCTTAAGCGCGAGGATTTGAACCACACCGGTAGCCACAAGATTAATAACGTCTTGGGTCAGGTTCTGCTTGCTAAGCGCATGGGTAAGAAGAACATTATTGCCGAGACCGGTGCCGGCCAGCACGGTGTCGCAACCGCGACTGCCTGTGCGCTGCTCGGCCTTAACTGCCGTATCTACATGGGCAAGGTCGACGCAATCCGCCAGCGCCTTAATATCGCTCGCATGCGTTTGCTTGGTGCCGAGGTTATCGAGGTCGAGATTGGCTCGAAGACTCTCAAAGACGCAATCAATGAGGCCATGCGTTTTTGGGTTTCACACGCCGATGACACCTACTACTGCTTCGGCACTGCAGCCGGTCCGCACCCGTTCCCAACAATGGTGCGCGACTTCCAGCGCATCATCAGCGCCGAGGCACGCCAGCAGATCCTCGCGGAAACCGGCTCGCTTCCCGACGCTGTCGTGGCCTGTGTCGGCGGCGGTTCTAATGCAATCGGCGCGTTCCACCACTTCATCGATGATGAATCGGTTCGCCTGATTGGCGCTGAAGCTGGCGGTGACGGTGTTGAGACCGGTCGCCATGCAGCACCGATTTCGGCCGCCGGTAATCCGGGTGTGTTCCAGGGCTCCTTCGCCGCCCTGATGCAGAACGAGGATGGCCAGATTACGGAGTCCCACTCGATTTCCGCCGGTCTGGATTACCCGGGCGTGGGGCCAGAGCACTCGTACCTGGCTGATATTGATCGCGCGTCCTACCTGCCGGTGACCGATACCCAGGCGATGCAGGCATTCCAGGATCTGACTCGGATGGAGGGCATCCTGCCCGCTATCGAGTCCGCACACGCGGTGGCTGCCGCCCGACTCATCAGCGGTGATCTAAATGAAGAGCTGGGCCGTAAGCCGCTGATTATCGTCAATGTTTCCGGTCGCGGTGACAAGGATGTCGACACCGCTGCTAAGTGGTTTGATCTGATGGAGGAGTCCTAAATGAGTCTGAGTGACGTCTTTGACAAGGTCCGTGAGGACAACCGCGCAGCATTTATCGGCTATTACCCAGCGGGTTTCCCGACCACCGATAAGTCGATTGAGAACATCAAGGCGATTGTCGACGCTGGCGCCGACATCATCGAGGTTGGCCTGCCTTTCTCCGACCCGATGATGGATGGCCCAACCATTCAGGATGCCGCCAACGTGGCTCTGGATGCGGGCTTCCGCACCCGTGAGATTATGCGCGTGGTCCGCGAAGTCACCGAGCACGGCGGTACCTGTGTGGTTATGAGCTACTGGAACCCGATTCTCCAGTATGGTCCGGAGCGTTTCGCCGAGGACTTGGCCGCCGCTGGTGGTCGTGGCACCATTATCCCGGATCTCATCCCGGAGGAGGCCGGCCAATGGCAGCGTGCAGCTGAGGCCAATGGTCTGTCCAACATCATGTTGGTGGCCCCGTCATCGACCAACGAGCGTCTGCAGCTAACTGCCACTGCGTCGACCGGCTTCGTCTACGCCACCAGCCACATGGGTGTCACAGGTGCCCAGGCCAGCGTCGACTCGGCCGCAGGCAAGTTGGTTGCCCGCACGCGCGAGGTCACCGATACACCGGTGTGCGTCGGTTTGGGGGTCTCCAATGGAGAACAGGCCGCGGAGATTGCCGAGTTTGCAGATGGCGTAATCGTTGGCTCGGCACTGATCAAGGCCGCGATGAAGAGCACCGATGACCTGGTAACGCTCGCCCGTGAACTCGCCGCGGGCGTACGAGGAGAGAGCTAGCGCATTTATGAGTTCCACCCTTGTTCTCGCCGAGACTGCAACCACGTATCTGGCCAACATTCCCTCTCCGCCGCAGGGGGTGTGGCAGTTAGGGCCGCTACCACTGCGCGGTTACGCGATTTCCATCTTGATTGGCGTACTCGTCGGCATTTACTGGATGCAGCGCCGCTACGCGGCCAGGGGTGGAGACCCGGAGTTGGTCCTCGACATTGCCATTGCGGTCATTCCTGCGGGCATTATCGGCGGCCGTCTCTACCACGTCGCCACCGACTGGGAGAAGTACTTCGGCCCCGGCGCCAATCCCGCCGATGCACTGAAAATCACCAATGGTGGCCTCGGCATCTGGGGAGCGGTGGCGCTGGGGGTGCTGGCCGCGTGGGCGGTCGCCAAGTGGCGGAAGGTACCGTTTGTGCCAGTTCTTGACGCGGCCGCACCCGCAATCATCCTTGGACAGGCGATTGGGCGTCTGGGCAATTGGTTCAACCAGGAACTCTACGGTGGCCCAACGTCACTTCCGTGGGGCCTGGAAATCTACCAACGAGTTGATGAGTTTGGACGGGTTGCCCCTGTCACCGGAACGTCGACAGGCGAAGTGCTGGCCGTGGTGCATCCAACGTTTCTCTACGAGATGGTGTGGAACGTCCTCGCCTGTCTGGTCATTGTGTGGGCGGACCGAAAGTTCAAGATGGGCGGAGGACGCGTCTTTGCGCTCTATGTCGCGGCCTACACTTTGGGGCGTTTCTTCATTGAACTCATGCGCGTCGATGACGCAACGCTGATATTCGGTGTGCGTATTAATAACATCACGTCGCTCGTGGTCTTTTTCTGCGCTGTCATTGCTTTGTGGATTCTGCGGTCCAAGAGCCGCGAAACCGCAGCTGAAGTCAGGGGAGAGCGCGAGGCTGCTGAAGCTCACAGTGCTTCCAACTGACGCATAGCCCGTTAAGGGACTAGGCTGGAGGCCGTGCTTAGACGAACGAAGATTGTATGTACCCTCGGTCCAGCAGTTGCTTCGCTGGAGGGGATTACCGGGCTGGTCAACGCCGGCATGGATGTTGCCCGCCTGAATTTCTCTCACGGTGAGCATGAGGACCACGCTCAGAACTACCACTGGGTGCGTGAAGCATCCGACGCTACGGGACATGCCGTCGGTATTCTCGCCGACTTGCAGGGACCAAAGATTCGCCTCGGTCGTTTTAAGGAAGGCTCGACGTATTGGGCTGACGGCGAGATTGTCCGCATCACCGTCGACGATGTCGAAGGCACGCACGACCGCGTCTCCACCACGTACAAGAATCTCGCTGACGATGCCCGTCCGGGCGATCGCCTGCTTGTCGACGATGGCAAGGTGGGCCTGGAGTGCATCGAGGTAGATGGCAACGATGTGGTGTGCCGTGTCATCGAGGGCGGTCCGGTCTCGAACAACAAGGGTGTTTCCCTGCCGGGGATGAACATCTCGGTGCCGGCTCTGTCAGAGAAGGATATCGCCGACCTGCGCTTCGCTCTGAAGCTGGGAGTCGACTTCATCGCGCTGTCCTTCGTCCGTTCGCCTTCCGACGTCGAACTGGTCCATGCGGTCATGGATGAGGTTGGCCGTCGTGTCCCGATTATCGCCAAGCTGGAGAAGCCAGAGGCAGTCGAGTCTCTCGAGGCCATCATCCTGGCTTTCGATGCCGTGATGGTCGCCCGTGGTGACCTTGGTGTTGAGGTGCCGTTGGAAGATGTTCCGCTGGTTCAGAAGCGCGCTATTCAGATTGCCCGCGAGAACGCCAAGCCGGTCATCGTCGCCACCCAGATGCTCGACTCCATGATTTCGAACTCGCGCCCGACTCGTGCGGAGGCCTCCGACGTGGCCAACGCTGTGCTCGATGGCGCAGATGCCGTGATGCTCTCGGGTGAGACCTCGGTTGGTAAGTACCCGCAGTCCACGGTTAAGACCATGGCTCGCATCGTCACCGCCGCTGAGCGCGAGGGGGAAGTTCCTGCGCTGACCCACATGCCTCGCACGAAGCGTGGTGTGATTTCCTACGCAGCTCGCGATATCGGTGAGCGCTTGAATGCCCGCGCTATGGTTGCTTTCACCACCTCGGGTGATACCGCTCGCCGTGTGGCACGCTTGCACTCTCGCCTGCCGCTGCTGGTATTCACTCCGAATCAGCAGGTTCGTTCGCAGCTTGCGCTGACGTGGGGTGCGGAGACCTTCTTGGTGCGCGAGGTTAACAGCACGGATGAGATCATGCAGGTCATCGATGAGCAGCTCTTGACCATGGAAAACTACAACGCTGGCGACACGCTGGTCGTTGTTGCTGGTACCCCTCCAGGAAATGAGGGCAATACCAACATGATTCACGTCCACGTTATTGGCGAGGACGCTCGCTAGCTCTCTGGCGCGTTAGGAAAAGCCGGTAAGCCCTTTTGGGGCTTACCGGCTTTTTGCTTGGAGCCTTTCGACCTGGGGGGTTAAGTAGCAAAACTGACAACCCGAAAACTGAGCTGTCTTTTTTGGCGCGGTGCGCGGTGGCAAGCGGCCGGCACGCAGCCCTTACTTTGCCAAGTAGGACAGTACGGCGGCAGCGGCGGCAGAAGTCGCGGAGGTAGCCGTCGGCTCGAAGTCCGGCAGGAATGTCGGCATGTGATTCGACGGTACGTCTTCGACCACGCGGTCGGCAGCAACGGCGGCTTCCCACGTATCCCGAGGTGTGGCGCCAACAGTCCAGTAGACATATGGGCAGTTCAGCCCACGCGGCAGGTCTGAGAAGTCCTCCGACGCGGTCCACGGCACAGCATCGGTGGAATCGTCGCCGAGCACAGCGTCCATGACCGGGCGAATCGTGGCAAACGCCTCCGGATCATTGTCAGTGACTTCGCCGTGATCGGAGTACTCAATCACAGGCTCAACCTCAGTGCCGGAAGCCAGGCACTCGCCACGAACAACGCGCTCAATGCCCGCAACGAGCTTCGCGCGCACATCGTTGGAGTAGTAGCGAATATTCAGCACAATCTTGGCCTGGCCGGGGATTGTGTTATTCGAATTGCCGGACTGCAGCGTGCCGACGGACAAAACACCAAACTCGTGGGGAGGAATCTCGCGCCCCACAATTCCTTGCAAGCGCAGAACGATTGCGGCAGCCAAGTACGTCGGGTCAATGGCGTTGTGCGGCATAGATCCATGTGCGGAGCGACCTGTCAGCGTGATGCTAATGGTGTCACAGCCAGCAAGTGCCGGGCCGGGCATGGTCATTACCTGACCTGCGGGGCCGGGAACAATGTGCTGGCCGAAGCACACATCTGGGGTGGGGATGAGGTCTGCCAGGCCGTCGTCAATCATAGCCTGTGCACCACAGGCTAGTTCCTCGGCGGGCTGGAACAGGGCAATGAAAGTACCCGACCACTCAGACTTAGTTGCTGCCATCAGGCTAGCCAGACCAAGACCGGCCGTCATGTGCATGTCATGGCCACAGGCGTGCATGACGGCGGTGGCAGAACCATCGCGGGCGGTACCGGTGGCAGAGGAAGCGAAATCCACACCTGTTTCCTCGAACACCGGAAGCGCATCGATATCAGCGCGGAACAGCACGGTAGGGCCGGGGCCATTTTCCATGACACCAACGAGGCCGTGACCACCGATTCCCTCATACACCGTGTAAGTGCCCATGTCGCGAAGAGCACCGGCCAGATACGCGGCAGTTTTCTCCTCCGCCTGAGATAGCTCCGGGTGCTGGTGCAGGTAACGGTAGATTTCCCACTGCCTGTCCAATGGCACTCGATGAGTGGCGATGAGGTCGCGAATGCGGCTCAGTCGTGCTTCATTGTTGCTCACCTGGATTAAGACTCCTAACTTCTCTCTACTCTGTGCCAGAGAACTACAGTCGCGACCCGTCTTCGACGAGCGGGTTGTACTTCAGCGAGTTTGGCTGGCACTGGCACTCGGTCGCAATGTGAATGCTGTCCGAAATCTTTCCGGTCTCCCGTAAACGGTACATCTCCGGGACAACGCGGTCGCGCAGATCCCATGGGGAGATGGTGTTCAGATAAATCTTGGTGCCACCTTCAAAACCGGCCAAATTTGAGGTGCGCCACTTAATCATTACGCGCCACGGCATGCGGGCATCCAAATCGACAGGGCGGTGGTGCCATTCCTCGTTACACGGAATGGTGGGCCCGGCAGCGGCATGACATGCGTGAATCAGGTCCGACATTGCGTCTATCTCAGCCCGGGTTTGCAGCCACGGTTCGCAGACATCCGACTTCGAGAAGATCTCCAGCGTCGGGTAGCGGTGTCCGAATCCTGCGAAAGCCACCGCGTGCTCGTTTTCCGCAATAACCAGGTTGTGGCGGGCCGCATAGTCCACTGCGTATTCGTTGTAGATATTCGGGTTCTTGCGCACCGCCTGCACTTCGCGCTTGAGCTGCTCGCCGTGCTCATCGATGGCCACAAGCTGCTTGTGCAAGTGATCGAAGCTTGCGCCTGCCGGTTTCAGCCAGTTTTGGAAAGCGGCCACATAACGCACGTAGCGGTTCCGTCGGTACAGGTCAGCAATCGACTCGACGGTAAACGCAATGAGTGCGCGGTGCTCGGCAACGCTCAATGTGCCAGAAGAAGCCAGCTGGTTATCGTGGGTAGCGGCGTCGACAAAGTGGCGACGGGCAACAATCACATCGTGGCCGCCGGCGAAATAGCTTGGGGCGCGGCGCAGCAATTCCTCGTCGGAAAGCGCGTTGATTTCCTCTTCACTGCGTCCAGCGGCGCGGTATCGCGTGCGAATGATGTTGAGCACGTGCTCGCGGCCCTTCGGGTCATCGAGGTAGGCCTCCATGCGTTGCTGAGTTTCGCGGTCGGGCTCGAAGCCGTAGTTTTCCGACCAATAGTCATAGGAGACGATCTCGAACAGGTTGGGCACGCGACGGAACTCCGCAGTGGTGTCGAAGAGCTGGTCGGGCAGTACTCCGGTCACCGTGCTGTAGCCGCCGAATACCGATTCGTCGAGGACAACACGGGCCTTCTCAGGCGGGGTTTGCAGCAGGTTGTTCCAGCCAAAGGAGTCGCGGGATCCAAAATCCTCCTCGCTCAATGGCTGCGGATCCGTGTGCTTAATTCCCAACGGCCGATTGCCACGACCTGGGACTGTCCACACCTGGGTACCGGAAAAAGGATTGACTTGCTTCACCGTGCCGTCGGCAAGCGTGATGAGGGGATTGCTGAAAGCCTGCATAAGTCCAACACTACGTCTTTGCTGCCGGTCGGCGCGCCAACGTAGGGGGACAGGGGCTTGACGACGGTTAGCTATTGTCTGGCCGTCTCGCGTGGCTTAGCCTGTGAAGTTATGTCGAAGATTGTTTTTCACTGCCTGGTGAAGCCGACCGAATCGGAGGCGCTGGCCGAGGCATTTCGTACCAAGTTGAGTGAGTTTGACCGCGCCGGGCGAGTTAGTGACGTGGATGTTTCGGTGGCGTCGGCGGACACGGACGCGCAGTTGGTGGAGCAGTGGGAGCGTGAGAACCCGAAGGAGCCGTTGGGGGATAGGAAGGTATTCCGTTATCTCTTGAGCTTCGATCAGCACGGTGGTTCTCTCAATGAACTCGCTATGGACCTCTCTGAGCTACTGACTCCGCGTGCAGAATTGCCCCCGGACCCAGTGCTGCGTGAGTTCGACGAAATGCTCGAATCTGTTGCGACGTATCCCTGGAATGTTGCCGTATTTAGGTAATTTCCTACCTAATTCGTGAAAAGTGTAAGCCTCCACAGAGTCAGTGATTGGCTTGGCCAACGGGTGTAGCGCAAATCGCTACGAGTTTTCCCAGCAATATGCCGTTGTATAATTATGTCCGCTTCAATATCTACAGTTGCCCAGTCCTTGTGCACACAACCTGTGCCACCGAGTTACGGCAACCGGGAAGTGGTCTACAACCGCTGACGGTTTGTTCTTCGTGGGCGCCATAATGGTTTCGCAGAGAGGTTTATTTTGAATATCGAGCAGAAGGTTTCGGGACTCTATGACCAGATTCTCACCCGAAACGCCGGTGAGCCGGAGTTCCACCAGGCAGTGGCAGAAGTTCTGGAGTCGCTGAAGGTCGTCCTGGAAAAGGACCCGCACTATGGTGACTACGGCTTGGTTCAGCGTCTGTGTGAGCCGGAGCGTCAGATTATTTTCCGCGTGCCGTGGGTCGATGACCAGGGGCAGGTCCAGGTCAACCGTGGCTTCCGTGTTCAGTTCAACTCTGTGCTGGGCCCGTACAAGGGCGGTCTGCGCTTCCACCCGAGCGTGAACCTCGGCATCATTAAGTTCCTGGGCTTCGAGCAGATCTTCAAGAACTCCCTGACCGGCCTGCCGATCGGTGGCGGCAAGGGTGGCTCCGACTTTGATCCGAAGGGCAAGTCCGAGCTGGAAATCATGCGCTTCTGCCAGTCGTTCATGACTGAGCTGCACCGCCACATCGGTGAGTACCGTGACGTCCCGGCCGGTGACATCGGCGTCGGTGGCCGCGAGATTGGCTACCTGTTCGGTCAGTACCGCCGTATGGCCAACCAGCACGAGTCCGGCGTTCTCACCGGTAAGGGCCTGACCTGGGGCGGTTCCCTGGTTCGTACCGAGGCCACCGGTTACGGCTGTGTCTACTTCACTGAAGAGATGATGAAGGCCAACGGTGCTGACATCAACGGTGCCAAGGTCATCGTTTCCGGTTCCGGTAACGTCGCCATCTACGCCATTAAGAAGGCTCAGGAGCTCGGCGCTACCGTCGTCGGTTTCTCTGACTCTTCCGGTTACGTCTCCACCCCGAACGGTGTCGACGTCGAGCTGCTGAAGGAAATCAAGGAAGTTCGTCGTGCTCGCGTCTCCGAGTACGTCGCTGAGGCTGAGGGCGCTGAGTTCCACGAGGGTGGCAACATCTGGGAGCTCAAGGCTGATGTCGCACTGCCGTGTGCAACTCAGAATGAGCTCAATGGCGAGTCCGCCAAGCTGCTGGTCGACAACGGCTGCCGCTTCGTTGCTGAGGGCGCAAACATGCCGTCCACCCCGGAGGCTATCGAGGTCTTCAAGGCCAACGGTGTCCACTTTGCGCCGGGCAAGGCTGCCAATGCCGGTGGTGTTGCTACCTCCGCTCTGGAGATGCAGCAGAACGCTACCCGCGATTCCTGGTCCTTCTCCTACACCGATGAGCGCCTGAAGCGCATCATGACCAACATCTTCAAGAACTGCGAAACCACCGCCGCTGAGTACGATCACGAGGGTAACTACGTGCTCGGTGCCAACATCGCAGGCTTCAAGAAGGTCGCTAACGCAATGCTGGCTCAGGGCGTCATCTAGTCTGCTAACGTTTCCGCTTTACGACGGATCCTCGGCGACCCCGCCCGTCGAAAAGCCAAAAAGCCCACGCTGTAAACTCCCTCCTATGGAGTTATCAGTGTGGGCTTTTGTCTTTATCGTGGCAACGATTTTCATCGGGGCTCTGATGCAGCGAATAGCCGGTATGGGACTCGGACTGTTGGGAGGTCCGGTCCTCTCACTGGTTGCAGGTCCCGTAGCAGGAATTTTGATTATTAACGTGCTCGCATCGGTCAATGCGATCATGCAGACCATCTCGGTGCGAGAGAACGTCGATTGGAAGAAGTTCTGGCTGATTGGCCCGGTGATGGCCTTAGGTGCGCTGCCAGGCGCCTGGGTGGTTCACAACACGCCCAGTGGGCCGCTCCAGGTGTTGGTCGGTGGGCTCGTGCTACTCGCGCTGCTGGTGACATCGTTTATGCCTCAGCGCATGCGTGTCGACGGCCCACAGTACGCCGTCGCCTCTGGTGTTGCCGGCGGTTTTATGAATACCCTGGCCGGCATTGCAGGACCTGCCATTACCGTTTACGCGCAGGCTTCCCGTTGGCCAGCGCAGACCTTTGCGGCCACCCTGCAACCGCTCTTCTTTGTTTCCGGCGCGTTGTCCTTGCTGTTCAAGGAAGTCAGCGGTGACGTATCTGTCTTCGCCACCACACCGGTTGTGCTCTGGCCGCTGTGTTTGATTGCCATGATTGTGGGTATATTTTTGGGCACCCGCGTTTCTCGACGAGTGCCCATTGTGCAAGCCCGAAAGCTCGCGGTCATTCTGGCGACTACCGGCGCGGCAGTCACTATGTTTCGTGGAATCTCCGCAACTTTTGGCGCTTAGGCTTGCTGTTCCGCTTGCCAGCCTCTCCTTGCTGTTACTTCAACAGCGAAGACAGGAAGTTGCGGGTGCGCTCGTGCTGCGGATTACCCAGCACCTCATCCGGGGTGCCCTTTTCCACGACCACGCCGTCAGCCATAAACACGACCTGGTCGGCGACTTCACGGGCAAAGCCCATCTCGTGCGTCACGACGACCATGGTCATGCCCTTATCGGCCAGACCACGCATGACGTTGAGAACCTCACCGACGAGCTCGGGGTCAAGAGCGGAAGTCGGCTCATCGAAGAGCATTAGCTTCGGCTCCATGGCCAGGGCTCGAGCAATGGCAACACGCTGCTGCTGGCCGCCCGAGAGCTGAACAGGGTAGGCGTCGGCCTTGTGAGCCAGACCAACAGTCTCCAGCAGCTCCATGGCACGCTTTTCAGCCTGCTCCTGGGAGACACCCTTTACCAGCACTGGTGCCTCGGTGATATTTCCCAGCACCGTGCGGTGCGGGAACAGGTTGAAGTTCTGGAATACCATGCCAATGTCGCGACGCTGGCGCGCAGCTTCTGCGGCGGAGATTTCGTAGAGGCTACCGTTCTTTTCGCGGTAGCCAATCAGGGAACCATCGACGTAGAGACGGCCTGCATTGACCTTCTCCAGGTGGTTGATACAGCGCAGCAGTGTGGACTTGCCGGAGCCCGAAGGGCCAATGAGGCAGGTAACCGTACCGCGTGGAACCTCCAGGTCGATGCCCTTGAGGACCTCGAGACGGCCGAAGTTCTTTCGAACCCTTTGCGCCTCAACCATCAAATCTTTGGTAGTCATTTACTGCGGATCCTCTCGGTAGAAGTGCTCTTCGTCCTTATCGACAACGCGAGCATTTGCAAGCGGCACACCTTCGGCGTCGGCAAGCGCGGCCAGCTGGCGGGCGGTGAGCTGACGGGTAGCGCCGCGGGCGAAGTAGCGCTCAAGGTAGAACTGGCCGACCATCAGAATCGATGTGATGACCAAGTACCAGGTGGCGGCGACCAGCAGCATCGGCACCGGCAGGAATAGAGCATTGGCGATATCCGTGGAGCGGCCGTAGAGTTCCAGCGAGAACGGCACTGCGATGACCAGCGAAGTGGTCTTCAGCAGGGAGATGAACTCGTTGCCCGTCGGCGGGATGATGATGCGCATAGCCTGCGGCAGGATAGTGCGGCGGACGGTCTGCCACCAGCTCATACCCAATGCCTTCGATGCCTCGGTCTGCCCCTCTGGGACAGCTTGAATGCCGGCACGGACAATTTCAGCCATGTATGCGGACTCGTTCAAGCCGAGACCGACGAATGCCAGCACGAAGGTATTGGAGAGAATGGTGCTTAAATCAACCTCGGTCACGCCCAGGTCAATCGTCGAGTAGATAGTGCCGAGGAGACCCCAAAAGACCAGCTGCACGTAGACCGGCGTTCCTCGGAAAACCCACAGGTAGAACCAAGCAACTGTGGACAGCACGGGGTTTTCCGACATGCGGAGCACTGCGACGATGGCACCGCCGATGATGCCGATGAGCATGGCTAGGACCGTAAGAGCAATGGTCCAGCCAGCGGCAGCGGCGATTCGTGTGTCGAACAGGTACTGGAAGTAAACATCCCAGTGGTAGGCCTCATTGCGGGCGGCACCGATGATGAACCACAGGAAGAGCACCAGCAGCACTGCTGCGGTAATCCAGCGCCCCGGGTGTGGCAGCGGTTTGGCCTTAATTTCTTCGTTGAGTTCCGCCTGTGTGGCCTCGTAGCGGGCGCCAGACGCAGATGAGTCGCTCACTTAAAGTTCCTCTCCGTTAATAGTGGCGCGTTCCAAAGCACCGTCTTCCAAACCCCATGTGGTCAGGATTTCCTTGTACTGGCCGTTGTCGATGAGGTACTGCAGTGCCTGCTGCAGCACTGGGCCGAGTTCTGAATCCTTCGGAATAGCGAAGCCGAACGGGGCACCATCGTAGATATCTCCGGCAAGTTCGAGTTTGCCCTCGGAGCGATTGACCGCGTAGGCACTGACTGGTGAGTCAGCTGCCAGCGCGTCAGCACGCCCCAGCACCACGGTGGTAGCTGCGGTACCAGCATCCTGGTAGGCCAACTTGTTAATTGGTGGCAAACCACGATCCAGACAATCCTGATTCTTTACCGGCAGGTCCTCCATGTCAGCGACGGTGTTACGCTGAACGGCGACAAATTTGCCACAGTAGTTGTCGGAGCTGGCGTCGCTGCCCGGGCGACGTGCCCACTGCAGGCCGGTATCCAGATAGTCGACGAAGTCGTAAGTCTTGCGGCGCTCCTCGTTTGAGGTGAATCCGGATGCGCCAACATCGACTGCGCCGGCCGACAGGGCCGGCAGAATCAGTGCGAAATCCTGTTCTTGGATTTCAATCTTCAGGTCCAAGACACTGGCCATGGCTCGGATGAGATCGATGTCGAAGCCAATGATGGAACCGGCGGAATCCTTAAACTCTGCCGGGGCGAATGTTGGGTTGGTGCCGATGCGCAATACTTCGCGCTTACGAAGATCTGCTGGGACCTGTTTCGCCAGTTCGGGGACCGCTGCCGGTTTGATTTCTGACCAGCCCTCGGGGTTACCGCTTTCGTCATTGGTGACGCAGCCTGTAAGCCCTAAGAACAAGGTCGCAGTCAGCGTGGCAGCCGCCAATGCGATGGGTCTTTTCATATCTGAATATGTTACCTAGGCGCAGTAATACCTTAAATTCGGTACCCCTATTCAGCTGCGCCTTGGGCTGGTGCAGGAAAACCACACACTTTTCAGGCTTCCCAGAGGATAGGCAGTGTCGGTTTTCTAGTTAGCTTCAGCTGCGGCAAAGCCATTGCCAGTGACATCGAGCGCGCCGACCGCGCCGGAGGCCGGGTCGCTCAGCGCAGCATCGCGGACAGCCTTCGCCACGGCCGGCATGACGCGCGGGTCCAGCGCTGACGGAATAATGCGGTGGGCACTCAGGTCTTCTACGCCGACACTTGCAATGGCTTGGGTAGCGGCCAGCTTCATGGTCTCGGTGATGCGCTTGGCGCCCGCCTCCAGCGCGCCACGGAACAGGCCCGGGAAGGCCAGCACATTATTAATCTGGTTCGGGTGATCCGAGCGGCCGGTGGCCACGACGGCTCCGTACTTGCGGGCGACCTCCATCGGAATCTCCGGAATCGGGTTGGCCAGCGAGAATAGAATCGGGTCAGCGGCCATCTGGCTAATCGCATCCTCGCCGATACGGCCGGCAGAGACGCCGATGAACACGTTAGCGTCGACAAGCGCATCGTTGATCGAGCCGGTGATGCCGCGTGGGTTGGTCATGCCGGCGACCCACTGCTTGATGTCGCTCAGCGGCTCGCGGTTCGGGTGGATGATGCCGCGCGAATCGACGACGATGATGTCGGACACGCCAGCGGACAGCAGCATCTTTGTCGCAGCGACACCAGCGGCACCAGCGCCGGAGATGACCACGCGGAGATCCCGGAAGCTGCGGCCGGTCAGCTTGCAGGCGTTGATTAGTCCGGCGGCGATGACGATGGCGGTGCCGTGCTGGTCGTCGTGGAAAATGGGAATGTCGAGCTCTTGGTCGAGACGCTGCTCAATCTCGAAGCAGCGAGGCGCGGAGATGTCTTCGAGGTTCACGCCGCCAAACGATGGTGCCAGCGCCTTGACCGTCTGGATGATTTCCTCCGTGTCGAGGGTATCCAGGACGATTGGCACTGCGGAGATACCGGCGAACTGCTCGAAGAGTTGGGCCTTTCCTTCCATAACTGGCAGTGCAGCCTTGGGTCCGATGTCGCCAAGACCAAGCACTGCGGTGCCGTCGGAAACCACTGCGACGTTCTGGCCGGTCCAGGTGTAGGTGCGTGCCAGGGCCGGATCTTCGTGGATGGCCTCACAGACGCGGGCGACGCCTGGGGTGTAGCCGATGGAGAGGTCGCGAATCGTCTCGAGCTTCATGGTCGAGTGCGAGCGGAGCTTACCGCCGCGGTGTGCCTCGAAGATTTCCGCATCTGTGATGGACGACGGATCTGTGGGGGCGGTGTCCTCCGGCACGACGTGAAGCGGCGTCTTAGGGGAGTTCGCGTTCGCAGTGTGGTCGGAGGAGCTAGAGGAAGAATTCGCAGCAGGCATGATGACAGTCCAAAACGTGTTGAGTACTGAGTACTTTGTACTTTGAGAAAACTCGACCGCGGCGTGAGCTGCTGGTGGGCAGTGCGTAAAGCCGGGAGCAAAGCCTGGCAGGTGATACGTAGTGGTGTGCGTAAAACTAAACCAGTCTTGCCATACGGGATTGGTATCTCATTATATGGACGGTGGGGTGGAAAATAAAATCTTAGCGGTTGGGGGAGCGGGGATTTGGGAAGTGTCGTGGGGCTGGCGGCCGCGGGCGTGATGCCGGAACCCCGGCTTTTGCCGAGTTCGACGAGTCCTGCCATGGCATCGTTTGTGTTAAGGGCTACTCAGCTGCGTCGTTTGTGATGAAGGTGTGCATCGAGCTTGCTCGGAAGCATCTTTGTTAGGAAGTGCCTTCGGTGGGGTGTCTATGTGCTGTCGGGTTCCATATGGGCGGCTGTCGTTGGAGGGGCTCCATGCCTTGGCCGCTTTTGGCCTTCTATTGGTTTGGAAAATGTTGGCGATATTATTTGCCGATATTGAGTAAGCGCTGGCCGGGGTTGAAGGTTAGTTTTTAAAGAGATTAACCAGTTCCAAGCCCTGTTCTATGGGGTAGAGGCCTGGTTTTTTCTTACCTTCAGTGGTGCCTTATGGTTCGCGAATCGAAAATATTTGTGTAGTGCGGAAAGTTGAATCCGGAGTTCCTGGGATAGTTCCAACTGACGACAGAGAGCTGTTCGTTTATTGCAACTTCTACGCAGGAGGCTTCTTACGATGTCCGATTCCACTTTCCCCCAGAACCCGCAGAGTCCACAGAACCCGTATGGCTCCCAGAATCCGTACGGCTCCCAGAATCCGCAGGATTCGCTGGGGCAGCAGTCCTACCAGCACAGCCCGCAGGATCCGCTCGGCCAGCAGCCCTACCCGCAGGGTCCGTCGGCAGCGGGGCAGATGCCTCCGGCTCCGAAAGAAAAGAAGAAGGGTGGCTGCTTCAAATGGGGTGGTATTGCCGCGGGCGCTGTCGTGGTCCTCGCTGTGGCGGCCAGCTTGACTGGTGGCGGTGACACTGAGTCGGGTTCCGATTCTGAAGCTGCATCTCTCTTTGGTTCGGAGACTGCCGTTGCGGCTGATTCTGGGACTGTTGAGAATGCCGATTTCGCTGAGTCTTCCGAGGCAGGTGTAGATGAGCAGCAAGGTCAGACGGGGGAGCAGCAAAAGCAGGATGAGAAGGTCCCGACCGAATACAAGAATGCTCTCCGCAAGGCAGAGATTTACGCGAATCGCATGCACATGTCGAAGGCCGGTATTTATGATCAGCTGACCTCGGAGTATGGCGAGAAGTTCTCACCGGAGGCAGCCCAGTATGCAATGGATAACCTTGAAGCGGACTGGAATAAGAACGCACTGGAAAAGGCGAGAATCTATCAGGATTCGATGGCAATGTCCCCGGATGCTGTTTACGAGCAGCTGACGTCGGAATACGGCGAGCAGTTTACTCCGGAGGAAGCTCAGTACGCGGTGGATAACCTGTAGCAGCGGGCTTCGTTTGTTGATGACGCCAATTGGCCAGAGTCCAGTTGGATGCCTGCTGCAAAAGGACGGCTTCCGCTTCACCAGAATGCATTTGCTGCACACTGAACGGCTGTTGGTGAAGCGGAAATCGTCTTGGCCGTTTTAATGCGTGACCGGGCAGTTGAGCGAGTGTCTGCAGCACAACTTCGGCGCGGTACAGATCGTGCCGTTTATCAACCGCGCCCGTATCGGCGACCGCGGCGGCAAATCAGAAGTAACCGCGACACTGCGCCGCTACGCAGACGCAGCCACCTATCTTGCAGAAGACATCGCTGAGTTTTGAGTCTCCATCATAGAAGAGCAGCGGCAAGCTTTGTTGAGTGGGATGTCCGAGTACGTCGATGGCGATGAAGAAGTTTTCAGAGCGTATGCTCGCCTGTTGAAATCAACGGACTCAAAAGCCATGGAGTAGCCACATTCGCGGGGTGCGAGTCCCCGCCATGGCACTGCCCCGTTCACTCAATCGGTAGTGGCGGGGTTTTCTTATGCCCAAAAACAGATTCACCCAGGAGTTAACGCAGGATTCAGCAGGCAATACGTGGCTCTTTTTTGGCTCATTTTTGGTGCAAAATACCCGTGAAAGTACGTGAAAGTGCGTGAAAAAGA
>NZ_PDGW01000017.1:0-20217 GCF_014335015.1 Corynebacterium sp. LK31 | reverse complement strand
AGAATTAACTAAGCGTCGATCGGATCCTCGGTTTCCTCTTTTGGTGAATCCTCGTTGGCTCTCTGTGGCAGACTGTCTCTATGACTAATCAGACACCTAACTCCGATGTGGTTAACCTCGCTTCTTCTGAGGACGAGGCTCAAGACAACTTCACTCCCGTAACGACCGAAGAAGGTAAGCTACAACAGCTTATTGAATGGCTCGAAGAACACGTCTCGGCCTATTCCTACTTGAGCGAGGTTGTCCCCTTGGGTGCCTCTGAGGAAGACATTGAGAAGGCTCGTGCTTCAGTCAATGACCGCGGCGCTCGTATGCCAGACGCCATCATTCACGGTTCAATGATGGTCCTGGGGGCGGCCGTCAACCATTCCTCGCCATACCTTGCGTATGCCGACGGCAAAGTAGAGGTGACGGATACGACGGTGGGGGATAGTCCTAGCGTTCCGGTGCGGGTTTTTGTCCCACAGGATCCAACCGGGTCTGTGGTAGTTGCTGCACACGGCGGCGCTTTCTGGATGGGCGACGGCAGTCTGCGTGAGAATTCCTTCGGCCCAAATATGGCTGCCCTGGCAGCCCGATCGGGCGCAATTGTTGTGGACGTGGATTACCGGCTCGCACCAGAGAATAAGGTATCTGAGGCCGTCTATGACATTGCGCGGGTAGTCGCATCTGTCGCAGATGATTCGTTGCAGCTTCAAAAATTGGGTGCAATGCCCATCAGTGATCAGAACCCGTTAGTTCTTTATGGTGTCTCTTCAGGCGGCCACAACGTTGTTTCCGCGGTAGACCAGATTAGTCAAGACACTCCGGTTGCTCTGTTGCTCGTTGCCCCGGCTCTAGACCTGCGTGGTGCTCCTGCGGTGTGGTTGCAGGCATTCTTCGGCACCTCTGATGATTCGGCAAAGGAAGTGTCACCGGGATTGCATGAGCCGTCGCGAAGCATGCGTGTCCACGTTCAGGCGGCCTCCCGCGATACTGTTGTTCGGCCAGCTACCGAGTACCTGAAGAAGGTCGAGGAGGCAGGTGGAGACGCCACTCAGGCGGTATTCTTGGCGACTCACCAGATTGCGGTTCCAAAGGTTCAGCGAGAGCAGATTACGGACGCGGCGCGGTTCATTCTAGAGGCCACTCACACGGAACGTGAGCTGCCAGAGGACCCGGCAGGTGAATACGATAAGGAAGCGATTGACCGGCAGAACGAAGAGTCCTGGGGTAAGAGCTAGTCAACCCGTTTCAGTTCCTAATGGCGCTCTCGCTGTGCATGTGAGCACCGCGGAGGGGAGCGCTGCTAAGGGAAATCGGGGGCGGGGCTAGAACAGCTCAGTGCCAAAAGGTCGGGGCTAACAGCCCCCGACTAGTGCAGCGGCAGGAGATTGCGCTTCGTTGCGTGTACCTCTTCCACCCGGTCGATGTTGCGTTCGAGCACATTCCAATCGTTGACCGGAATATTGCGCTGGGCTTGGGCAATGACTGACTTGTCTGGAGTGGACCACGCGAGCGGCACTGGGGTGATCTCGTCGTAGAACTCGGTGCGGCTCTTGTGCGTACCGGCCACAGCAACAGCTGGCACCTTCGCGCCCACACGGCGGGGAACCCCGGAAATCGTGGTGACAGTTCGTGTAGCCAGGGCCGGGACGGGCTCGCCATCGGAGGGGTCTTTACGCATGTCCACCAAGGTCATCAGCACCATGGTTCGCTCATCCACACGCGCAATCATGGCCGGAACCAGCGGGGATTCGTCGTAAAGCTCTTGCGGATCCTTAATTGCGCGTCGCACCTGGAAGGTAACGCCGACGTAGAGAGCCGCGAGGGCGAAAAGCACAACCGCGCTGCCGATAACAAACGGCGTGCGGTCGAAAACTATTAGAACCAGCACAGCGCCGACGAGCAGCAGAGCAGAGAAAATGCCGGAGGAGATGAGCAGTCGGCGGGCATCGCGGTAGTACTCGTTGTTGGCGTTGGTGTGCTCGCGGTTGACGGGGAAGTGAAAGTTCATGGCAGTCCTTTAGTTATCCAGTTTTCTAGGATTCCGAGCTAGCGGTGGAATCACCGGGCAGGGAGGGCCCGAGGTACTCGTCTGCGTCGACGATTCGGTAGGCGTAGCCCTGTTCCGCCAGGAAACGCTGGCGGTGAGCTGCGTATTCGGTATCGAGCGTATCGCGAGTCACCACCGAGTAAAAGACGGCGCCACCACCATCGGACTTCGGGCGCAGGAGACGCCCCAGGCGCTGTGCCTCCTCCTGTCGGGAACCGAAGGTGCCGGAGATTTGCACGGCGACAGAGGCTTCGGGAAGGTCGATGGAAAAGTTCGCAACCTTGGAGACCACCAGCGTGTTGATCTCGCCGCGCCGGAACTTCCCAAAGAGCTCCTCGCGTTTGGCGTTGGACGTCTTTCCTTCGATGACGTCGACGCCGAGCTCTTCGCCGATCTCTTCGAGCTGATCCAGGTAGGCACCAATCACCAGAGCGGGTTCGCCCTCGTGTCGGGCAAGGATTTGCTTGACGACGGGAATCTTCGTCGGCGTCGTTGCGGCCAGACGATACCTGTCGGAGGCCTCAGCCGTGGCGTAGAGCATGCGCTCGGACTCGGTCGGGGTCACGCGGACCTCAACGCAGTCTGCCGGTGCGATCCAGCCCTGGGCTTCAATGTCCTTCCATGGGGCGTCGTAGCGCTTCGGGCCAATCAGGCTGAAGACGTCGCCCTCGCGGCCATCTTCGCGCACCAGGGTAGCGGTGAGCCCCAGTCGACGGCGCGACTGCAGATCCGCACTCATTCGGAACACGGGAGCGGGCAGGAGGTGGACCTCGTCGTAGATGATGAGGCCCCAGTCGCGGGAATCGAATAGCTCGAGTGCGCGGTATTCTCCCTTAGTCTTGCGCGTGACCACTTGGTAGGTCGCAATGGTGACGGGGCGAATTTCCTTCTTTTCGCCGGAGTATTCGCCGATTTCGTCCTCGGTCAGCGAGGTGCGTCGCAGCAGCTCGTCGCGCCACTGCCTGCCGGCGACGGTGTTGGTGACCAGAATCAAAGTGGTGCGCTGCGCGTCTACCATGGCCGCTGCACCGACGATTGTCTTGCCTGCGCCACAGGGCAGCACCACGACGCCGGAGCCGCCTTCGCGGAAGGAATCAGCCGCCATGCGTTGGTAGTCGCGCAGTTCCCAGGTGTCGTGGCCTCCGGTGCCCTGATCCTGCCAAGCGATGGCGTGTGCCTCACCGTCGATGTAGCCGGCGGTGTCATTGGCAGGCCAGCCGACCTTCAGCAGCTCCTGTTTGATTCGGCCTCGCTCGGAGGGGTGCACGGTCCAGGTGTCGGCGTCGATTTGCTCGCCGAGCATCGGACGAATCTTTTTGTGCTTGGTCACCTCGGCCAGTACCGCAGGGTCGTGTGAAACCAGAATAAGGCCGTGAGCTGGATGCTTGGTCAGGCTCAGGCGACCGTAGCGGTCCATGGTCTCCGCGACGTCGATAAGCAGCGGCTGTGGGACGGGGAACTTGGAGAAGCGCTCGAGGACATCGACCACCTGCTCCGCGTCGTGACCGGCGGCGCGGGCATTCCACAGCGCCAGCGGGGTGATGCGGTAGGTGTGCACATGTTCAGGAGCACGTTCGAGCTCCGCGAACGGTGCCAGCGCCGCGCGTGCCGCATCCGCCTCCGGATTATCGACCTCCAGCAGCACCGTCTTGTCCGATTGGACGATCAGCGGACCCGTGCCGAAACCCATTATTTCCTCGCCTCGCAGACATTCGACCAAAAATAAGCTAAAGGTCAATTCTGCCACGATTACGCAGAAGATGCGGCACGGGCTCGAATCATCCCGAACCGCCACATTCGCTTCTGCATCGCTTTACGACGGTCCGCGCGCCCGCCGCCTAGTCGACAGGATGTACTTCGGTAATGCGATGCAGCAGGAAGCGCAGCACTTGACTGGTGGCCGGGTCGATAGCATCGACCTGCCCACCGGAGACGGTGACTGGGCGCACGCGCTTGCGGCCGGGTTTGCCGTTGCGGTCAACGTAGCTCAAATACAGGTCGTCGCCATGGCGAGCCGCGCGCTGCAGAAGCTTGAACGCTTCGGTGCCGGAGGCGTAGTCGCTCGTGCCACCGGTGCTAGCGCTGGCACCGGCAGCCGTGCCCGTACCTGTCGCCGAATCCGCAGCCGAGCCAGAGACCCCAGCAGTGTTGCCACTGGCTGCAGTGCCACTGGAACTACCAGCGTGCTCAGCAGCACGGTTGCCATCGGCAATAGCCGTCAACGCCTGGCTGATGCGTTCCGGTTCGGGCATCGTTGTACGCGCAGTAGGCACCGGAGCTGGCGCCTCAATGCGGCAGGGAGCGCGACCGAGATCCAGCACCAAACCCTCTGCATCTTCGGCGATGATGGAAAAGCCCGCATTTCTAGCGGTCTCAATCACCTGGGCAAGCGGGGCCTGGCTAATTAGCACCGTTTCGGCAATCTTCCGCAACGCCAGGCTTTGCCCAGCCTGGTGACTCTGGAATGAGGCCAGCAGGGCCGGATCGTCACAGCGGATAAACGAAGCTGCGGGGCCACCGCGGAGACGACCGTGGCGGCGGGCGACGTCGTCAAGCAAATAGGTAATGGACTGCGGCACCTCGCCGACGGCGTAGCGCGAAAGAAACTCCGAGATATCGGCGGCGTTGATGCCGGCGTCGAGGGCATCGCGGAGGCTGTCTTCGGTCACACGGTAGACGCTGGCGAGGCCGGGAGATTCCAGCTGCGCAATCGAACTGAGCATGCGTTCCATCTCCGGGGATGCGGGGCCCGGTACGACGATGGTGTTGTCCGCCTGGACCATCAGGTACGAGGCGTTCGGCGGCAAGAGGTTGTTGCAGGCGGCACGTAGATCGTCGAAGGCCTCGGCAGTGCCGGATTCGATGAGCGCGACCGTGGCTTTGCCGACCTCGCTAAGTCCGACGGAAATTGTTTCCACGCCCGGGTCCCGCACGACGATGCCGAGGGCGACCAGCTCGTCGACCACGCCACTGAGCGTCTCGTCTGTGCACCTCGCGTTGGTGATTGGGTAGTAGTAGGCGGCGGATTCACGCAGGTCAGTCAGAGCAATGACGTCGTTGTCGCTTGCCGACGACGCCACCTGCGCACAGCAGGCCAGCACCATTTCCCGGATTGACGGTACCCCGGAGAGCCGAGCTTGTGGGGAGAGCAGAGCAATGCGCTTGCCTTCCTCATTGAGCTGGTCGACCCGCCAGGGAGCTGCGTCGCTAGTGCGAGTGCCGACCGTCAAACTCACCCACCGGTCAACCAGATCGGCGTCGAGAAAGCCGTCGGCTGCCAGCGTGGGGGCGAAATAGTCACCACCGGTGTCATGCAGTGGCACCGGATGCGGAGTGCCGACATGAACCAGGCCCGCTGCACTGAGATTAGCCACGCCGCGAGCCAGCTCCGAGATGTCGACGCCGAGCTCCTCGATGAGATTGCGGGTTTCCCGCACTCCGATGACACCGTTTTTCAAGGTCGGCGCGGGGTCGGTTCCCAGCAAGTCCAGCAGGTCAGTCGCCTGTCGCAAAGTTTCCCAGGCAGTGGCGGCAGCACGGTCGTTACCGCTGGCGATCACCTGGGTAGCGGGGGTTTCGGGGCGCAGGGGGACGTCGTCGTCGGCAAGCCCGACTCCACGCATAAGCGCGCGAACGGTGGCGGGCAGGCGGACGGTGCCCTCGTCGATGCGTTCGAGCAGGCCGGCGTTGATGAGCGCTGGGACCGGCAGTGAAGGGTCGGCATCCGGATGAGCGTCCTTTGTGACGCCGAGCCCTCCGGAGTTGGCGAGAGTATCCAGGAGACGCTGCTGCCTGTCTGTGACCTCGGTGAGTGCCGTGCGTAGCTGGCTGCGGCTGGGGCCATCGGGATTGGGCAGAAGATACCAGCCAGGTGGCAACGAGGTGGCGACCTCATCGCTGAGGCAGAAGTAGTCCTGCCAGGGCAGAGGCTTCTTGCGGGTGGACTTGCCGGTGAAGGTGCCGCGGGGGCCGGGACCGTTGCCCCAGATGAGTCCGTATTCGCGCAGGGTATCGAGGCTTGTCCGAATATGCGTGGCCGTGGGCCGTTGATTGGCGGGAACCTCTGCTCGAGAGAGTAAGTCGAGAATGTAGTCGATGAGGGCGTCCGCAGTGACGGGTTCGGCGTCAGCACCGAGGTCGGCGGCGGCCTCAATGCAGGCGAGCTCCAGTGCGGGCAGTCTGGTCAGCGCGCGGGAGACAGAAGCGCGGAGCTGGAGCCTTGCCGCTAGCACCTGGGAAGACTTCGGCGGTGGCGACAGCGCATCGGGGCGATTGCTGAGGATAGTGCCCACAAATTGGTCTGGTTGACCTGCCAACCAGTCGGAAAAGAGTGCAAAGGGGGTGGTGCTAGTCATGACAATCCCCACTTTAGTGAGATTTAAGGAGGGGAGAAGGTGACTGGGGAGAAAATTTTTGGGATAATCTCAGCATGGCTAACGTTGCAAAGAAATCCTATGTCGATCCCGGCTGGCCGAAGGACCTCGAGCCTGGTCAGCACGCTGTTACTGAACTGATTGCTCACCACGCTGGTGCAGATTCGCCTTTCGGCGACATTGAGTTCCCGGTTGATCCGGAGACTCTGGGTTACGTGCACCCGACCACGGTGATTAACAAGTAATCTTTTAGATTCTTAGCAGAGCTACTTCTGCTGGAGGCCCGCAGCCGTGACTGCTAGTTCAGCCATGGCTGCGGGTTTTCACATCAGTGGCCTCGGGGCGGGGGCTTGAGTAGGGGCGCTTGAAGTGGGGGCTTGAAGTGGGCGGGGGCTTATTCAAGCCCAGTTTTTGGCCAATCCACCGGAATGGCCCCATGGATGCGGGCTGCAAATGTGAAACTGTGTAAGTTTATGACACTTTCAAGCCATTTTTCGGGCCATTTTTGTCATAAACGCAGTCACTAACTCGCGTTGGCAGGCGGTCGCCAGCCATAAACGCAAGCAGTAACTCACGCAGTCACTAACTCGCGTTGGGTCGGCACCGCCAATCTGCGGAAGGCAAAAAGTAGCCCCGAGGGGATTACCCTCGGGGCTACTGTGATGAGCTGGCTAGCTCGAAAGTCTTAAATCAGACCCTGCAGCTTCGACAGGTCGAACGGAATGGCTGCGACCAGTTCCTGCGGGAGCTCAACCTCGCCGGTCAGTGCACGGAACTCAGCGATGAGTGCCTGAGCGTCGGACAGGCTGTCGACGTTGGACAGGCGGTCAGCGAACTGCTGAACCAGGTCAGTCTTGGAGTCGGAAGCAGCAGCTGCCGGAGCGGCCTGTGCGCGAACAGGAGCGGAGCCCTGGCTCGGGTGCGGACGATCGGTCGGGCCGGAGGAGAGACCCAGGCTTGCGGAGCAAGCCGGCCATGCGCCCCAACCCTGCTGAGCCAGGACCTTCTCAGCAACGTAAATCTGCTGCTCGCGGGAAGCCTGATCAGCGGTCGAAGCGAACTCGTTACCACCGAAAGCGTTCCAGGTGCTTGCGGAGAACTGCAGACCGCCGTAGTAGCCGTTTCCGGTGTTGATGTGCCAGTTGCCGCCGGACTCACACTGTGCCAGGCGGTCCCAGTCGGAGTCCGGAGCTGCAGAAGCGGTCGGTGCGAAGATAGCGGCACCGGCACCGAGGATTGCGCCGGTCAGTGCAACCTTTGCCGAAGTGGAAGCGAAGGTGTTGGTCTTAGCTGCGTGGCGAGCCATATGAAAATTTCCTTTTCGTCGATTTTCTTTGTGGCGCCAGTGGGGCTAATGCAACCCCATCTCACTCTTATGGAAAGTTCTTCACGTTATTGATAACGGGCCGATGTCATCGCACTGGAGTGAGATGAAGGCGATCTATGCGACTTCGTCCGTTAAACGCGTCGATTGCACACCGTAGCGGTTGATAACGAAATAGTCACGCGAATCGCCGGATTCTTAATTTTGAGCGCAGGTGGGAAATATGCATAAAAGTAGGTGAAACTGCAGGTAAGAGACGTGACTGTTATTGGTGTTGTGTAAGTTAAAACTTCAAAATGTGATAAAGCTCACGTTATCGTCTTGTTATTTTTCCTGTTTTGGCGCGTCTCCGGTACTTGAAAAGAGGTCATAAGAGATAGCCATAAAGAACCAACGCTGGCAGTTAGTTACCGTCTCGGTGTGTCAATCCGCGAGCGTGCTCGCTTCACTCAAATCCGTCTTCCCTTTATGTCTCCATCTATGGGTATAATTGAGTTCTTTAGGTAATCGGAGGTGACGTGCACATGCACGCCGCTACCGCTGCCGCCACTTCGCACTAGTAAGCAGTAATAAATAATGTGTTCCCCGTTGGAGTGCGTCCTGTTTTGGTCGCACCTTAATTAAAGGAACACCATTAAGACAGCGCCCGGCCCGGCATATCCTCGCGATCCTGTCTGGCCAGGCTCGCCGCGAGCGAGCCTCTAACTCTGGCCGTTTGTGCGTGCGAGGACGGTGGCAAATGCGGAAGAATTGCATCTCCGATCCGAAGACCCCGAAGGGCAGTCACCGCTGCACAAGGGGGAACGAGGTTGAGTGCCCCCAGTCACAGGGCACGGGAAGGTTAGGTGGAAAGTGCCCATCGGTAAGGTCAGGTGGTACGACAAGGATCGCGGTTTTGGCTTCGTTTCGAATCCGGACGGTGAAGATGTCTACATCGGCAAGAACGTGCTGCCGAAAGGTGTGGAAGAACTCGTAACTGGTCAGCGCCTGGAGTACGACTACGCTGACGGCCGCCCAGGCCCGCAGGCTCTCCGGATCAAGGTGCTCGACGAGGGACCGCGCGGTGCCCGTCACCGCCGTGGCGGGGCAGGTGGGGGCGCAGGAGCCCGTCGTCAAGCAAAGAAGCACAGCCCCAGCGATCTCAACGGCATGATTTCGGACATGATTTCCATGCTGGAGTCGACGGTGCAGCGTGACCTGCGCGCCGGGCGTTACCCGGAGCGTAAGGACGGCCACCAGATGGCTGAAGTCCTGCGTGCGGTCGCGCGCGAGCTGGACTCGTAAGTCGGTAGAAGATGTGAAAAACGCCCGCTCACGAAGGTGGATAACCTCAGTGAGCGGGCGTTTTGCTGTGCTTTACGACTGTTCGTTGACGATCGACCAAGTAATACCGTAGGTGGTCTCTTCACCCTCGGAGTTCTTTCCGATGAGCGCGGTGGAAACCTCCACGACCCCGAGTGGGGTGCGTTTGCCGGCAACAGCTGCGGAGCCGGCGATGGTCTCGGTCGTGGCTTCGCCCGGATCCTTGCGAGAGGTGGAGTTGACCGCATCGTCGGAGAAGAAACGCTGCAGAGTCCAAGAGTTAGAGCCAACAGTGGAGCCGACGTTAACCTCAGCTGTCTCCTGCTCGCCCAGGGAGATCTTGGCGGCGTTGGCCTCAGTCGTGGTGCAGGCATTCTTCTCAAAGAGGTCGCAGACACGGTAGGGAAGAACCTCTGTGGTTTCGCCGTCCTGAATGACCTCGATGGACAGCGCGTGCGGGTCGTCGATTGCCTGGTTGGTCCACTTATTGACGGCAAGGACAATGCCGGTGACGACAAGACCCACCACGACAATAGCGCCGACAACCATGAACGCCTTACTATTCTGTTGCCAGCGGCGCCTACTCGATCCCATCAACTCTCACTTCCCGACATTCGTAACGGAATTGAAGCTACGTTCAGTCACACTAGCCGTTCTCGGGCTAGATACTGCTATTCACTCACGGTAACACGGTAGGCCGTGGGCCATTTCTTCCCTGTGAGCAGGAACTGGCGGGGGCCATTGGGGGAGGTAGAGGAAGAATCCGGCAATAGAGCAATGCCGTTGAGCACATCAATACTGTTTTGCTCTGCCGGGGAGAGCTGCGCGTACAAGTCGCGGAAGAGCTCGGTGGCATCGACGATGCCTGTGACCTTTCCGTCTTCCGGGTTGATGCGGTAGATGAATGGACTCTGCCAGACGTTGGCCCAAATCTCGCGGTGCGATTGCGGGGAGTTTGGTCCGTCCGCGTTGCTCTGGTTGTTTGAATCGCTCGTGTCCGCTGGTGCTTCGTCCGGAGCTGCGTCCGGGGCTATGTCGGTGTCGACAGTGACGCACTCGAGTTCGTTGAGCCACGTTGTCTCTGTACCTGCTGCAGTGACGGGCAGTTGACGCTGGGAAGAGAGGTCATCGGGGGCGCGGAAAGTGAGGGTGCCACTGCCGTCGGAGGTCACGATGGTGTCCTCGAAGGAGCACGCGCCCCAGCCTTCGGTGTCGAAGGGAACCTCGCGACGCTGCTTGAGAGTAGCCGCGTCGCGTTCAATGGCGCGTCCTTCCTTCCACGTCAGCTGCCACACGGTATCTCCATGACGGGTAATCCCCTCGCCGAAGAGTTCAGGCTGTAAATCTTCCACGTTGGTCGGCTCGGCTGCAGAGTTGTCGAGCCACTGCGGTAATCGGTAAATCTGGGACTCGCCGTAGAGGCCGGTGCCCATCAACAAAGAGCCATCGGGTTCGAACTCAAGGCCCTGGACAAAAGGCGCAGCGACGTTCTTCTCCGTGGGAAGTGGTGGAGCCGAGACAGGATAGGACTGCTCGATGGCCAGTTTCAGTGTCGGAACGTCACCGAGCCCCGGCACCTTATCGGCACCGACCAGTTCGGAGGGATTAACCGATGCTGAAGTCGACCTTGGGGCGGTGCCGGAGTTCGAGCCGGCACTAGCTCTACTAGTAGTGGCCTCGCCTGAGTGATTGCCACCTGAACCAGTTTCAGCCGCACAACCGGCCAATAGGGCGGCAGTTGCCACGGAGAGGATGGCAGCTCGGGCCGTCGTAAAGCGTGATGAGTGGAAGGTGCGGGCGGGTTTTGCGTCGCCCGACGGGAATCTGTCCATAGCTTCACTCTAGGATAGGAAACGTGACTGAAAATCGACGACGTTCCCGAAACAGCCGCCGACGGGGGAAGGTGATGAATCACCAGGCGGTCGACACTGCCCGTACCGCGATTGAAGAGCTCGGGGAGGGGCCTGCCGGCGCGCACACCGGTGTAAGTGTCGTAGGCGAGGGCGTTGCGGTGCATCGTTTTGCGGCTGACCTGCCCGGATACAGGGGCTGGGAGTGGCATGTGGTGGTCGCGTGCGCGCCGGGCACTCAACAGGCGACGGTCAGTGAAGTGGCTCTTGTCCCTGGCGAAACCGCGCTGCAGGCGCCTGAATGGGTGCCCTACGAGGAGCGGCTGCGCCCCGGTGACCTCGGTCCGCGCGATTTGTTGCCGGCTGCAGTGGGAGATGAGCGACTCGACGGCGATGACTTGCAGACCCGCACCTTGTCGGCGCGTGGTGTGGAAGACACCGAGCAGCGTTGGGAAGAGGGCGATACCGGCCCCGAGAGTGACTTTGCTCGGGAAGCATTGCACCGCTGCCGAACCTGCGCCTTTATGGTCCCGCTGACCGGTCCGCTCGGTAAGAACTGGGGCGTGTGCGTTAACGAATGGACATTCGATGCCACGGCCGTAAGCTTTGACCACGGCTGCGGTGCTCACTCAGCTATCCCGGAAGTAACGGGGCAGGGTGCACCGGTGGCGGAACCCTACCAGGATTCCCACCTGTAGCTTTCCACCTAGGCAAACGCGATGACGGAGAAGGTGCAGTTTCGACGCCACTGTGGCCCCAGAGACTGCACCGTTACGGATTTCGGCACAAAAATTCCGCTCTGACACGGATAGTAAAGAGACTCTAGAGAGGCATAAAAAATGGACAAAGGTACGTCCACCTCTGCAACATCCTCAGATGAGGCGAAGGACTCCAAGCCTGCACGGAAGGGGAGCCATCTTTCGGCAGTGGACCGCTATTTTCACATCACGGAGCGCGGTTCGACGACCGTGACCGAGATTCGCGGTGGCGTAGTGACCTTCTTCGCGATGGCCTACATCATTCTGCTCAACCCGCTGATCCTCGGCAATATCGAGGATGTCAACGGCAATAGCCTGGGGATACCACAGGTCGCTGCTGTCACCGCGCTCGCCGCGGGTGTCATGACCATTACTTTTGGTCTCTTTGCCAAGTACCCCTTCGGCATTGCGACGGGCCTGGGCATCAACACCCTGGTTGCCGTGACATTCGTTGCTAACGAGGGGCTGGCCTGGGAAGAAGCGATGGGCCTGGTCGTGCTGGACGGGGTGATTATCGTGCTGCTGGCGCTGACCGGATTCCGCACAGCTGTCTTCCACGCGATTCCGTCCGATATGAAGGCCGCGATGAGTGTGGGTATCGGCCTATTCATTGCCATGATTGGTCTGGTCGACGGTGGCCTGGTTCGCCGTATTCCCGATGCCGCTGACACGACTGTCCCGGTGCAGCTCGGCATCAATGGTCAGATTGCCTCGTGGCCGACCGCCGTGTTCGCCCTCGGGCTGATTATCTGCGGCATCATGGTTGTCCGCAATATTCCAGGTGGCCTGTTCATCGGCATCGTGCTGAATACCATCATTGCGCTCGCAGTCGAGGCCTTGACGGATGCGGGCCCCTCCTTCGCTGATGGCAAGCCAGTGCCGACCGGTTGGAATCTCGCGGTACCGACTCTGCCGGACCGCGTAGGCGGCATGCCGGACTTGTCCCTCGTTGGAGCTGTGGATCTTTTCGGATCCTTTGCCCGCGTCGGTGCCCTCAGCGCCACCATGCTGCTGTTTACCTTGGTCCTGGCGAACTTCTTCGATGCCATGGGCACGATGACTGGTCTGGGCAAGCAGGCCGCACTTGTCGATGAAGACGGTGTGCTGCCGGACATGAAGCGCGCACTGGTTGTCGAAGGCACCGGTGCCATTGTCGGTGGTGCAGTCAGCTCCTCGTCGAACACCGTCTTTGTGGACTCCGCAGCGGGCATCGCCGATGGTGCACGCACTGGCCTTGCCAACATTGTCACCGGCATCCTCTTTCTGGCAGCGATGTTTTTCACCCCGCTCTATGAAATCGTGCCCATCGAGGCTGCCGCGCCAGTGCTGGTCATCGTCGGTGCCATGATGATCGGGCAGATTACCGAGATTGATTTCACCCGTTTCGACATCGCACTGCCGGCATTTTTGACTATTGTCACCATGCCGTTTACCTACTCGATTGCAAATGGTATCGGCATCGGTTTCATCACCTTTGCTGCGATGGCTATCTTCTCGGGTCGTGCCAAGTCCGTACATCCGCTGATGTGGATTGTCTCCGGCCTGTTCATCATCTACTTCGCCGCCGATCCGTTCACCGCTCTGCTGGGCGGCTAAAGAGTTTCCATGAGTACCACCACATCCCTCGAACGCTTTGCGCCCATCGTCGTCGACGATCCCGCCGACAGCCGTCTCGATGACATCCGCAACCTCAACAAGTCCGATTCCCGCCCCGATTTGCCCGGTGGGAAGGGGCTGGTCATCGCCGAAGGCACGCTCATTGTGCCGCGGTTAGTGCGCTCACGCTTTCCGCTCCGCGCAGTCTTTGGTACTCGCCAGAAGCTCGCATCGCTTGCCGACGGACTGACCGCGAGCGAGGCCGCTATTGCGGAAACGGTGCCCTGGTTTGAACTCGACCGCGAGGTTCTGGCCGCAGCGGCCGGATTTGATCTTCACCGCGGCCTTCTGGCCACCGCTGACCGCGCGCCGGAGCTTTCGGTGGACCAAGTTCTGAGTGGAGCAACCACCTTGGCTGTGATGGAGGGTGTTGGGGACCACGAGAACATCGGGGCTCTGTTCCGTAACGCGGCGGGCATGGGCGTGGATGGGGTTGTCTTCGGCGCGGCCTGCGCCGATCCGCTGTATCGCCGCAGCGTGCGTGTTTCCATGGGGCATGTGCTGACAGTCCCATTTGCGACTCTGCCCGGTACTACGACCACCTGGCAGCGAAGCCTGGACCAGCTCAAAGAGCAGGGCTTCCGCGTGGTGTCGATGACCCCTGCGGGCACGGTGGACCTGTGGGATGCCATGGACACGGACAAGGTCGCGATTCTCGTTGGCGCTGAGGGGCAGGGGCTTACCGAGCACGCGATGGCAGCCACCGATGTGCGTGCTCGCATTCCCATGTCACCGGGAACTGACAGCCTGAATGTGGCTACCTCCGCGGCGATCGCGTTCTACGAGCGACTGCGCGTTCAGTCGCAGCGCGCAGGGCGGTAGAAACTATTTCCCGAACTTGCCTCGCGCCCGCTGCCAGGTGCGGCCAGCGAAGTTCTTGGCCTTAGCCCCAAAGCGACTGAGCTCCTCCAGAAAGTCTCGGTTCGGCTCTGCGTTGTGAACTTCGTAGTCGTCGTAGGCGCGGTCAAGCTCTGCGCCAGACTCGGACGAACCCGGCTCACCCATTAGCCCGCGTGGACTACGAGACGTCGAATACGAAGCTCCGGGAGCCGCACGACGGCCATCCACCGCAAAACCACTAACAGGGATATCGGTAGCGGGCGAATGCGGGTCGAATCCGAGCCAGTCGGTGATGACGGCGTCGGCAAGCTCTGCCGGAACGAACGGCAAACCGACCCCCTCGCGTGGACGTGAACCCGTACCTTCGAAAGCATCGGGCAGCGGGCGGTGCTTGCCCGCCCAGAAGCTGCCCTCTGCGGGGCAGGGAAGACCGATGTCTTCCAGTGTGCGGTAGCGAGTAGCGGAGAAAGCACGCTTGAGCTCACCATCGTGCCAATGCGCAAAGGCACCGAAGCCCGTGGATTTATTCGACACACTCGCGTAGACGTCCGTGGCGGCAATCTCCTGGCGCAGACGAGGCGACAGCTTGGACAGCTGCGAGACATCATCGAGAACCGTCTGCAGTACGGCAACGCCCTCAAATCCACCGATGTAGTATTCACCGTCACCGGTTTCCGCCGAGCGGTTGAGCGGGAAATCACCAATCGGTGTTACCGGCAACGTCGAGTCATAGAGAGCTAGGAAACGACGCCCGAAACCGCGGTCATGCTGAACACCTGTCTCCAGGGTCGCAGCAGGGTCATTGGTGCTGATAAACCAAATCGTGACTACACCGCGGCGAATCGCGGAGAATTCGAAATCAGAAGCGTTGCCACTGGTCATGGAGCTCATTGTCGAGGGAAACTCCTACTTCTTCGGGCCGTTCGGACGTACGCCGAGTAGCACATCCTCCCACGACGGCATGACAGTCTTCTTCTTGCGCTTCGGCTGCTCCGCGTCCGGGTGCTGCAAGAACTCCGCCTCGTCAATATCGTCGTCGGCGGCATCGCTTTGCGACGGAACATCCTGCTCCCCGTGGCCTCGCTGCGGCTCCGCCGAAGACTGCCATGCGGCTGGCATCTCAGAGGTATCCGCGGTATCAGCAGCTCGATTGGCCTGCGGAGCCAAGTCTCGGTTGCGGCGGGCAAAGTCGGGGTCAATCAGCTCTGCTGCCAGCTCATTGCGAGCAATGGTGAGTGCGGAAAGTCCCTCCGCCTGGTAACTCCACTCAGCTACGTTGGTGGTGTGGCCGACATTCCAAGTAACCGTCACAATCCACTGTCCACTCGGGTCGCGGTAGGCATCCCACGAGGCATCGGCGAGTTCCTGGCCACGAGCGGCAAAAGCGGTGGCGAGAATCTCCCACAGGGACAACTTGGCCGGGCCATCAATGCGACGTGGCTTCGACTGCTTGCCGAGCTCCGCAATACGTGCGCGCTCTGCAAGCACCGGGTAGGCGAAGGACTCAATTTTGCGCGGCTGCATGCCGCTGTACTCAATGAGCTCCTCCACCGTTTGGCCGCTGCGAATGCGGTCCTGAATTTCGCGCGGCGACAAAACTACGCGAGGCTCTTCCAGAACAGGCTTCGGCGCCGTTGGAGTCTTCTTCGGTGCCCCGCCTGCCGTAGCGGAGTTGCCGGCCGCCTCGCTGCCTTCGGCCGCGTCGCCGCTTGCGGTGGTGGCTTCCGCTGTGCTGCCACTAGTGGAACTTCCGTCGGTGGAGCCCCTCTCTGCGGTAGCACTCTCCCCAGAGCTACCGCTGGCAGTGGCGGTGGCGGCGCTGGATCCGTCGGCAAGCGATGCGGAATCAGCTGCAGCAGGGGAACCGGCGGCATCGGCGAGCTCGAAGTGCTCGACCAGGAAAGTGCGCAGGTTCTCGTCGAGAGGCAGCGTGAAGCGAAGTCCCTCCTGCCGTTCCTGCTCGGTGATATCGGCGGGAACGAGAATCAGTGAATCGGTCACATCGCCGTCCAGAACGGGCTTCAGCTCCCTCATGCGAGAACCTCCTTGTTGGTCGACGTTATAAGTAATGCTCACTAATCATGGTAAACGACAAAACTCCCGCGTCACGGACAAATGGGGCAATGCCCTTGCGCGTGGCGCGGGAGTTATGCGGCTGAGGCCGGTATTTGGCTGTTACTTTGCAGCGTAGCCGTTGTCCAGAACCCAGTCGATAGCGCCAGTCAGACGACGGATGTCCTCCGGGTCGATGGCCGGGAACATACCGATGCGCAGCTGGTTGCGGCCCAGCTTGCGGTACGGCTCGATGTCGAGGATGCCGTTGGCGCGCAGAACCTTGGCAATCTGTGCGGCGTCGATGTTGTCCTCGAAGTCGATGGTGCCGACGACCAGCGAGCGCTTTGCAGCATCGGTGACGAACGGAGTTGCCTCCGCGCGGTTCTCAGCCCAGTTGTAGAGGTGGGAGGAGGACTCGGTGGTGCGGGCAACCATGCCGTCGAGGCCGCCGTTGGCGTTCATCCACTTGACCTGATCAGCCAGCATCAGCAAAGTGCCGACGGCCGGGGTGTTGTAGGTCTGGTTCTTGCGGGAGTTATCAACGGCAGTCTGCAGGTTCAGGAAAGCCGGGATGAAGCGGTCGGAAGAATTGATCTTCTCAATACGATCGATGGCAGCCGGGGACATTGCAGCCAACCAGATGCCGCCGTCAGAAGCGAAGCACTTCTGCGGGGAGAAGTAGTAGACGTCAGCCTGGGACATGTCGACCGGGAGGCCGCCGGCACCGGAGGTGGCATCGATAGCCACGAGCTGGCCCTCGGAGCCTGCCGGGCGGGTGACCGGAACCATGGTGCCGGTGGAGGTCTCGTTGTGAGCCCAACCAATAAGGTCAACGCCCTCTTCGCCAGCGACAACCTCAGGTGCGGAACCCGGCTCTGCTTCGATGATCTGCGGAGCGTCGAGCCACGGAGCCATCTTGGAGGCCTTGGCAAACTTGGAGGAGAACTCACCGTAAGTCAGGTGAGCGGACTTCTTCTCGATGAGCCCAAAGGTGGCAGCATCCCAGAAAGCGGTTGCGCCGCCGAGGGACAGGACAATCTCGTAGCCTTCCGGAAGCTGGAAGAGCTCAGCCAGACCCTCGCGAACCTCACCAACAACGTTCTTCACTGCCGGCTGACGGTGGGAGGTACCCATGATAGAGGTACCGCCGTCAACGATTGCCTGAATCTGTGCCGGGCGAACCTTCGACGGACCGCAACCAAAGCGGCCGTCGCCGGGCTGGAACTCTTCAGGGAGGACTGGGAATTGATCGCTCATATGAGGCGCAACCTTTCAAAGTGCATTCAAAGTGAAGCTTGATATACAGCCGTTGTCTTCAAACTCTAGCGGTAATCGGGGGTACTTATAGCAAAAGGGTGGGGTTCAATTGCCCCCGCTTCCGTACTTTGCATAACAAAACAGGGTGGATTGGCGTATTTGCAAAGTTTGCGAAGAATTTTTTCCAGTTTTGTTGGTGCTGAAAACTTGGCGGTGTGGGGCCTCGGGCGGGCGGCGAGGGGTGAATTATTGTGGATTTAGTCGATGTGTTTTCGGGCGTCGGCTCGATGGCTTTTGAACTTTTAAAGACATTGGCCGCTGAATGGGCTCCTGACCTCCTGATTAGTAAATGAGCAGTGACAACGTAATAAACCCGTTTTTTCCATTTGCATTTCGGGGTGAAGAGGGGTCAAGATTGGGTAAGCCCAGGCTGCCCGAATGGGGTAGAGGGTGTTGCACTGCTCACACTCTTTGATATTGTGTGTTCTAATCCACTGCAGGTGTCGGTTCTTTATGGTTACGACACGGTCGATGTGAACTAAGCAAACTTTTTTCACAGGGCAAGATGCAATGGAACGCAAATGTCGCGCATAATTGAATCATTGAAAACAATGCGACCCCGAAGGGGTGGCGTGGAGTTGGGAGGCAGCATGCTGTTTTCCGCTGTGCCTGCTTCCCCCGCACTCTGGAGTCGTTAAGAAAAATTTTTCTGTGAAAGGGAAGTTGTGGCTACTAAAGACGGCAAAGCTGTACTCCACTACCCGGGCGGCGAGTTCGAGATGGACATCGTCAAGGCAACCGAGGGTAACGACGGTATCGCACTGGGCAAGATGCTCCAGGAAACTGGACTGACCACCTTTGACCCAGGCTACACTGCCACCGGTTCTACCGAGTCCAAGATCACTTACATCGACGGCGGTAACGGCATTCTGCGCTACCGCGGTTACCCGATTGAGCAGCTGGCTGAGAAGGCTACCTTCAACGAGGTTTCCTACCTGCTGATTCACGGCCACCTTCCGTCTGAGGAAGAGCTTGCGCAGTTCAACCACGACATTCGTCACCACACCCTGCTGGACGAGGACTTCCGTCGCGCATTCAGCATCTTCCCGCGTGGCGCACACCCGATGCAGACCCTGGCTTCCTCGGTCAACATTCTGGCTTCCTACTACCAGGACGAGCTGGATCCGCTGAACGAAGAGCAGCGCAACCTGGCTGCGGTTCGCCTGATGGCTAAGGTCCCGATGCTGGCTGCATACGCTTACCGCGCATCCAAGGGTGAGCCGTACATGTACCCGGACAACAACCTGAACGCTCGCGAGAACTTCCTGCGCATGATGTTCGGTTACCCGACCGCTGACTACGAGGTTGACCCGGTAGTGGTTGACGCTCTGGACAAGCTGCTCATCCTGCACGCTGACCATGAGCAGAACTGCTCCACCTCCACCGTCCGCATGGTCGCTTCCTCCGGCGCTTCCATGTTCGTCTCCATCGCTGCTGGTATCAACGCTCTGTCTGGCCCGCTGCACGGTGGCGCTAACCAGGCTGTTCTGGAGATGCTCGAGGACATCCAGCAGAACCACGGTGGCGACGCAACCGAGTTCATGAACCGCGTGAAGAACAAGGAGCCGGGCGTCCGCCTGATGGGCTTCGGTCACCGCGTCTACAAGTCCTACGACCCGCGTGCAGCTATCGCTAAGAAGACCGCTCACGAGGTGCTCCAGCACCTCGGCGGCGACGAGCTGCTGGATCTGGCTATGAAGCTGGAAGAGATTGCACTGGCTGATGACTACTTCGTCTCCCGCAAGCTCTACCCGAACGTTGACTTCTACACCGGTCTGATTTACCGCGCCATGGGCTTCCCGACGGACTTCTTCACCGTCCTGTTCGCCATCGGCCGCCTCCCGGGCTGGATCGCTCAGTTCAACGAGCAGGTCACTGACCCGGCATCGAAGATCAACCGTCCTCGCCAGATTTACACCGGCGAGACCGAGCGTGACTTCGTTCCGCGCGACCAGCGCTAAGGATTTTCTAGCGATTACCGCGTAGGAGTTTCTCGCAGGTAACCCAGCATAGAAAAGTCCAGCGTTGAAAACGCGAAAAGGCGCGTACTAGCCTTCGAAAGGTTGGTACGCGCCTTTTATTTTTCCTAGAATTCTAAGAAACCCCATTTAAGTTGGGTCCATTTACGTTGGGCTGAATACCAACTGTGAAAAAGCCAACTGTGATAGGAGATTGTCTTGTCCAAGCCAGAACTCACTGCTAAGTCCGGTCCGGCTCCGACGGAACTCGTCATCAACGACCTCACTGTCGGTGACGGCAAGGAGGCCACCCCGGGTGCTCGTGTCGAGGTCCACTACGTGGGTGTTGACTACGAAACCGGTGAAGAGTTCGACTCTTCCTGGAACCGTGGCCAGTCCATCGAGTTCCCGCTGAACGGCCTGATTGCCGGTTGGCAGGAAGGCATTCCGGGCATGAAGGTCGGCGGTCGTCGCGAGCTGATTTGCCCTCCGGAGAAAGCTTACGGCCCGGCTGGTGCAGGACACTTCCTGTCTGGTAAGACCCTGGTCTTCGTCATCGACCTGTTGGACGTTAAGTAGAAGTCCGCATGCTAGCTCTGTTGGCCGGCTGAGCTTCGCTCCGCTTCGCGGTTCCTGCTCATCCCTCCGTCGGCGGTTTGCAGGATTTCCGGCGAAGAAAGTGACTGCGTTTATGACACTTCAGGCGTGAAAAATTGCCCAAAAGTGTCATAAACTCAGTCACTTTCTTG
>NZ_PDGW01000010.1:0-21552 GCF_014335015.1 Corynebacterium sp. LK31 | reverse complement strand
GGCTTGAAAGTGTCATAAACTCGCACAGTTTCACATTTGCAGCCTGTACTTTTTGTTCATAACCCCTCATTCGAACCGTTATCACCTGAAGAAGAAAAGGCGGCCAACACCACTGGTGTAGGTCGCCGCTAGGTCAAAACCGGTCAGACCCGGCCACTACCCCGCTAGTCCGCTACTTCACTACTCCACTACTGCCACGAGCTCTGCACCGAGCTCCTTGGCTTCCTCCGGGGACAGTTCCACCACCAGGCGCCCACCACCATCTGCGGGGACGCGCATTACAATCTTCTTGCCCTCTTTAACTGCCTCCAGCGGACCATCACCGGTACGCGGCTTCATTGCTGCCATGTGAACTCCTTCGTTCTAAGACAATGTCGATGCAGGAGACGACCAGCCACCCCAGCTCGGCTGTGGTAGCCAGGAGATTGACAATCCCGGTTCAAGACCTCGGTCTAAGACCCCGGCTCAAGATCCCGGTTTAGAATCCCTGTCGGCATTTTCGACTACTTCTCTTCATCATAGTCCTTTGTTTCACGCAGCGGCATGGGTGAAGCGCCTCAAACTACGCCCCTTACACCAGCCCACGCACCGGATGCAGTGGCGCAAAATCACCGGAAATAGCCAGAGTCATACGGCAAACATCAAGAGTTTCGGACACCTGATGCGAACGGAACACCGCAACACCGGCAGCTGCCGCATGGGCGGTCGCAGCCAAGGTGCCGGGCACACGCTGCTCGACCGGGCGGTCCAAAGTCTCACCGACGAAGTCCTTATTCGACAGCGCCATGAGCACCGGCCAGCCTGTAGCCACGAGCTCATTGCAGCGCCGCAGAAGCTCGAGGCCGTGGTAGGTGTTCTTGCCAAAGTCGTGGGTGGGATCGATGAGGATGCGGTCCTCCGGCACGCCAGCGTCCACTGCCCTCTGGGCGAGCTTGCCGGTTTCTGAGATGACATCGTCCACGACGTCGTCGTAACGCACGCGAACCGGATTGGTGCGTGGCAGTGCTCCACCGGTGTGCGAGCAGACGTAACCCATCCCGTGGGCGCCAGCGACTTCCAGCAGCTCCGGGTCATGGCCTGCCCAAGTGTCGTTGATGAGGTTGGCGCCAGCTTTGATGGCGGCTTCCCCGACTTCGGCGCGCCAGGTGTCGACGCTAATGTGCAGGTCAGGATAGCGCTCGCGAACCTTCGCGATGGTCGGCACCACGCGCTCAATTTCCTCGGCAACAGTTACTTCCGCACCGATACCGGCCTTGACGCCGCCGATGTCAACAATGCCTGCGCCTGCCGCAACAACTTCGTCCACGCGAGCAAGCGCGGCCTCCTCCGCAGCCGTTGCGCCACGGTCATAGAAGGAATCCGGGGTGCGATTGACGATAGCCATCACCGTCGGCACCGCGGAGTCCTGATAAAAACTCCGCACAGCGTCTTACCTCTCGCTGAAGCGACGGACTCGGCGGAGCTTTTCGGGAACGTCGGGGGTCGGCTCACACTCTTCCATCAGCTTTTCGTGCGCGGCCTCGATGTACTCGACCGCTTCTTCAATGGAGTCGGTGACCAGGAAAAGGTCCATATCAGTCGGAGAAATCAGCTCCATGGCCACCAGTTTCTCGCGCATCCAATCAACCAGCCCCGACCAGAACTCGGTGCCCAGCAGCACGATTGGGTGATTTTCCACCTTCTCGGTCTGCACCATCACCAGTGACTCAAAGAGTTCATCGAGCGTGCCGAAACCACCCGGCAGACAAATAAACGCCTGCGAGTACTTCAGGAACATGGTCTTGCGCACGAAGAAGTAGCGGAAGTTCATGCCCAGGTCGACCCAGTCATTCAAGTGCTGCTCGTGCGGCAGCTCAATGCCCAGCCCAATGGACAGGCCGTCGGCGTCGTAGCAGCCGCGGTTGGCGGCTTCCATGATGCCCGGGCCGCCACCAGTGATGGTCGCGTAACCCGCCTCCGCCAGCGCCTTGCCCAGGTCGAAGCCCCACTGGTAGTAAGGGCTGTCCTCTGGCAGACGTGCCGAACCATATACCGTCACCGCCGGCGGGATTTCCGCCAACGCACCAAAGCCGTCAACGAACTCCGACTGAATGCGCAGCACACGCCAGGTATCGTTGTGCAGCCAGTCCGTGTTCGGATTGTGTGACAACAGCCTGCGGTCGGTCGTAGACGCCTGCGGTTCGCCCGCCTGTCGGATCGCGATTGGGCCGCGGAGTGCACGGCGCTTAGCTGGGGACGGAGTACGTACAGGTTTCATAACCTCACAATGTATGCCAGCAATGACATACGCGCACCCGCTCGGCGAGGGCGGGGTGTGATTCTAGGCTCACTCAGCCACCGGCGCGGTGGTCAAGTACCGCCGCAAATCCTCCCACAGTGCCGTTATGCACTCGACCGGAATCTGCTCATCCTTCTTGTGGCAGTACGCCGGGTCACCCGGGCCAAAGTTCACCGCAGGGATGCCGAGCGCCGAAAAACGCGCCACATCGGTCCACCCAAACTTGGGCTTTACGACGTCGCCTGCGACCGCAACCAGCTCCTTCGCAGCCGCCGCATGCAGTCCAGGCAGCGCCCCAGGGCTCACATCCTCGACATTGACGGTGAGGTCCTCGGCCGCAAACTCGTCGAGTCCCAGCACCTCTCGGAAGTGCGCCATGGCCTCATCGGCGCTGCGGTTGGGCGCGAATCGGAAGTTGACTCGCAGCACCGCCTCGTCGGGAAGCGTATTGGTAGCAACCCCGGCTTCCAGCCAGACGACGTTGAGCCCTTCGCGGTAGGCCAACCCGTCAATGTCCACAGTCTGCGGTTCATAGGCGGCAATGCGTGACAGCACCGGCGCTAACTTGTGCACGGCATTGTCGCCGAGCCACGCCCGAGCCGAGTGCGCACGTGTGCCGTGAGCGGTCAAACGCAGGCGAATAGAGCCCTGGCAACCGGCTTCGATGACATTGCCGCTGGGCTCGCCCAGCAGAGCGACATCGCCAGTCAGAAGCTCCGGATGCGACTCACTCAAGTGCCGCAACCCGTTGAACTCCGCGGCGATCTCTTCGCATTCGTACATGATGAGCGTCAGGTCGCGCTGCAGCTCCTGGCTTGCCGCTAGCGTCGCAAAAGCATGCAGATAGACCGCGTCCCCGCTTTTCATATCCACAGTTCCGCAGCCAAAGAGCGTGTCTCTTCCCTGCGCGTCTACCCCACGCGTCGAAGGCACATTGTCCGCAGTCGGCACCGTATCCAGGTGTCCGGCCAGAATCACACGCTGCGGCAATCCACGATGAGTCCGTGCAATCACGTTGTTATCGATGCGCAGGACCTCAATCGACTCATCTGCCTGCGCGACCTCACGCAATGCCACCTCGACGGCATCCGCAATCGCGGTCTCATTGTGGGACACCGATTCGATGTCCACCAGTGCCGCCGTGAGGTCTACAGGATCTTGGAGCAGATTTAACTTCGATTTCACATCAATTAAGCGTACAAACCATTGTGCGCCAGCGAAACCAGAATTTTGTGATGAATATGCGCCGCACGACCATTGATCGCATCCCCATTGGCAGGCGCGCCACCGCCGAGGAACAGCGCCAGCTCATGCGGTTCGGCGGAGGTCACACCAATTCTCCCCTCCGCCGGACGCTTAAGCCCATCAGCCACCTCAAAGACCAGGGTTTTCGCTCCTTCCGGGAGAGTTTGAGCAATGATTTCCTCCGGAGTTTCGCTTGCCGACGACCCCAGCGCCCGCTCCTCCCCCGCATTATCGGTCACCTCTCCGTTGCCGCTTTCTTCCTCGACAACCCCCGCGCCGGGTCCATAGACCACAGCCACACGGGAGCCATAGACCGCAATCACCGGACGCAGCTCATTCGTGCTGACAATCACTGTAGAACCGGCCAACGGCTTGCAGACGGCCGCGACAATCTTGGCCGTTGCATGTGGCAGCTGCACTGGAGTGGGATCGATGTCTCGTCGATAAGCAGGACGAAGTGTTTCGGCGACATCGCCCAGCTCATCGCGCTCCCACATCGGCAGGGCGTCGATGCGTGCCTGCTGATCGCGGTTCTTGCGCTCCAGCAGAAGACGGGCGATCATGCCACCACCGAGCCCCACTGCGATGGCAACTGCGATAACCAGCACAAGACGGTTCGGCGCGATGAGCGCAACCACTGCGGCGATAGCCACACCGACTGCGCCAATTGGCATTGCTCGCGGCGGCAAAACGAAACCAAAGAAGCTGGCTACGGCGAGAATCCAAGCACTCAGCAGTGCGAATCCCACGTAGAAGACCACCGGCAGGGCCAGGACGAAGCCGAGTCCGAGCACACTAACAGCAATGATGAGGCTCACTAAGAACCACTGCTTCATTTTCTGTGTGCTTTCAAGGCCAGCTAGGGGCATAGTTCATCCTTCCGCGAAGATTCCTTAAAGGGATACTAATATTAAGAATCATGATTACATCTGGTGCTGTCGCTACGGGAATCGCCAACATCGCAATGGACGGTACAGTTCTCGATACTTGGTTTCCTGCACCTCAGTTAAGCGATGAGGTCGTAGAATCGAGCACTCACCGGCTCGGCGCCGCTGATTTGACCCCACAGTTGCTTCGTCAGGTGATTTTGGACGAGGATCGCCGCGTGGAGCAGGTGGCAGTGCGCACGTCCATTGAGGATTTGTCCAAGCCTGCTGTCGACCCGCACGATGCCTACCTGCGCCTGCATTTGCTCTCCCACCGCCTGGTTAAGCCGCACCAGCTAAACACCAAGGGCCTCTACGAGTTGCTCCATGTTGTGGCGTGGACCAACAAGGGGCCATGTCTGCCGGACAACTTCGAGCAACTGCGTACCCACTTGCGCGTCCGTGGCCTGATTCACGTCTACGCCATCGACCGCATGCCGCGCATGGTCGACTATGTGCTGCCCGCCGGTGTCCGCATTGCAGAGGCCGAGCGCGTGCGGTTGGGCGCTTATCTTGCACCGGGTACGTCCGTACTGCGCGAGGGATTTGTCTCGCTGAATTCGGGCACTCTGGGCCCATGCAAGATTGAGGGACGTCTATCCTCCGGTGTCGTCATTGGCGCGCACACAAAGGTGGGGCTGTCGGCCTCCATCATTGCCGCTCATGACGATTCCGGTCAGCGTAAGCCGCTCACGGTTGGCGAGCGCTGCCACATCGATATCGCGGCCGGCACCGTCGGCGTCAGCCTCGGTAATGACTGCATTATTGACCGAAGCATCCTCATTGCCCCCGATACGCCCATCGATGTCCCCGCGGAGAACCGCCGTATTCAGGCATGGGAAATTTCGGGCCGCGACAACATGCACTTCTACCATCACCCGGACCACTCGGCGGTGTGCGTCCGCCGCACGGAACGCCCGGGCAATGACGAAGGTGCCGCTGCTTTCGCTCAGCTTGCCGACGTGCCGGATGAGCTGGCCGGATAACCTACTTTCGGTGCTCGTGAAGGCACATTAGTTGACCCCAAAACGGTGAATGGGGGTAAACCCGTAATACGGTTATTGCCCCTGTTATCAGCGAGGTAATGTTTGCGACATGACCGAATCGCAAATTACCTCCACCTCCGGCGAGACAGCTCAGCTGGGCAAGGGGCTGCAGGTTCGACACCTGACCATGATGGGTCTTGGCTCCGCAATCGGTGCCGGTCTTTTCCTTGGTACGGGCGTCGGCATTAAGGCAGCTGGCCCGGGTGTTCTAGTTTCCTATGTCATCGCTGGCTTCATTGTCGTCCTCGTCATGCAGATGCTCGGCGAGATGGCCGCTGCCCGCCCGACACCGGGTAGCTTCTCCACCTATGCCGAGATGGCCTTTGGTTCCTCGGCTGGCTTTGTCCTCGGCTGGCTCTACTGGTTCATGCTCATCATGGTGCTCGGCGCTGAAATTACCGGTGCCGGTGCCATCATGGGTGCGTGGTTCGGTATTCCGGGCTGGATTCCAGGCCTGATCTGTGTTGTCTTCTTCGCTGTAGTGAATTTGGCGAATGTGCGCGGTTTCGGCGAGTTCGAGTTCTGGTTCGCGTTCATCAAGGTCGCGGTGATTATCGCGTTCCTGGTCATTGGCGTTCTTCTTTTCTTCGGTCTGCTGCCAGGCACCAGCTTCGTCGGTACGACGCATATTGCCGAGTCCGGATTCCTCCCGAATGGCGTGTCCGGCATTGCCGCTGGTCTGTTGGCCGTGGCCTTCGCCTTCGGCGGTATCGAGATTGTCACAATTGCCGCTGCTGAGGCTGAAGATCCGCAGCGCTCCATCGCTGCTGCTGTCCGCTCGGTAATCTTCCGCATCTCTGTGTTCTACCTGGGCTGCGTGACCGTCATCATCCTGCTGTTGCCGTACTCCCAGATTGACGGCGCTGACTCCGCAGCTGAGTCGCCGTTCACCCAGGTTCTGAAGCAGGCGAACATTCCGGGTGCCGTTGGCTTCATGGAGGCCATTATCGTTCTGGCGCTGCTGTCCGCGTTCAACGCTCAGATTTACGCAACCTCTCGCCTGGTCTACTCGATGTCCACCCGCGGTGAGGCACCGCGCTTCTTCGCCCACACCAATGAGGGCGCAGTTCCGAACCGTGCGGTCATCATGTCGATGGTCTTCGCCTTCGTCTCCGTTGGCCTGCAGGTTGTCTTCGACGGCTCGAGTGTCCTGGTCTTCCTGCTGAACGCTGTCGGCGGCTGCTTGCTGGTGATCTGGCTGGTCATCGCCCTGTCCGAGATTAAGCTGCGCCCGCAGATGGAGGCCAACAACGAGCTTTCCGTTCGCATGTGGGCCTACCCGGCACTGTCCTGGGTAGCGGTCATCCTGATCCTGGGCCTCGCTGTTGGCATGCTCACCGATCCTGGTGCTCGCCAGCAGGTTATCGCCGTTGTGTGTGTCACTGCGTTCCTTGCCGTGCTCGCTGCACTGACTAAGAAGAGCCGCACCGCGGCCCGCGAGGCTCTCGAGTCCAGCGAAAGCAACTAGCCCATGACAATTAATTGCAGGGTCTAACCACCCTGCTACCCCTATCCGAACACTTCCTTGCTACACATTTGCGGAGCACTTTTCATAGATAGGGATATGCCGGTAGCCTGTTTTCCATGAAATTTGGAGCACAAGCTACCGGCATTGCCACTTTTAACAACGATACTGTTCTCGACGTCTGGTTCCCCGCCCCCAAGCTCATCGAAGAGGGCGTGGCAACCTCCACCACGACCGGAACCATCGACGCCGACGCACTGCCCGAAGATTTCACCTACCTCGCAGATCTGGCCGTAGCCGATGCGGACCGCGGCACCACCCGCCGTCTGGTCACAGCTACCATCGCTTCACTCGATGACGCACCAGTCGACACCATCGATGCCTACCTGCGTCTCCATCTGCTGTCCCACCGCCTGGCCGCCCCCAACAGCATCAACCTGGACGGCATCTTCGGCAAGCTCAACAATGTGGTGTGGACGAATTTTGGCCCCTGTGCTGTCGAAGGCTTCGAGGTAACCCGAGCCAAGCTGTCGCGCCGCGGGCCTGTCACCGTCTACTCCATCGATAAATTCCCCCGCATGGTCGACTACGTCACTCCCACCGGAGTCCGCATCGGTGACGCTGACCGCGTGCGCCTTGGAGCCCATCTCGCAGAGGGCACCACAGTCATGCACGAGGGCTTCGTCAACTTCAACGCAGGCACGCTTGGACACTCCATGGTGGAAGGCCGTATCTCTCAGGGGGTCGTCGTCGACGACGGCTCCGATATCGGCGGTGGTGCGTCCATCATGGGCACACTATCCGGTGGAGGTAAGGAAGTTGTGTCCGTCGGCAAGCGATGCCTACTCGGTGCGAACGCTGGACTCGGAATCTCGCTCGGCGATGACTGCGTACTCGAAGCCGGGCTCTACATCACTGCCGGCACCAAGTGCCTCGTTGCCCTAGACGGTGTGAAGAAGACGCTCAAGGCCCGCGAGCTCTCGGGCGGATCGAATATGCTCTTCCGCCGCAACTCGCTCTCTGGTGCAGTCGAGGTTGTGCCGTGGGCTGCCGAAAAGGTGAAGCTCAGCGCGGAGCTGCACGCTAACTAAGGGGTGGTCGGCACGTCTGCCGGGGCCGCGATATTCCGCGCGCTCCGGTAGGTACGTCGCTCACCAGTGACGGGGTCGACAAAGGCCAGCGCGGTTGCCGTCAATCGCAGCTGCGGCGTGTACTTTGGCGCGCTGCCCGCGCTTGCCGACGGCCCCTGCGCCCCCGCTTTCCGGCCATAGGTGTCCTCACCGAGAATGGGATAGCCTAGCCAGTCCATCGTCGCCCGCAGCTGATGCGTGCGGCCCGTATGGGGCTGTAGCCGCCAGCGCCCCACCTGCATGCGACTCCCGCAATGCCCACAACCACAGCCGACTGCGTGCAGCGGAATGCTGGTGCTGGTCGCACCACCGCCATGGCTGTTCGCCAGCACATCGCCGATGTCCGCGGCTACTCGGCCGAGGAAGGTCACGGTTGTGCGTGCGAGCTTGAACTTGGGATTCTTCGCGGCAGCGCGAGCGAAATCGTCGGTCTCCACGACTTTTACTCCGCGCCCCGCCGGGTTGGGATCGAGCAGAAGCGTGACATCCCTGGTTTCCCCCACATGCCAATCATCGGGCATCACGGTGAGGCATTCGTATTCTTTGGTGATTTCCTGGTTTTGGAAAAGCTGCTGGTAGCGCGCACGGGTAGCCGGATTCCGGGAAAGCAACAGCAGCCCACTGGTCAGAAAATCCAGGCGGTGAACGGCCACTATCTCCGGTTCCTCGAGACTACGTCGCAGTCGCTCCTGCACGGTATTGGCCACGATGCGGCCGTTGGGAGTCGCCGGCAGAAAAGGTGGCTTGTCTACGACCAGAAACTCATCGGTGTCGGCCACAATTGCCGGCTCAAAGGGGATGTACTCCTCGCACTCGTGAGCGGCGGCATCGACTTGCGCAGTCTTACGGTTCTTCTCGAGGCCCCACCACGCATCTCGGTTGCCTGCGGCACGTCCCACGGCACACTCCCTTTTTTATGATTTGGTCTATGCCGATGTCGGCACCGTTTGCAGCATTCGGCCTGCTAGAGCCAGCACATCTGGCCGGGGCTAGCCGCGAATACGCGCCGCCGCCACTTCGATGTCGCTGAGCGTCGCTGTGAGCCCCACCCGTACGTGCTGCGCACCCTTGGGCCCGTAGAAGCTACCCGGTGCGACCAGGATGCCGCGTTCAGCCAGCCAATCAACCGTCTGCCAGCAGTCTTCCCCGCGAGTAGCCCACAGATAGAGCCCGCCCTCGGAGTCATCGATACGAAAACCTGCGGCTACCAGTGCATCATGCAGAATCTCACGGCGGTCACTGTAGCGCTGCTTTTGTTCAGCCTCGTGGGAGTCGTCGTTAAGCGCGGCGATCGTGGCGTGCTGGATGGGTCCCGGCATCATCAGCCCCATGTGACGGCGCACGGAAACCAGCTCGGCAATGAGGTCCGCGTCGCCGGCGAACCAGCCGGTGCGGTACGACGCCATGTTCGACGTCTTGGACAGCGAGTGGATAGCCAGCAGGTTGGTGAAATCACCGTCGCACACTCGCGGGTCGAGAATACTGACTGGCTGTTCAGTCCAGCCGAGCCCCAGGTAGCACTCGTCAGAAGCGACGATGACGTCCCGAGCACGAGCCCACTCAACCACCTTGCGCAGGTGTTCAATACCGAGGACCTTGCCGTTGGGGTTGCCCGGGGAATTGATGAACATCAGCGTCGGCGAGGCGGGACCGATTTGCGTCAGCGAGTCCGCACGCAGCAGCTCAGCGCCTGCGATGCGAACGCCGACCTCGTAGGTGGGATATGCCAGCTCGGGGATGACGACGGTATGCCCCGCGCCTACGCCGAGGAGGAAGGGAAGCCAGCCAATCGCTTCCTTGGTGCCGATGACCGGAAGCACATTGCCGCCGTTGACCGCTGACTCCAGTCCCGTCACGCCGTAGCGCCGCGCCATCGCTGCAACAATCGCAGCGCGTAGCTCAGGCGTGCCGACGGTCTGAGGGTAACCCGGTGCGGCAGCACCTTCGGTAAGGCCCTTCCGGATTATCGGAGCGACTTCATCGACTGGTGTGCCGACCGAGAGATTGACCATGCCCTCTTCATGCGCAGCCGCAGTGGCTTTCGCCTGCGTGAGAGAATCCCACGGAAACTGAGGCAAAAGAGAACCGGGAGTTACGCGCTTACGGGCAGCTGACATGGGCGGTGATGAAATCCTTCCCGGGAAAAGAAATAGGTTTAGTCCTCTGTGGTTTTAGTCTTCTGCCTGCGGCGGCAGAGCTGCCACGAATGGCACATCGAAGTCCTGGGGGCCGAGCTTGGCGGCACCGCCCGGGGAACCCAGCTCATCGAACCAGTCGACATTGGCATCGATGAATTCAACCCACTCATCCGGAACATCGTCCTCGTAGAAGATGGCCTCGACTGGGCAGACCGGTTCACAAGCGCCGCAGTCCACGCACTCATCAGGATGAATGTAGAGCATGCGCTTGCCCTCGTAAATACAGTCAACCGGGCACTCTTCAACACAGGCACGGTCGAGGACGTCAACACATGGCTGGGCAATGATGTAAGTCATGGTTTTAGGTTTAAGAACCTTTCTCACAAGATATGGGATGAGGCTTTCGCTATCTGTCGATTATGCCGTTCCGACGAGAAACAGAGCAAAATAGACAGAGCGGTATATTCAGATTGGAGTCTACACCTAACGTAGGTGTTGTTTTCAACTGGCTCCAGAAAGGGCCACATTGATGCGGGCCTGCCCTGCAGCAATTCCTCACCGTCTCCTGCAGTATCCGCTGCAGTTTTCGCTAGAGTGCCCGCAGATGGCGCAGTGGCCAGGCACCGCCCAGCACACCGCAAACAAGCAGCAGCACTGTTCGCAACCACTGCCCCATTGCCAAGTCCCCACCGAAGGGCAGCACTGCCCACAGCAGAATGCCTGCAAAGCCCAGCACCCAGATGACAGTCGGAATTGCAGCTTTGGAGCGATCGCGTGTCCACAGCAACGCTGTGTTGGTGATAATCAGATTGGCAATATAGGCCAGCGGAATGGTCCACGGCAACGGAATAGCAACCGAGCCGATGGTAATCCACGCTCCGAGGAAAACTACTTCAATCACCAACGCTGCCAACGCAGCCAGCGACAGCCAGACTAGCGCTACTGTGACCTCCCCCTGATGGAAGTTCTCGCGTGGCTGCGAACGTTCCGGGTCACCCCAATAGCGCTCATCCCCGAATGTGCGCTTTTCAATACTCAAGCGCTCGTTCTTCAACTTTCCGCCAGCAGCGTTAATCAAGTCTTCGCTTTCGTGAGGCTGAGGGTTACTCATCGTCCGCACTCCCCTCCGCTTCCAGATCCACGCTCGGTACAGAGTCGACGCTCGCTACCGGCTCTGGCAGTAATTGGATATTCACCAGCTCCCCCAGCTCTTCCAGGGACGCAGCGGTCGCCGTACCAAAACGGTATGCCTCAGTCGGTGTCACCGGCTGACACAGCAAATTGGAAAACGCCCAGACGGCTCGCGCACGACCAGAGCCGTCGGTCTGCCCATAGACAGCATCAGGATTGACCTCGCTAACGGAACCATCGGCGAACCACACTTGTGTCGCATGCGCGCGCATGGCCTCAACCTTGGCAGCCACAGCGGCATCATCCAGCTGAACCTCGAAACGGCCGGTCACGGTAGCGAAGTCGTCGACATCGCATGCCTGCCAGCTCTCCGGCACCACGGTAATGGCATCCAGCCCCGCCACCATTGCCTCACGATCGGTGACCGCCCACAGCGTCGGAAAGCGATTTCCGCACGCCGCGACAGTGATATCGTGTGCGCGAATGTGGTCCGGGTGCCCATAGCCACCATCGGCATCGTAGGTAATGACCAGGTCTGGCTGCAGCTCATCGAGGATGGTGCGAAGCTGGGCTACCGCCTCATCACCTGAGTTCATGAACGCACGGGGATGCTCATTACCCTTGTCCCCTGCCATACCGGAATCACGCCAACGCCCGGCACCACCGAGGAAACGTGGCGCATTGTCTGGGCTATTGGCCCCCAGCGCACGCAGCGCCGAGCGCAACTCGGCGACGCGGAAACCGCCCAACTGGTCAGCTTCATCAGCAACTAGCCCCTGGTACGGCGCGCCGATGACCTCTCCCAGCTCGCCCATCGTGCAGGTCACTACGCTTACCGACGCTCCGGAGCGCGCGGCAGCCGCAATCAAACCACCTGTCCAAATGGACTCGTCATCTGGATGTGCGTGAACAAAAAGTAACTTCACGGGCTTTCTTACTTCCCCTTGTTCTCCTGGCCGGCGTTATCGCGGACTTCTTGGTTCTGACCCGAACCGTCCTGCTCAGTATCTTCGCGCGGATTATCTCCCGGTTGAGAATTCTCCGACGATTCTCGAGTCCCGCTTTGCGTCGCGACTCGGCGAATCTCACCCAGAACACCGAGGCGGCCCAACACTGGGTCATCAGTCCACTGCGAAGAGTCCTTCCGCCCGGTAATTGTAATTTCCGGGCTGACGACCGTCAGCAAGCCGTCTTTCACCAAGGTCAGCTCGATACTGTGGCCAGCAATGATATCGGCGAGTTCAGCGGGCAACGCAGAACTGTCGGGAGCGAGCAGCTCATCAACCTGCGAGTCACAAAGGCCGGAAAGATTCTCGCTCCGAGCAGCCGATTTCGGAGCGACAGGTACTCCATTTAGGTCAGCCGGCTCCGCTGAGGTAGAAGATTTGGACCGTTCAGACGGTGTTGTCCCGTCCAGCGAGCTCTCCTCTTCAGCACTCTTTTCCCGATCTCCACTTGGCGCGGGCTTTGTCGAACTGTCAACGCCCTCAGACTCAGACTCGGATTCTGACTCAGACTCGGTAGCCGACTCTGCGCCTGCTTCATCCAAGTCCTTCGGCGGTAGCGAACTGATCGAGCCTTCCGTACACGCATAGCGTTCCCGGGCCGCCTGGACGGAATTGGGCTGCTCTGCCCATGCCACCACGGCATCGACGGTTCCGTAGGGCAACGAAGACCGCAGCATGTCCGCCGGAGAATACGAAACAACGGTGGCGGGGATACCAGCTGCAGTCAACTGGTCAGCGACCGCAAAAGCCGCAGCGCGTGCCGCTATACCGTCGCTAATGATGCCGATTCGTAGCGGATTGTCCTCAGTAAAACCGGCCTGTGGCGCCTCGGATTTCTCCTGTTCACCACCGTCACCAGAACCACCCGCGATTCGGCGTCCGGTGGCCACCTCTGAGACCTGTGCAACGTTGATGGTGCGCAGAATGGCCCGGCGGACGGACTCGTCGGCAAGCCTGCTCGACGCGAGGTTGGTACTGAAAACCAGTTCCCGGTTGGGCTCATGGAAGAACTCAGCAACACCGGGGACCAGACCGTACGTCAGCTCAGAGGTCTCCGTCGGACGGACCTGCACGGCCTGGATCTGCCTCGACCGCAGTTGCTCCGCACCATCGATGGCACTACGCATGGCACGCAGCGTAATAACCTCCGAGGCTGCTGGCTGCTCACCCCAGTAGCGGTCATTTCGAACCAGTCGAATGATGTTGCGGCCGACATCCATCGACTCGACGGTGTACTGCCCACCGGAGGCCGGGAAACGGCTGGCCAGCCCCTCGGAAAAACCATCAGTGTTCGACCGCATCAAATGCGCTGGCAAGAGATGTGCAAACAGGCGCTGCCAATGCGTAATCGGCTGAGTGAACGTCACATCAATCTGACGGCCACCGTCGGAGACATCAATGGATTTAATCAGCTCATAAGTCGCCGTATCCAGCGATCCTGGCGTGGACGTGACTTGGGAAAACAGGTAGCGGAAGTCCTCGCCACTGATTGGCGTACCATCGCTCCACTGCGCCCCTTTTCGAATGCGGTAGCGGACATGCTCTGCCGCTACCGTCGGATCCGTGATGTCAACATCGGCCGCTTTCCCGTTTCCAGCTCCGTTTCTGGCGTCACCGTCTTTGCTGTCATCACTCTCGATGACCTGCACGGAATCCAGCAAGTCGGAGTTGAGCAGCCACTGGGGAGCTCCTGCCGAGCGAGCATTGGCAGCGTTATCCACCACTCCGGGAGCTTGCGCGGAGGCACTAGCGTCACCAGCCTCGCCCTCTACCGGCGCAGGGGTGAAAACACTAGGCAGTGTCAGTCGCGCTACCAGGCTGGTCACCGGGGAGACGTCGGCAAGCAAATGCGGATTGAAGCCTTCGACAAACTCGTCGACACCGACCGTGACTTCACGCATCTTTTTGGCCTGGTCAGCGGTGTCTTCCTGTTGCACCGGCGCTTCCTGCTGCCCGGGCACAGTCGGAGCGTCCGACGGGCGAGCCATGCACGAAGACGCCAAAGCCGCCGTCACGCAGAGTGTCGATGCTACGAAAAATCGACGAGAAGCTGCGTGACGACGGCTGCGAATAAACATATTCACGAGATTACTCGACACCTGGTCGAGTCAGTTACCCCGAGACTGGTTTTTCAGGTGGTCCAGTCCCCTAGCAACCCGAATTACTTCTTATTCATGGCCTTCGCGCGGGAACGAGCGCGAGCGCGATCGGTAGCGCTGAGGATCTGCTTGCGTACGCGGATACCCTCCGGGGTGACCTCAACACATTCGTCAGCGCCACAGAACTCCATAGCCTCATCGAGGGAAAGCTTGTGCGCCTTCTCCAGAGTCACGGTCGCATCAGCCGAGGCTGCGCGCATATTGGTCAGCTTCTTTTCCTTGGTGATGTTGATGTCCATGTCCTCATCACGCGGATTCTGGCCAACGACCATGCCCTCGTAAGCCTGGTCACCCGGCTCGACGAAGAAGGTGCCGCGGTCAGAAAGCTGGATTAGCGCGTAAGCGGTGATCTGACCAGTACGGTCAGCGACCAACGATCCCGTCGGACGGTCCTTAATCTCGCCTGCCCACTCGCCGTAGCCGGCCGAGTAGTGATTGGCGATACCGGTGCCCTTGGTCTCCGTCATGAAAGTGGTGCGGAAACCAATCAGACCGCGGGACGGAATGAGGAACTCCATGCGCACCCAACCGGTGCCCTGGTTACCCATCTGCTCCATGCGCCCCTTACGAGCCGCCATCAGCTGAGTGACAGCGCCCAGGTGCTCTTCAGGGACGTCGATGGTCAGGTGCTCGTACGGCTCCTGAACCTTGCCGTCGACGGTCTTGGTAACAACCTGCGGCTTACCGACGGTCAGCTCAAAGCCCTCACGGCGCATAGTTTCAACCAGAACGGACAGCGCCATTTCACCACGGCCCTGCACCTCCCAGGCATCCGGGCGCTCAGTCGGCAGCACGCGCAGCGAGACGTTACCAATCAGCTCCTGGTCCAGGCGGGCCTTGACCATACGAGCGGTCAGCTTATCGCCACCACCCTGGCCTGCCAGTGGCGAGGTGTTCACACCGATGGTCATGGAAATAGCCGGCTCATCGACCAGGATGCGCGGCAGCGGGTCCGGATGCTCGGCATCACAGAGAGAGTCACCGATCATGACCTCGTCGATACCGGAGATAGCGGCGATGTCACCTGCAATGGCCTCTTCAGCAGGAACGCGGGTCACGCCGACGGTACGCAGCAGCTCCGCGACCTTCGCATTCTTGACATGCTCATTGCCCTCGGAGTCGTAGTGAATCCACGAAATCTGCTGTCCCTTGCGGATACGGCCCTTGTGGATACGAATCAGACCAATTCGACCAAGGAAGGAGCTGGAGTCCAGGTTGGTCACCTGCGCCTGCAGCGGGGCATCGATCTCAGCGGACGGCTCCGGGAGCACCTCGGTGATGACGTCGAACAGCGGCTGCAGGTTCTCGGACTCCGGCAGGTTGCCGTTACCCGGGTTCTCGGTCGAAGCCTTACCGGCACGACCGGAGGCATAGAGAACCGGCAGCTCAAGGTTGCGCTCAGCGACCTCTGCAGCTTGCGGGTCTTCCAGGGTGGAGGCTAGCTCTAGCAGAAGATCCTGTGCTTCCTCGACAACCTCGTCGATACGTGCATCTGGACGGTCAGTCTTATTGACCACAATAATCACCGGCATGCAGGCAGCAAGCGCCTTGCCCAGGACGAAGCGGGTCTGCGGCAGCGGACCTTCAGAGGAGTCGATCAACAGCACGACGCCGTCAACCATGGACAGTGCGCGCTCCACCTCGCCACCAAAGTCGGCGTGACCAGGGGTGTCAATGACGTTGATGATGAGGTCTTCGCCGTTCTTGCCCTCACCTTTTCGGCGAATAGCGGTGTTCTTCGCCAAGATGGTGATGCCCTTTTCCTTTTCAAGGTCACCAGAGTCCATCACTCGGTCTGCAACTTCTTCGTGGTCGCTGAAAACGCCGGACTGCTCCAGCATGGCGTTCACGAGAGTGGTCTTGCCATGGTCGACGTGTGCGACAATGGCGACATTACGGAACTCGGTATCGCTCACAGGCGGATAGCTCCTAACAAGCTAAGAGGACTAAAAGAAAAAAGATACGGCCTTGCTCTAAAGAACTGTCTTTACGACTGCCTTTAACGCCCCGCATCAACGCGTAATAAAGCGTTCTACAGTGTACTCCTTCTTAATGGCCCTGCACATCTGGCAGAGATTCTCACAACCCCGAGCACCTATCCGTCATGCAAAGTGGCACTGCCACGCCACCCTTAGGGATAAATTACCCCCTTACTGCACCCCCGCTTTACCGACAGCCATAACGGCATATCCGCCAACGCCACAACGCTTCACGACGGCAATCTCTCAGCCCGCCATGTGACACATGTGACCAAATGCCATAGTTGTAACCCCACGGGATAAGACTTGACTTCACCCGCTTACGCGCTGCGAAACACCATTAACCCCACACGCATACATGAAGTCCCAATTTTCACAATCATCTCGTTCTACACCAAAAATCACTCTAATTAACTTGCGACACGCGGGAATCCGTGCGTTAATCCCCTGAGAAGATTCTGAACATTTCTTTTTCAAATCTTTCCAATTCACGTTGGAGTCGTTCTAAGATGAGCAACGATTCCGAAAATTTGATTCCGACTCCAATAGCCCACGAATGAGAGGTTCTTCACCGTGGTTTCGACTGGACGCTCCTTCCTGCGCCGTGCCGCAGCGACCTTGGGTGCAGCTGCAATTCTCACTGCGGGCATGACTCCCGCCGCTTCTGCTTCCCCGTCGCTGGACTCCCTGAACATCGCTTCGCCGAATCTCTACGGCAACGCGCGCGACATCATTAACTCCCCAGGCGTTCCTGAGGAAATTTCCAGCGCACTGAACAAGGGAATTGACTTCCTGACTGGTGAGGGCGAGGGCGAGCCGGGCTTCAAGGTTCCGGAAGGTGCCCCGAAGACCAACCAGTTCCTGCTGCCTACTGTTGCCGACAAGTGCATCGGCGGCGAAGGTCGTTCCTTCGGCCTGGCCACTACCGTTCCGGGCCCGGCAGACCTGCCTCTGCCAGGTGTTCCAGAAAACCAGCTTGGCTTCATTTTCACTGGCCTGGGCACCAAGCAGCTGGCTAAGCAGCAGGACACAGAGATGAATGTCTACTGGGTCAACGTTGCTAACGGCAAGTACGGCAAGACCACCCTGGAGAACAACGGCATCAACGCCGAGAAGGGCCCGGGCGCTGTCAACGGCACCGCTGACACGGGCAAGGGCGTCGTCATCGCTGTCATGCAGGGCGGTATCACCACTCAGGAAGAGCCTGGTCCGACCAACTGCAACTACACCCCGACCGCCGGCGTCTTCCCGGTCGGACTGAACTAAGTTTTTCTAGTTCTCCCCCTAGCCCTTTTTGCATCACGTATGCAGAAAGGGCTTTTCTATGCCCAAAAAGGCAACCCCTACACGTTAAGGTATTCGCATGTCCACTTCACCGGCCACTTCGGCTTCGACCGCGGCAGCTCCTGCACTCTCCCCAATTCGCTCGAGTCAGGACACACATCCTCCGAAAGTCGAGACCTTTGACCTACGTGAAATGGTCAACACCGACCCCAAGGGCTTTCAGCGCAATGTCGACGAGTTCCGAACTCTCACACCCAGCCGCCTTTATATGCGCCGTGGGATGGATCATCCAAAGTTTGGATATCTAGAGTCATTCCTGCTTGCCGACGAGGGGTTGCGCATCAGCATTTATCACTTCCGCCCGGGCGTGAAGGTGGAACACCAACGCTACGTCGATATTGTCAGCATCGACCGGACTGATCCGCAGTGCTGGCGTATGACCGATTTGTACCTCGACATCCTGCAGGCACCGACCGATCCTGAGGCCATAGCTCCCCTACCTGTCGATGCGACCACACAGATTCGCGTTGAAGATGTCGACGAGCTCGTCGCGGCCCACACCCAAGGGCTGATTAGCGATGAACTCACCGAATTCGCTATCGAGACCACGCTGACTGCACGCGCCGCAATCGCTGCACACGGTGACAACATTGATACGTGGATGCAGACTTTGAACCTCGATGCGACGTGGGCTGATGCTGTTGAGCTTTCGCCCGCAGCCTAAAATGACCACCTCAACAAGGAGTACCGCCCGTGTTCGATAACTTAACCGGCCCCATTCCTCCCGCCGGCCCTGATAGCAATGCGATCATCAAAGCCGTCCGAGCAGCATTTACCTCCTACTTTGAAGAGTCCAACCCCGGCGAAGCCCAGCTGACCTTCCTTGGCTCTGCGCCACTGAAGATGCTGCGCTTCGGACCTGACACAGACCGGATTGCCACCTATGCAACACTGGGTTGCAGTGCCGAGGCGATGCAAGATCCGTCCGCAATGGTGGTGGACACCAACTCTGGCCCGCGTGCCGAACTCATCTTGCCTATTCGTGGTGGACTGGACGAAGTCATCCGCCCGCTGGGTATTCTTGCCGCTTCCCCAAGCATCGAAGGCCTCGTCCTGACCGAGGGGGCACTTATTGACTTCGGCCAGCCACTGTGGGATCAGTCGCGCTTCACCGGTTTTGTGCTGCTCAAGGCAGAAATCCCGCCGGTCGCGGTGGAGGAAACCGAAGTCACAATCTTCCAGCCGGTCCCGGCCACGACCAACGAATTTGCCCTTGCTCGGGCTAAGGGCGTTGACGAACTGCGTCGCGTGTGGGAAACCCAAGGTGTCGACTTCACCGACCCGCACCGCACCAGCGCTGTATAGAAGTTAGCTTTTGTAGTGGTTGCCGGTTATCTGCTCGTCGGCAAGCGATAAGTGCAACCTAGCAGTGACGTTTCGCGCCGCGACAGCGTGGTTTAGAGTGTGGAGTTATGGCAGTCAATTCGGCTAAAGACGTTCCTTTCCATGCAGCGCAGTCCTTTCGGTGGTGGCGGCTGGCGGTATATGTTTACGTCCCAGCGCTAATCCTCACCGTGGTCAGTTCCCTATTGAAATGGGACGCGACTGTTACGGAAGCGGCAAAGGCCAACAACATCGAGATTTCTGCTGCTCAGACCAGCTTGGCCGTGAGCTTCGCGTTCGCGATTATCGCGCAGACGGCAACGGCGATTGCGTGCTGGTGGCTTGCCGGCAAACTCCTTGAAGGATCGACTGCAGCGCGCACGGTGCTGTCCGTGGCGGCGGCAGTTTTTGTCATTAATGCATCAATGACTCTGGTCGGAACGATTTCCCAGATACGCTCCGGAGACTCGTCGGTGCTCGGTTTGATTACAGCTGGCCTGCTGATCGTTGCCTCTATCATCGCCGCAACTGCAACCGCCCAGTCCTACCGCGGCGAGCGAAACCAGAAGTTCTTTGTGACGACGTAGGCAGCTCTTAGAGATTTGGGGCGGGGCGGGGATGCCTTCCAGGGCCTCCACCGTCCGCTTTAGGTCGGCGTACATTTTAGGTATGCCCACTAATACTGAGAGCGCCAGAAAGATTCTGAATGGTCTCGCGTCCACCCAATCCCAGCGCGAGGAACTGTACAAATATTTCCACCGGCACCCTGAGCTTTCCATGCAGGAGCACAGCACTGCAGACCGGATTATTCAGGAGCTCGAATCTTCAGGTATTTCCACAAATCGCGTCGGAGACACCGGCATCGTTGCCATTATTGAGAACGGTGCCGGGCCGATTGTAGCTATGCGCGCAGACATTGATGCGCTACCGGTGAAGGAGACTTCCGGCAAAGACTACGCCTCCACGGCAACGCAGATTGATGAAAAGACCGGCACAGAGGTCCCCGTCGCCCACGCTTGTGGGCACGACTTCCACCTGATGTCTTTGCTCACAGCGCTGCAGGCTTTCAACGAAAACCTTGATCAGTGGTCTGGCACATTCATCGGTATTTTCCAACCCGCTGAAGAAACCGCCGAAGGTGCACGCGCAATGCTGGCGGCAGATTTGGAGAAGGCTATTCCGCGTCCCGACGTTTATCTCGGTCAACACGTACTAGCTAGCTTGCCCGGCGGTTATGTGGGAACTCGCCGCGGGCCAGTTCTCTCCTCTGCATTCTCGGTCAAAGTCACTGTGCACGGTAATGGCTCCCATGGATCCATGCCGGAGCTCAGTGTCGATCCCGTTGTCTTGGCATCCACCATTGTGATGCGCCTTCAGACCATTGTCTCGCGTGAGGTAGCGGCCACCGAGACCGCAGTGGTGACCGTTGGTGCGATTCAAGCGGGAACTAAGTCCAACATCATTCCTGACTCCGCAGAGCTGCTCATCAACACTCGTGCCTACAACAGCGCCGTGACCGAACACCTCAAAGAGGCAATCGAGCGCATTGTACGAGCAGAGTGCGTTGCTGCCCGCAGCCCTCAAGACCCGCAGTTCACTTACTACGACCGCTATCCCCTCACGAATAATGACGGGGATGCCACGAATACTGTGCGTGAGGCATTCGACGCGTACTTCGGTGAAGAAGTCTCCGACTTGGACGCCGTGCCCGCCTCTGAAGATTTCTCAATCATCCCCGATGCGCTTGGCGTGCCATATACGTACTGGGGGCTCGGCGGTTTCGCGGATGAGAGCAGCGCTGTTGGCAACCACAACCCGGCTTTTGCCCCTGATCTCCAACCCACTCTTGACCGGGGAGCAGAGGCAATCGTTGTAGCTGCCTGTGCTTGGTTGGCGAAATGAGGGTGTGATTAGCGAGGCTGATGCGTGCGGCTGCAGGCGAGCTGGTGGATGGTGTAGTGCCGGACTCGTGCGGGACTCGTGCCGGACTCGTGCCGGACTCGTGCGGGACGGCCGAAAAACCGGGGGGGTTAAGAGAAAAGTAGACCCCGGTGCACGCCGATTGGACACGCTTCTTGCTACTTAACGCAAAATTTACGGGCTGCAAATGTGAAACTGTGTGAGTTTATGACACTTTGAAGCCGGTAGGTTCAGGCGGTGAATGCATCACCACTTTCGACCAGGAGAAGTAGTGAAGCAAACCCGCCGAACGAAATACAGTGCCATCAAACCGATTGCGCTTCAACACATTGCCAACGGGGCATCAGCAAGCGCAGTTGGACGTGAGTTAGGGATACCCTCACCAACTGTCAGGCGGTGGGCGCGACAAGCCGGAATTGCGATTCAGCACCAATCGCACTGCCCGAAGTTATCGATGATGG
>NZ_PDGW01000016.1:0-27750 GCF_014335015.1 Corynebacterium sp. LK31 | reverse complement strand
CTTTCTTGCTTTCTGAGGTTGGGGTGGGGGCTGAAGGCCCAAACCAGCCCCACACCAGGCCCCAGCCCCCTTACTCGCTCAGCGCGAAGCGACGGTAGTGGTCGAAACGCTGCTCACGGCCAACGCGAGCCGGATTCTTCTCTAGCTCCCAGAGGGCGTGCTCGATAGCACTCAGAGCACGGCGGGGCAGTTCGGCCGGATTCTCAGGTTCGGCCACAATCTCGTCGATGACCCCGGTCTTCAGCATGGCCTCGGCGCCAACGCCCTGCTCCTCCATCATTTCCGGGGCATGCTCGGTGTCTCGGTAGATAATCGCCGAAGCACCCTCCGGCGGCAACGGAGACATCCAGGCATCGTGCATTGCCAGCACGCGGTCAGAGGGCAGCATGGCCAGCGCACCGCCACCGCAGCCCTGGCCGAGAATGAGTGACACGGTCGGAACCTTCAAGTTCACCAGCGTGGTCAAGGTGCGGGCAATCTCGCCGGCCATGGCATTTTCCTCGGCGTCCTTGGTCAACTCAGCGCCTGGGGTGTCAATGACCGTGACCAGCGGAATGTTCAGGCTTTCCGCGATGCGCATCGCACGGCGGGCAAAACGCAGCGAACCCGGCCCCATTGGATGCGTGCCCAGCGGCGGCTGGTTATGGCGATCCTGGGCGACCAGAATCACCGGCCGCTCACCAATCCGCGCCAGGCGAGCCCGAACCGACAGCGACTTGTGGCCATCGCCAGTGCCGGAAATCGGCACGGAGCAGTCGACAAGGGCATCGATAATGTCGCCGCCACCTGGACGAGAAGTATCGCGGGTGCGCAGGATAGCTTCCCAGGTATCGCGACCATCAATGGCTGCTACTGGCGGTGGGGTGGGTTCGCTGGGGTCTCCGTCGGCAAGCACGTCGATGGTGCGGCGGACAGCGCCGCGCAGACCTTCGAGCGGAATGATGCCGTCGATAATGCCCTGCTTGAACAGGTTCTCGGAGGTCTGAACGCCTTCGGGCATGGGTTCGCCGGTAGCGAGCTCGACGACGCGCGGGCCGAGGAAGCCGAGAAGTGCGCCGGGCTCTGCGAAGGTGAAGTGGCCTGCCGACCCCCACGACGCCATGACACCACCGGTGGTGGGATTGCGCAGGTACACCAGGAATGGCAAGTGAGAATCCTTGTGGCGCGCCACTGCGGTGGTAATAGAGATCATGAGCGCGAACGCCGCAGTGCCCTCCTGCATGCGAGTGCCGCCCGAGGTCGGGGAGAGCAACAGGGGCAGCTGCTCCGCAGTCGCGCGCTCGATGCTGCGAATAATACGACGAGCGGTTGCGGCGCCGATAGAACCGCCGAGGAAGCCGAACTCAGAACAGATGACGGCGACGCGCTTGCCGCCGACGGTGCCTTCGCCGGTGATAACGGCCTCATCGAGACCGGTCTTCTCAGAGGCTCGGGACAGTGTGCCGCGGTAGGACTCGTCGATGTTGCCATGCTCGGGCGCGCCGTCCCAGGAGGTGAAACTTCCGTGGTCGAGGACGGTATCTATTACTTGTTGGGCGCTGATTCTAGCCATACCTCCACGGTAGTAAACAAGGGGTAAACCGGCTTAGTCGATGGTGGGCGGAAAGGGGTAGCGCTATTGTCGGAAAAAACGTGTCCGCACTACCGAGGAGTCGAACCAATGCCGATTACTGAGCGCCTCACCGAGCTGGCTGAACAGAGGCCAAACGTATGTGTCGTCGGTTCCATCAACGCAGACCTGACCGTCACCGTGAAGCGCCTGCCGCATGGTGGCGAGACTATCGAGGGCAGTCCTCTGCGCATTCTGCCGGGCGGTAAGTCGGCGAATCAGGCGGCGACGGCTGGAAGACTGGGCGCGGCCGTGGAACTGGTCGGCGCGGTCGGTTCGGATCCCAATGCGCAGTTGCTGCGCGACGCGCTTACCGACGCTCACGTGGACATCTCTGCAGTTGAGACCGTCGACTCTGCCACTGGTACAGCCATGATTGTCGTTGATGATGCGGCGGAGAATTTCATTGTCATCTCCGCTGGCGCCAATGGTGAAGTCGATGCTGAGATGGTGCGCAGTCATGCGGACAAGATTCAGCGGGCTGGGTGCCTCGGTCTGTGTCTGGAGATTTGTGATGAGGCTGTCCTGGCCGCCGCACAGATTGCCCACGATGCGGGTGTGCCGGTGGTGTTCAACCTGTCGCCGATTCGGGCGGTCAGTGAGGATCTGCTCGCGCTGGTCGATGTCCTCATTGTCAACGAGCACGAACTCGCAGCCATCATCGGCTCCGAGCGCGCGGTCGCCGGTTGCGAGCACGGTCAGTGGGATGCGGTTGGGCGCGCGCTTGCCGACGAACACGGGATTTCCACGGCCATTGTCACACTTGGCGGGGAGGGGTCTGCGGTCTTGAGGACGTCGGAAAGCGAGGTGGCAGTCACTCGCATTCCAGCGCTGCCCATCGAGGTCGTGGACACCACGGGCTGCGGTGATGCGTACATGGGTACGGTCCTCACCGCGTTGGCCGCGGGCGATGATGTGGTGACGGCAGCTCGTCTTGCGGCGGTGGTCTCGGCTCATGCGGCGACAGGCGTGGGGGCGCAGACCTCCTATGGCGAGACAGGAAAAATCGCGCAGTTTGCGGCGGACCATGGTCTATAAGGTGCGCTGAGCAAACTACGCGATTGACGATTATTCGGTTTTAGGTGACCGTGGCCGAAGGAGTCACGCTCTTTTGGGCAGGGCTGGGGCTAGCTCTTGGCTGTCAGAGCCTTCTTCCAGCTGACCGCGGCACCGGTGCGCAGGACATTGCGCGGGTAGATCCAGGCGGCGAGTGCGATGACTGCGGCTACTCCCACAACCATGATTAGCAGCGAAGCCGCCAACTGGAGTGCGGAGAAGTTGCCAACGGCGTACTGCATCGGGGCAGTGGTGATGGAAACCGGTGGAATCCACGCTGCAATCTGCATGACGGTAGAGTCCAGCTTGCTCCAGCCAAACAGCGGAACATACATCGTGATCAGCGAGAACACCAGTACCGGCATCTGTGCGCCCTGGAAATCTTCCATACGGCTGACCAAGGATGCGGAGGCTGCATACAGCGCGGCGAAGAAGAAGTAACCGAGGATGAAGCACGGGACCAGCAGCCAGACTGCGGACCACGGCACATCGAAGCTCTCCGCCAATCCGGTAATCATGAGGGCAACTGCGGCGCTGGCGGTCAGCACGCTCATCATGATGATGCCAGCCAGACCGGCGCCGAGGATCTTGCCAGCCAGCAGGTGCGCCGGGCGAACGGTCGAGAGAATGATCTCGATGACGCGGGAGGACTTCTCCTCGATGACGCTGGTGGCCACCGCGCCGCCGAAGACGAGGATGGCGGTCATCATGACCATCACACCAATCAGTGTGATGACCACTGCGGGCATCTTCTCGTCTTTGGCTTCATCCAGCGACTCCACCGACACGGCTGCGCTTTGAGTCTTGGAGAAAAACTCGCTGGGGTTGATTCCGTTTTCGCTGAGCAGCATGGCTTCATTTTGTTTCTGCAGCGATTCCTGCAGCATTGGGGCCAGCCAGGATGGGGCGTCGTCGGCAAGCAGCTTCCACGAGCCCTCCTTGCCTTCTGCGGTGTCGGGGACGAGAGCGGCGTCGGCGTCGCCGTCGGTGACGGCAGCGCGAGCGGCCTTGTCGTCTGCCGCGGACGTAATCTCCAACGGTGAGAGCGATGCTGTGGCAAATGCGCCGGCTGCGGCATCCGCGCCTTCAGCATCCTTTATTTCGGCGGTAGCGTCGGCGAGAGAGTCCGCGAACGGCGCTTCTCCGACGACCGCGATTTTTACGGTGTCATTATCGGACTTGGAGGTCATGTAGTCGGCAACGAAGATACCGCCGACGGCCGCCACTGCCATGATGATGAGCGTGATTAGCGAGCTTTTCTTCAGCAGATGCTCGCGGAGTTCGCGGACGAAAACAGTCTTGACGGCCGTTGAGGCGTTGTAAGTGTTGGTGCTCATTGCTGTACGGCCTCCTGGTAGAGCTCGGTAAGTGGAATTTGCAGAGGTCCAAACGAACGGACCGTTCCCGCTGCCATCGCGCTGTGTAGCAGCTTCTGGTCGGTGTCGGCGGGGGCGTTGGAATCGAGGTGAACGACGGTGGCACCATGGGTATCACGCTCCACGCTTGTCACGCCCTCGACGGAGGTCGCCCAATCCTGGGGCGCACCATCGAGCTTGACGACGAAAGCCCGTGGGCCCCGTGCTCGCAGCTCATCAACAGTGCCTTCCACGAGCATGCGGCCGTCGCGGATGATGCCGACGCGGTCACACATGCGCTCGACAAGGTCGAGCTGGTGGGAAGAGAACACAATCGGGGTGCCGCGGTCGGCGTACTCCTTGAGTACGGAGCTCATCACCTTGACCGCAACTGGGTCGAGACCAGAGAAGGGCTCGTCGAGGACTAGTATTTCTGGGTCGTGGACGAGGGAGGCTGCCAGCTGCACGCGCTGCTGATTGCCGAGCGAGAGCGTGTCGACCTTGTCGTTGGCACGCTCGGTGAGACCGAGGCGCTCCAACAAGTTGTCGGCATTGGATTCCGCGCGCTTGGTGGGCACACCGTGTAGGCGAGCAAAGTAAATCAGCTGCTTGCGGACTTCAGCCTTGGGGTAGAGGCCGCGTTCTTCTGGCATGTAGCCAATCGTGCGGCGCAGCGAGTCATTCATCGGGGTATCGCCGATGCGCACCTCGCCTTTATCGGTGGCCAGCACGCCCAGGGCAATGCGCATAGTGGTGGTCTTGCCGGCACCGTTAGAGCCGACGAAGCCGTAGATTTCTCCAGGGTGAACTTGGAAGCTCATGCCACGGAGAACCTGCAGGTCTCCGTAGGACTTCTCAAGCCCGTCAATAATGAGGCTGTTCATGGTGATCCTTAGATTGAGGAGTGAAGGGCAGAGGAGGGATATGAGTTTTTGAGCCCGTACTAGTCGTCGCGCAGATTCCAGGCGTAGACGACGGTGGGCAGCGTGGAAATGTAGAGGAAAGCGATAATTCCGAAGATTCCGAAGCTGTACGGAATGTAGCGTCCCCAGTCAGGTTGCGCGTTCAGGACATAGGTGCCCACCAGAACGAGAGCAAGGAAGGCCACCAAGCCGAAGTAGGTGAAGCAGCGATATGTCAGCCCCCGCAGGTTCAGAATCTGTTCCTGCTGGTATTCGTCCAGTAGCGAGGTCGGTGCGCTGTCAACCATGTCGACTGTGATGTTGAGGCTGGTCCAGACGACGACCATAATGAGGGAAATCACTGGCCAGAGCAGAGAAAGCCATCCCGGGAAAATATCGGTCAGGCTACCGAGAAGCGCGATGCCGCTCAGCAGCATCAGCACAAGGCACACCTCGAATGCGATGACCAGCTTCCGCCGCGCCGCCTGGTTGCGCCACTTGGGCAACCAGCTCGACATCTGCTCGACACGCTTTGTGTACTTCGCTTCGCGCCGGGCTTCTAGCTTTTCGAAAAAGTTCGGTGTTGCGTCTTCAGCCCGAATAGCTGGCATCGTTAGCTTTCCTTTCGGTATAGGGCAGAGGACATGGGCTTGAATTCCTCGCGAGAAAACACCGCCTCAACGGGGAGATCGAACACCGCGCAGATGCGAAATGCCAGATCCAAGCTGGGGTAGTGGTCACCTCGCTCCAACGCGCCAATCGTTTGAGGATTGACCTCTACTTGTTTGGCTAGTTCGGCTCGGCTGAGTCCGTGTTCTGCCCGCAGCACTGAAATTCTGTTGAATATCGGTTCTTTGGGTTTAATCTTTGGGGACACACTCCAAAGTGTTATATAAACACAACGCTACGTCAACTGTTCGCAACAAAATGAAGCGCACTCACCTTTCTAAACCGCAGGTCAGCGGGGTAGAAAAAATCTAAAAAATTTTCAGTCCGTACACTCGGTTGGCATGACCACACTCAATCTGAAGTACGATGCAGCGACAACCGGAATTGCCAACGTGGAAATGGTCGATGGCAACGCCATCCCGATTCTGGGGTTCGGTACCTACAAGCTTGACGATGAGCAGGCGCGCGAATCCGTGCGCTACGCCCTGGAAATCGGCTACCGCCACATCGACACCGCATCGCTCTATCGCAATGAGCGAGGGGTTGGGCAGGGTATTGCTGATGCGGTCGCTGCGAACGTCGTAAAGCGTGAAGATATCTTCGTGACCACGAAGGTCTGGAACGATGCGCAGGGGTCGGCGGCGACGCGCGAGTCCGTGCGGGCATCTTTAGAACGGCTCAGCCTTGACTACGTTGACCTGGTGCTTGTGCACTGGCCGGTGGAGAAGCAGGGGACGTTTGGGCAGTGTTTCGATACGCTGCTGGAGCTCAATCGTGAGGGGCTGATTCGCTCGGTTGGTGTGGCGAACTTTTACCCAGAGGTGCTCGACCAGCTCTCGGAGACTCCGGTGGTCAACCAGATTGAGCTGCATCCGCAGTTCCCGCAGAATGAGCAGGTTGAAGACGATCGTCGTCGCGGTATTGTCACGCAGGCTTGGTCGCCGTTGGGGCGCGCGAAGTACTTTGAGGGCTCGCCGATTGCTGAAATCGCAGATCGCCTGGGTAAAACTCCCGCCCAAGTTGCTATCCGCTGGCACCTTCAGCGTGGCATCGTGGCCATCCCGAAGTCGGGCACGCCGTCGCGCATCAAGGAGAACTTTCAGGTCACCGACTTTGAGCTCACCGACGAGGACATGGAAACGATTGCGTCGATGGCGCGTGCCGACGGGCGCCTGAGTGGCGACCCGCGGGTATTCGGCAACGAATAAGCGAATTTAGATTTGCTTATAGCCCCATCACTATTGGTGTTTCGCGGGTAGCCTAAATGCTATGACGAACCCAGCATCTGAAATCCGCGTCGAAGCCGACGGCGCAATTGTCACTATCACCATCGACCGAGATCATAAGCGCAACTCCCTGACTGCCGACGTGTGTCGTGACATCGCCGATGCGGTGGAAGCTGCCGCTGAGGTTCCAGAGCAGCGCGTTATCCTGCTGCGCGGCGAAGGCCGCGCTTTCTGTGCGGGCGCCGACCTGAGTGGCCAGCACCATGAAGATTCCTTCCACGAACAGCTCCGTCGAATGCTGCGCACAATCGAGGCCAGCCGTCTGGTGGTTATAGCGGATGTGCAGGGGCCGGCTGTCGGCGCTGGGATGCAGCTGGCGATGGCGGCCGATTTGCGCGTCGTGGGTGAGCGCGGCTGGTTTATGATTCCGCCGGTCAAGCTCGGTATCGCTGTCGATGCCTGGACAATTCGCCGCGTACGCGTACTCGTCGGCGGTGCCCGCGCCCGCACTATTTTGTTGGCGGCCGAGCGCATGGATCAGGAAGCCGCCCGCGGTTGTGGTCTGGCTTCCTACCTTGGTGGTCCGGACAAGGCGGAGGAGGTAGCGCTCCGTATCGCCACCTACGCGCCACTGTCACTGGCCTACCACAAGGCGGTGCTCAACGACGATGAGACACATAGCCCGTTGAAGGACTACCAGCAGGAGCTCTACGACACGGTGTGGGCTTCCGAGGATGCTGCGGAGGCATCGAAGGCGCGAGCTGAAAGGCGCGAACCAAATTTCATTGGCAAATAGTTCGAATAGGTTCAGCAATTAGGCGAATAGGGTAGGCAGGCATGGGCTCGTGGAAAACTCCCGACAGTGGTCTTACTCAACAGCAGGTCCAGCAACGCATCGAGTTGGGGCACGTCAACGAGCTGCCGCCAACATCCGGGCGCAGTGTGTGGGACATCATCCGTGCCAATGTGTTTACCCGGATTAACGGTATTCTCGCTGTGTTATTCGCAGTCGTGCTCTATACCGGCTCAATCGTCAACGGTGCCTTTGGTCTGCTGATTATCGCCAACTCTATCGTCGGCATCATCCAAGAACTGCGTGCCAAGCGCACACTGGACAAGCTCTCCATTGTCGGCCGCGCAAAGCCCATGGTCATTCGCGACGGAGAGCCGGCTCGCGAGATCGACCGCGAGTCCGTCGTTCTCGACGATCTCATCGAGGTCGGTCCCGGCGACCAAATCGTCGTTGACGGTATTCTCCGCTACGCCTCTGACGTGGCCGTCGATGAATCCTCTCTCACCGGTGAATCCGATGCCGTCGATAAGAGCGTTGGGGACATGGTCTACTCGGGTTCCTCGGTCGTGGTGGGGTCGGCGCGATATCAGGCCACCAAAGTGGGCAAGGAGGCTTACGCCGCCAAGCTCGCAGCTGAGGCCAACAAGTTCACGCTGACTGATTCCCAGCTCTTCCGCGGCATCAACAAGATCCTGACCTACATTTCTTGGATTCTCATTCCCGTCGGCGCTCTGGCAATCTATACGCAGCTCTTTGTTGCCGGCGATGATCTCAATGATGCGCTACTGGGGATGGTCGCCACGCTGGTGCCCATGGTTCCTGAGGGGCTTGTTCTCATGACCACCATCGCATTTGCCCTCGGCGTGGTGCGCTTGGGGCGGCATCGAGTGCTGGTCAATGAGTTGCCCGCCATCGAAGGTCTCGCGCGCGTTGACACCGTGTGCGTCGACAAAACTGGCACACTCACCGAAAACGCGATGCAGCTGGTAGAAGTCGATATCGTATCGGGTGACGGTACTTCCCGCGATGAGCTCGACGCTGTGCTCATCAATCTTTGCAAGCTCGACGATCGCCCCAACGCAACGGCTCGCGCACTACTCGATGGGCTTGCGGACGCAGGGGACGTCGTAAAGCATGAGCAGACCGAAACCCGCCCCTTCACTTCAGCGAATAAGTGGTCGGCGCTGACGTATCACGGCGGTGCGACGTGGGTTTTCGGCGCGCCCGATGTGCTTGTCGACGACTCCGCGGTCGGCATGCAGAAAGCTCGGCAGCTTATGGAGGAAGGACTTCGTGTGCTCCTGCTTGCGCGGACCTCAGTTGGGGCAGATGGCCTGCCCGGCGGTGCGCTGCGGAAGAGTGGCGAGGTGGAGTTGGAGCCGGTCGCACTTGTCGTGCTAGGGCAGAAGGTGCGTTCAGATGCGGCGGACACGGTGGCCTACTTCTATGAAGAAGGTGTCGAGGTCAAGGTCATTTCTGGTGACAATGACCGCTCCGTGGGGGCTGTTGCACGTGAGCTGGAAATGCAGGGGGCTAACAACCCTGTCGATGCTTCTGAGCTTCCGGCGAGCCGCGATGATGGTAGCGAAGCTAAGAGCGCCGAGATTCGCGATGAATTTGCAGACATTGTGGAGTCGCGGCAGATCTTTGGCCGTGTCACGGCGGAGAATAAGCGCGATATGGTCCATGCGCTGCAGTCGCGCGGACATCATGTGGCGATGACCGGTGACGGTGTCAATGATGTGCTGGCGCTGAAAGCGGCGAATCTGGGCGTGGCTATGGGCGATGGGGCGCCGGCGACACGTTCGGTTGCGCAGTTGGTGCTGTTGGATAATCGCTTCGCCGTGATGCCGATGATTGTGGCGGAGGGGCGTCGCGTCATTGGCAATATCGAGCGTGTGGCCAACCTCTTTTTGACGAAGACCATCTACTCGGTGGTATTGGCGCTGGCTGTGGGGCTGTGGGGGATGGATTATCCATTCGAGCCGATTCATGTGACCATTACGGGCTGGTTCACGATTGGAATCCCGGCCTTCGTGCTGTCGTTGGCTCCTAACTTGGAGCGTGCGCGCGATGGTTTCGTGCGGCGCGTGTTGCGCTTAGCGATACCGGCGGGCATCACGGTGGGGTTGTTGACCTTCATATTTTGGTTGTGGGCAAACCCGGGAGTCGACGCCGGCGATGCGGCACGAGGGGAGGCGTCCACCGCGACCCTCATTGTGCTGATTGTTTCGGCATTTTGGGTCTTGGTGGTCGTGGCTAGGCCATACACCTGGTGGAAGGTTCTGTTGCTGGCGGTGTCGGCAGGAGCGTACCTGTTTATTTTCTCGGTTCGATCAGTGGCTTCAGTGCTTAATCTGTACTGGGTGGGGCGGGAGCTGTTGATTCCTGCGCTGATTGTGGGCGCCATCGGTGCGGTCATTATCGAGGCGCTGTGGTGGTGGCGTCAGAGTAAGCCATTGCCGGAAGAAGTGGAGAATACGAGCATAACAGCGTAAATGGGGGGGGGTAGTAAAAGGTCTCCTCAAGTATGCAGGTAATGGCGTTTTTGGGGGTGCCTTAAGGCTCGCTGAGAAGTGGTTAGTCGCATTTAACTTCTTTGCTAACTGTGTTCCAGGTAACTTTGTTTCAACACCTAATGAAAAGTGTGGTGCATGGCACACCAGTAGGGTGGCTGTGCTGAACCCCATTACGAACACCTGCATAACTTCCTGGAAAGGATTAGCCCGTGTCCGCAACTCCTATGCCGACAGGCCGGCATAAGCCACAGGCGGCTGAGTACCGCTACGTGCAAGACTCAGCGCAGTTCCAAGAGCTCCGCTCTACATTCCGTTCATTCGCTATCCCGATGACCGTTGCAGGTCTGGTGTGGTACATCGCATTCGTTCTGTTTGCGACGTTTGCGCCGGACCTCATGGCAACTCCCGTACTGGGCAACATCAACCTGGGCATTGTCCTTGGTCTGCTCCAGTTCGTGACCACCTTCGCCATCACTTGGGTGTACATCAACTTCGCCAACAAGAAGCTTGAGCCGATGCAGGCAGAGCTGCGCGAGGCACTGGAAAGCGGAGAAATCGCTGAAATCGTCGCAAAGAAGGAGGCATAGACATGCTGACCAGTTTCTTTGCTGCAGATGACACTGCAGCAGCAGGTAACCCGATTCTCAACATCGCGGTCTTCGTCGCCTTCATTGTTGCGACCATGTTCATCGTTACTCGCGTGGGCAAGGGCGGAAACAAGGGAGCATCGGACTTTTACACCGGTGGTGCACAGTTCTCCGGTACCCAAAACGGTCTCGCCATTGCAGGTGACTACCTCTCGGCGGCTTCCTTCCTCGGTATCGTCGGCGCCATTGCGCTGACTGGTTACGATGGATTCCTGTACTCCATCGGCTTCTTCGTCGCTTGGCTCGTCGCGCTGCTGCTGGTTGCAGAGCCGCTGCGAAACGTCGGTAAGTTCACCATGGCCGACGTGCTGTCATTCCGTCTTAAGCAGCGTCCGGTCCGTACCGCAGCTGCTATCTCCACTCTCGCAGTGACCCTGTTCTACCTCATCGCGCAGATGGCCGGTGCAGGTTCCCTGGTCGCCGTGCTGCTCAACATTCATGACTCCACTCAGCAGTCCATCGTTGTCGCAGTCGTTGGCATCATCATGGTTGCCTACGTTCTCATCGGTGGCATGAAGGGCACCACTTACGTGCAGATGATTAAGGCCGTCCTGCTGGTCGGTGCTGTCATCATCATGACCCTGATCATTCTGGTGGGTGTTAAGGGCAACTTCTCTCAGCTACTGCAGGACGCAGTGGACATGCACGCGAGCTCGGACTACATCGCCGAGAAGGGCTACGAAGCCTCCGCCATTCTTGAGCCGGGTCTGAAGTACGGCGGCTCCTTCGTCCAGCAGCTGGACTTCATCTCGCTAGGCCTGGCACTGGTTCTCGGTGTTGCTGGTCTGCCTCACGTGCTCATGCGCTTCTACACGGTGCCGACCGCAAAGGAAGCTCGTAAGTCCGTGACTTGGGCAATCATCCTCATCGGTGGCTTCTACCTGTTGACCCTGGTGCTCGGCTACGGTGCTGCTGCGCTCGTCGGCCCGGACCGCATCACGGCCGCGCCGGGCGGAGCCAACGCTGCCGCTCCGCTGCTGGCCTTCGAAATCGGTGGCTCCATCTTCATGGCAGTGGTCTCCGCAGTGGCGTTCGCTACCGTGCTGGCAGTGGTCGCTGGTCTGGCAATTACCGCTTCCGCTTCTGTCGGCCAGGACCTCTACCAGGCCGTGATCCGCAAGGGACAGGCAACGGAAGCCGAGCAGGTTCGCGTCTCCCGCATCACCGTTATCGTGCTGGGTGTTGTCTCCATTATCCTCGGCATCCTGGCCATGGGGCAGAACGTCGCCTTCCTGGTGTCACTGGCCTTCGCAGTGGCCGCATCCGCAAACGTTCCAACCATCCTGATGTCCCTGTTCTGGAAGCGCTTCAACACCGCAGGCGCAGTTGCCTCCATGTACACCGGTGTCATCGCCTCGCTGGTTCTGATTATCTTCTCCCCGGCAGTTTCTGGCAGCGAGTCCTCGATGATTCCGTCCGTTGACTTCTCCTGGTTCCCGCTGACCTCGCCGGGTCTGCTCGCAATCCCGCTGGCGTTCTTGGCTGGCATCATCGCCACCTACATGGGCAAGCCGGATAACTTCGATGACCTGGCAGCTGAGATGGAAGTTCGCTCCCTGACCGGTGTCGGTACCGAGGCTGCGGTTGATCACTAATAACCACTGAGTCCTTGGCTGGCAGCGCTGCCCGAACAGCTCAGCCAATCTCAATTAACTGAATAGACAGATGCAAAGGCCCCGTTATCGTCACTGGTAGCGGGGCCTTTGTGGTGGGCGCGGGGTCGTCGTCAAGCATGTGCGAATCAGTGCATGATAGTTAATGGACGGGGCTGTTGCCCTAGCTCTGCAGGGGCTCGCGGAAGCGAGCTCGGAGTCTTAGATATAAGGTGGGAAGGTAACAATCTGGTTTGCCCCACCGCAATAATTGGAGTGTGTATGACTGACAATTCTGGCGCTTCTGAGAACAACAATTCTTTCCGTAGCGCCCTGCATGATGAGCACGTAAGCCTTGGCGCAGAAATGCGCAATGTTGGTGGCTACGAAGTGCCGTTCCGCTACTCTTCGGAAATTGCAGAGCACAACGCAGTGCGTGAGGCCGTTGGTGTTTTCGACCTGTCGCTAATGGGTATCATCCGCGTCACTGGTGAGGATGCGGCGGCGTTCCTTGCACACTCCCTGATTTCGGCAATCAAGCCGCTGGCGTTGGGTCGTGCCAAGTACACCATGATTGTGCAGGAAGACGGCGGCATTATTGATGACCTCATCATTTACCGTCTCGGTAGTCACGAATTCATGCTGGTGCAGAATGCCGCAGCCGCTGAAGATGTGTACTCGACGCTGCGCGAGCGCGTTGGTGGCTACAACGTCCAGGTTGAGCGCATGAATGACAAGAATGTGCTCCTGGCCATTCAGGGGCCGAAGGCTGCGAAGCTTCTGCGCCGTCTGCTGCCGCAGGATCTGCACGCGACCCTCGATGGCATGAATTACTACTCTTGCACCCTGCTCGAGGTCGCAGGTGTGGAAATGATTGTCGCCCGAACCGGCTACACCGGTGAGGACGGCTTCGAGATCTTCCCGCCGGCTGACCGCGCCGTCGAAGTCTGGCGTGCAATCATTGCAGCAGGTGGCAAGGTGGAAAATCCGGAGGATCCGGCTGACAACGGTGCTGACCTCGGCCTGCTGCCGTGTGGTCTGGCCTGCCGCGACACCCTGCGCCTCGAGGCCGGTATGCCGCTCTACGGCTACGAGCTCACGCGTGACCGCACTCCGCTGGAGGCCGGCCTGAAGTCCATCATGGGGCCGACCAAGGGGCAGTTTATCGGCCGCAACGCCCTGGTTAACCGTCCGCAGTCCAAGGAGCTGCTGGTTGGTCTGCGTTTCTCCGGTGATGAAGCTCCGAAGCGTGGCACCAAGCTCATTGATGCGGAAGGCAACGAGGTTGGCGTGTTGACTTCCGCCAAGGTGTCGCCGACTTTGGGCCACCCCATCGGTTTTGCATACGTTCAGCGTTGGCAGTCCGCCACTGGTACTGAGCTGACCGTTGAAGGCACCGACACTACCGCTACCGTCGTGCCGACGCCGTTCTACAACCGTCGTCACCGCAAGTAAATGCCAAAACCAAAAACGCTGCGCGAATCGTATCGGATTTTGTGCTATCCGGGGCACGTGTCTGCTGAGGTGGAACCATAACTGCGCCTAGCGATGAAAAATCAACAGTTCGGGCTAATTTATCAGTGGGCCCTTCCATCGATTCATCACCAATAGCGCTTGGCAATGACGGCCTCTATCTCCATAGAAGTGAAATTCAGATTTGGGCCGAAGAAGGAAAATAGCAGCCTGATGAGATAGGAGTTTGAGTAGTCCTGCATGTTGTTTTCCACGCGGTGGAGCTGACACCATGATGTTAGGGGCGCAAGACTATTTGTTTCTTCTCAATGGACAGTGGCTCATCGTGTTCAAAACAGTTGTGAAAGGATACGAACTTTCATCCACGGTCTGTTGGAGCAATATTGCCACTATTGGGTATTGTGTCAAGCTAAAAAAATAATAACCCAACTCGGGATTTAATTAGGGTTAACCACGAACAAAAGCGTTGATTAAGCATATAAACTCAAAAGACACGAAAGGATGCCGGAGCAAGAGAAAAACGATTCTATTTCTTCCACAATCTCCGGAAATCCTGGACTGGATCGAAAAGAAGGCAAACTGGATGTTTGAGGCAGTGGTTAAGCAGCCTTTAGCCCAGGATAAGCTACTTACTGGCCCCATAAAGGGGTAGGCTAGCCAGGAGTATATATCAAGATGATTAGGTCAACAGTTTAGGAGAATAGACCTGGATAAAGTGCGTTTGGGGAGTGCTCCCCACGAGTCTTCCGGAGGCAACGCTGTGTTGATACGATATCGGGTGTTAGTTCGAAGGTAGATATAAATGCCGGAAGCCACTCGGACTACGTAATTTAGAGGTGCCGCTAACTAACCGACCCTACTACTGTAAAACGTTGACACGGAGAAAAGGTCGAAAAGGCTGAAGTTATTCTATTATCCACCTTGACCCATGTGCCTGTTGGCAAGATTCCCGTTACAGTATTTTGAATAGTAGTGTGTTAAGGAATGCGTGTAAAACAAGTAGATAGAAGCCGAAATGGATTCAAAATTGCTCCGATTTGAAAACTAAAATGCTGTAATTTTTGGGAATAGTCGTAACATCAATTGTTGCAAATCAATGCGACAAATTGTTTGGCCGCTAATATTATTAGCATCTATTAAAGGAGGAAAGGTGTCAAATTCGAATAATATAAACAATCTGCAGGTGAGTGGTAAGCCAGGCGTAGTGGCTTTTACCAACGCGTACAACTACTATCTCAAAGAGGCTGGGAACGCTGCGAAACCCCTAAATGAACGCATAGATAAGGCATGGACAGTTTTGGTAGCCATACTTATTTTCCTTGGTGTATCTATGATCCTAGCAGCGGCTGGACTTGTAATTTTGCCTTTCCTAGTAGGTGCCGCCGCTAGCTACTTCGGTACCAAAAAATGGGTTCATTGGAAATATGGCGACAATTCCTTCTCTTCGAGAGAGCTCGCGGCTGCCCAGCAAGCAGCGAAAATTAAGCAGCTTTATCAAGACATGCTAGTCGGGCGGTACTTTAATGTGGATGATTTAAAGACTTTCGACGGCGAATATGAAGGTCCACTAGAAATTGGGGCATTGGAAGTACAGGTAGGATTGGCGCTGGAGACCCAGTTACAAAATTCTCAGATAATTCATAATCCTCGAATGGTCGTATTGCCAAAGGGGCATGAATTTGACTCGACACATGTGGTGACCGTGAATGGCAAGAACATTCTGCTGGAGGCACGCAGGATTGACGATGAAGGGTTGCTATTAAACTCTCTGCCAGCGGACGACGGCATGTATGAACTGGACTCTAGTAATGATATTACCCGTATGTCGGGGACGGCGGTTCACGTTGCTGAATATTTCAGTCAAGCTTTTGACGGCGACATCTCCGGTATAGTTTTTTACCACGATGGAACACGCCCCATTAAAGTTGATGGTCAACAAGTGGACGAGTTTAATGCAATGCAGCCATATTGGATTAAGTCTTACTATCTACCGTTTGATGATAGCGCTACGTCTGTGCCTGTGAAATACCCTTCGGTTATTTGCGATAAAGAATCTGTTGTAGGTGTCGTAGAAATCTTGGCGGAGCAGGGGCAGGTTGCAAGGCGGCCCGCATTGGACTATATGAATAGAAAGTTTTCCATGGGGGATGACGCGACTGGCCAGACGAGTATTCTAGAGGATAAACAATTGACAATGTAGCGTCCTCTTCGAATTGAGTGCAATATCAGCTGGAATTTTCTTGAAAGGAAGCATAATGGTACGCAGTTCTAGTCTCAATGAGCGTTACACCGATATGGCAAGTGAGGTGCGTCAAAACAATGCGCTCGCAAAAAAGCAGCTGAAAGCTACGCAAGCAGGATTGGCGTTAAACGCCGCTGGAATTGCAATTGCCCATCGTGATGCGTTAATTTCAAGAAAAATGCAAGGCGCAATCCTGTCTAAGCAGGAAGAACAGCTTCTTCAAGGAGAACGTTTCCACAATGAGCTAACTAGCCAGCTCGATTCGTTGAGCGCAAGTATGACGGAAATGAAGCTGGAGATTCGGCAGGATCTGGGCGATTTAAAGAGCATTGGATTCGCGCAGTGGCGGGATGGAGTTGGTAGGAAATATTACTATAATTATCGTCCGGCCGCTATTGACTTCTTGAACAGGTATTCACAAGCATGCGCTTCTTGGACAGATGTCGTTGTTGAGAGGATAGAGTCGGTCGCCTCCTCTTTTTCGGAGTGGAAGGAACCGTCTTGGAGGGATGACGCCCTTGTAACGGGGATTTTCGTTAATAGAGCACCGTATCCGCAGCGTCCTGACTTTGAGGACGTTTCTGAAAGGCCGGTTCCGCAGCCACATAGCTCAGTTTTCTATATTCTAATTGGATGCTGTCTGCTCTTCGCGAGCTTAATGCTTTCAGCCGTTGCTTCAATGTTTATCCTTGCTTTTACCTCAGATGAAGCAAGCCAGTCCACGTTTATAAATTATACTTTGTTTTTATCTATTGGTATCACTGCTGGAGTATTATTCACCATAAAATGGCGTCGTGATAGATTAATTAAGTCCGCTCGCGCTTTTAATGATTCTGCCCAAAAGGAAGCATCACTACGTAATTGGCAGAACCGGACTAATTATGAAAGTCGTCTACGAGATATAGAGATAGATTTTCTTACCCGCAATGACAATGCTCGAAAGGAAGCGGAACGTCGCTTTGAAAGCTTGGTCGGAATTGAAATCGACCAGAATCTTGCGGAAGCGTGGGCGGAACCTTTTATGCGTGCACGAGCACGGCAGATTCGTGCACTCGTGGAAAATGAACGTGTGAACCCTCCTTCAGATGATATGTTGATTGATATCCCTAAGGTTGAACCCGTGCTTTCGTTGCCGCCTGATATGCGAGCCGAGCTCTTAACCAGGTTGTAATCGGGGGAATTATTTTTCGTTGAGAATCACTCGTGGGGCTATCATCCGGTTTTTAATCGGTGCAATACTCTTCGCTTTGTGATTTATGAAATATATGACCGTTATTTGATCTATCTTAACCATTTAGAATTTGGGTGTCTTTGTTTTCCAGGCGTTATGTCTATGCTGGGGAGTACAGGCATGGGGTTCATCTCGTTACGCGGCGGATTAGTCCGGTGGGGTGTTTCGGAAGTGTTTAGCACTGTGTAGATTGCGTTACACGGGCTTTATGTCGGGCAGTTGGCGGCTGCGTGGCAGTGGATGCCTCCCGAGCATGGATTTCAGCTCGATCGATGAGTCTGCTGGTCGTCTCACAGCAGCGATTCCTGGATAGGAAGCTAAATGGATCGATGGGGAGAATCGCGTCTGTCATCTTTGGTAAGTAGGATTTGTGCTGCGGTCTTGACGCCGATTCCTGGAAAGTTCAATCCAAGACTTGGGAAAGAGGGTAATCCTTCAGCCAATTTCGGCTCAGTTGGCGATAGCATCGTAACGGGCTTTCAGGGCTTTAATGTTGGCTGCCAGTCAGGGAATGACATACTCGGCGGCCATCGTGCCTGGAACAAGTAGCGGTCTGCCTCACTAGTGCCACGAGGATGCTGTCTGCCAGTGCTGCGGGGTTATGGTGGGTACGTTCCGACAGCAAGGTGATATCCCTTGCTCGTTCCGCTTTTTCAGTCCTGTCAATCCTTTGTAGAGGATTTACCATCCCGGCACTGGGGTTCGGGCGAGTGAGTTGCCAACGAATACACGAAACTGATTTGAGAAAATCTGAATAAGAAAGTAGAAGCGCGGTTTTACTGTAATTGTGCTTCTGACAGACGATGTCATTAACGAAGCGTGCAGTATCTTCAGCGCGGAAAATACATCATCGTTGCGTTCTACCGCACGCATCGTATGAGGCATTGTACAGACGGTATCCACAGTGCGTGAGGCGCGTCGCATCTGTTTGTAATCACACGTCGCCGGACAGAGACTAACAGCTTTGCGCATCGCCCGGTCGGGCTGGTATCCGGCGTCGCAGCCACAGTCACTGTCTGCCGCGATGGGAAGCGCACCAATAGTGCTAGGTTGGGGACGGTAACTAAGACGGTGCCGCGGGCCTGAATATCATTGAACAGTGCTGTTAATTCTGATTCGAGTTGTGGTAGCGGCTTGCCGAAAATCTTGTTGCCTTCACGGTCGAAGGCGCAAGGATAGATGTTGAAGATTTGCCGAAGGCTAGGCCACGGAGTATCTATGGAATGCTCCGGTGACACGATGAGCTCCTAGAAAACGAGATGGGTACACCGTCGTTCCAGTTGCTGTCGTAATGACATCCGCTGTGCACATTTACGTCTAAATTGATGTCTGGATATAGATTCAGGTTGTGCTTGCCCCATTAGGTATCGTGGAGTGTCCTGGTGGCGGGTGGCGCTACCTCCCGAATGATTGAAACTACGGGGCGATTAGGCCATATTTGGCTCAGCGACTACCTCCATTCTCGGGGATAGCCATAGCGTAACGGGCGAGCCCGATGCCCACCGGAGGCAAGGTTCCCGTGAATTAGGGAACCTTGCGCCTAGCGGAACAGGCCGGTGAGACCTTGATTATCTCGGCCTGGCTGCTCTTCTTGCTCCGATTCCGATTCTGTCGGCTCGCCGGAGGTTGTCGGAGTCGTTGAAGTATCGGGCGGAGTGGAAGAATCAGAGGTCGTCGAGCTCTCCGTCACACTCGTCTCCGTTGCGCTCTCGCTCGGAGTCGTCGGCTCAGGTTCCTGAGGCTGTGGCTCAGTGGTCGTCGGAGTAGTGGAGATCCACATTTGCTGCGATGTCGGGTTCGCGGGGGTTTGCTGCAGCACCGTCCACACTTCCTGCTCGCCGACTTGTGCGCATTCAAGATTCTGGCCGTTGGCGCTCATTCGTATTTCGCCGGTCTGGTTCGGGCACAGCTGCCCGATGCGCGGCGTGCCGCCTTCTCGAACCTTTGGTCCCGTCGTTGTCGGCGAACTCGTCGTCGACACCGTAGTAAGTTGGCCTGACGACGAGGTTTGCGTCGCGGCAACCTCCTTGCTTTCGCTGTTGGCGCAGCTGGTGGCAGTGGCCGCGAAGGTGAGGAAGCAGCAGGCCAGCGCCAGGTGCTGGCGGTTCTTGCGCCGGCCGGCAGTGAGTTGAGGGCGCTGTACGGCTGACAGCTGAGTTCGCGTATTCACATCCATCTCACTTTCTGGGCTTCTCAGGCTGGTTTGTCGCGGTTTATTCTCAAAATTATTAGGAGTGGGGCTCTTGAAAAACCACTGGGTGGTGCTAGTTATAGGGGTACTTGCCGAGTTAGTGGCATGGAAGTTGCTGGCACCCAATAGATAGGTTGTTTCAACCGGCAACTATACAGTCGACTTTTCGATTTGCATACAGGGAGCTTCTCTAAGGCAGCTAAGCAAAAGGCAAAAGTACAGACATGAGGTAAGGCATTCCGTAGCTGAGTGAGCTGTACTTCACTGTTTTACCGCGCGGTTTTGCGGTGAGCTCTTTAACCGGGTCCTGGCAGGAAGGTACTCGGTTGGCTACCAAGACCAACTCAAGAAAAATGAAGGGGATATATAAGATAGGTCAGCAGAGTACGTAGTCCTCCTGGTTAGATTAACTACATCGAGTGCGTAGTAAAGTCCGGGGCGGAAGTACGTTTCACCCTGAAATTTCAATTTTGAGAGCGATGAACAGAGAAGAGCTAGCCGAGCACCTTCGAAGTCGGCAAAACGCAGAGCTTCTAGGGGCACTGGGCCAAGGGGGCATGGGGACCGTTTGGGCTGTTCGGAAAAACGACTTGCAACGAGTTGAGGCCCTAAAAGTCTTTTCGAACGAAACGGCAAACGACACCAACCAAAAAGCGCGATTTCAGCAAGAGATGAGGACGCTAGCTTCGCTGCGGCATCCAGCGATTGTCGAAATTTTTAATAGTGATGTGACTCCTGAAGGTGTCCCGTACTTTTTCATGCGGTACGTGGAGGGTAACGATCTACACACAGAAATTAATCACAGGAAAACGCAAAATCAGCCATTTTCTGTGGAGCAAACGGTAGAGATTCTGATGCCGATTGCCAGTGCCCTGGACTACCTGCATGGACATAAGCCAGACCCAATTATTCACAGAGACATAAAGCCTGCGAATATTTTGCTCCCTGCAGAAAATGCCGGACAGCAATCACCTTCGGTATTGACGGACTTTGGTATCAGCATTGTCGAACGTGCTACAAGACTTACCAGCCCTTACGTGCTGATTGGTACAGAATCATACTGTGCTCCAGAGCTTTTCCAATCCGGAAATAGTGACTACCTTGAGGAGTTGAGTAACCCGACACCGGCTACTGATAACTATGCGTTAGGGCTTATCGCCTTTGAAATGCTAACCCTCGTGGGGGCTAGGCAAACTAGGACGACTGAACAATGGCGGTTCAACCGTGGAGTGCCTGATTTCGATGTATCGCGGCTGCTTCCTTCGGAACAACCCTACGGGGCCAAGATTAAGCGCGTGATTGAGAAGCAGTTGGATCCAATTCCAGCGAACCGCTATGGGAGTGCACAGGATTTCCTGCGGGCTCTCGTTGAAGCGGTAGGAAAAACTGACAGTTTGAACTACGACACGGGCCGAGCTCGGCAAACTGCACCAGAAGAAACTAAAGCACTGCCCCTTACTGGGCGACCTGGCGAATACTCCCAGTACAATCGCCGAAAAACGCGAGTTGGACGAGACCGCAGTGGTCGTTCACGCTCTAAAACCCCTATCGTGCTCACCTTGGTTCTACTGGTGGCAGTACCCGTTGGAGGCTATGTGGCGTTCAACAAAATACAGGAAGAGAACGGTGCTATTGCCAATACAAATATTGCTAAAGAGTTTCCAAAACTTGTAGGCAAGAATAAGTGGAGGGGATACCGATGTAAAAACGTTGAGCCTGGTGACGGGCAGGTTGAGTCGGTTCAGTGCCAAGGAAATGGGGAAGGAATTGTTATCACACAATTCTCCAACCAGGAAGCCCTTGAAGCGTCAATTCCAGAAGGGAATGTAAGTCGACTCAGCAATGGAATTTGTGAAATCTCCAAGATTACATCAGAAGGTAATGAGTATTTAATTCCCGAACACAAGAACGGTGAATTCGCATTGCTGCTGTGGGGGAATCGAGTGGCGGAACGAGCCACTGAGGTGCCAGTATGTTAAAGAGTCTTGCTATTTGTGATGACCTGGGCAGGTCTTACTCAATGCAACCCGGAAATAGAGTAATTATTGGGCGTTCGGCGGAGATTGTAATCGGAAGCGATGACCCTTACCTCCACCGGAAATTGCTCCAAGTCTGGGATAATCAGGGGGTATGGCAGCTGGACAACCTAGGAGATCGGGTAGTCGTACAGATTGTTTCGGCTCAGGATGGAGCAGGGAATATGATCCTCGGGCCGAAGGAATCACTTTTCATCCCGAATGGCCAGTGGTATCTCGTCTTTGAGACCATTATAAGGAAATATGAACTGTCGCTGGAGATCACCGGACCCCGACTGTCCCCGTTAATGCCTGCTCCTAGTCAGAATGATAACGATCCGACGCGTGGTGCAATTCGAACTAACCGTGAGCAAGCTCAACTGTTGATTGTGTTAACTGAGAAGTTACGAAAATACCCAGGTGTAGGTGACGAGGCCATCCCGACAGTTGCGCAGTGTGCACAAACTCTGGGGTGGACCGAGAAGAAGACCAACTCCAAGATTGAAAATTTGGTTAAACAGATTTCCGCACAAGATAGACCTCTGAACAGGCCATATAGGGTTAGTTTGGCTAGATATGCGTATCAAACTGGCCTCGTCAGTGATTTCGATGGATAACTACATTCGCTGAGCGGGTGGGGAGCATTCCCTAGAATCCTTAACTTTCATTAAGTGCTTTGCTATGATTCTGGTCGTTGGGTCAAGGGCATTAAGGAGATGCATGAATATGAAGAAGCGGCACACTGTATTGGCGCTGGTAGGAGCCTCGAGCCTTTTGCTTGCGGGGTGTGGTGGAGCTGAGAGCGCTGCTCAGGATTCGCTGAAAGAATATTCTTCTGCGACTGCCAATATGTTGCAGGCCACTATGGATGCAACCTATGAAGTGAACTATGGCGATTCCGATAAGGCTGAAAAGCTGTTAGAAAAGCAGCTCAATAATACTGCTAAGTCATATCACAAGGTGTTTTGTTCCGAGCATTCGGAAGATATGCCGGACGAGGCAGATTCAGATGATATTTACAAAATGATGAAAAATTTGGAATCTGGGTCTGGTATTCCTGACAAAAAAGAACTAAAAAACGACATCAAGCAGTACAAAAAATCGGTTGATTCGAAACTGAAGTCTGTGAACAAAGCAATCGATAAGGCAACGTTTACGGAACTTTCGGATGAAGAGGCAGTCCTTGAATCAAATACTGCATCGTTTAAAAAAATGATCGGTGATGATTCAGTTAAATTTGTTAAAGAAGACGGTGATTGGAAGTTGTGTGAGTGGCCCGATATTGATGACGCTCTCGAGCCGGCAGGATGGTAGTCGAGACTTTCGGTTGTAAGTGATTGGACGGCAAAATGCAAAGCAAAAAGATTGTTGCAACAGTAGTCGCACTACCTATGTCGGTGATGCTTGTGGGGTGTGGAGCTGGTGTTAATGGTGAAGCTGAGCGTGAGGGAGCTCCTACGTTCACTACGCAAGCTACCGATGCGGAAAGCTCCCGGTCGGCCGATCTGTCAACGGAACAAGATTCGTCAGTTTCCTCGTCGAAAAATGCGGAAAGCTCGTCTCAAGACACGGGTAAGAATGGGGAGAAGGTCCCCATGGCCTCTGGTGGCGCTAAAATCGACGGAAATCGTCTGGTTGTCTCGCAACTGCAACCGTCGAGTGATGCTGCGACGGATGTAACGGCAACATTCAAGGATTTGAAAGAATTCGGCTTCGGAAAAATCAATGTCGAATTCTATAAAAAGAACATGAATTCTCAGTTCATTTACCCCCGCGATAAGGAGGTAGTAGAAAAGGGCGGTGATAATTACTACTCAGATATTTGGGTAAAGATAACAGGTTTTACACCTGACGGTGAAGAAATCACCGAGTCCAGGTGTGCTATGGATATTCGAATGGATGACCAAAATGGCATCAATCGAGCAGTCAAGTATTCTGACGGTACTTGGATTGATGAAGTTAACGAGTTAGCTGAGTCAGCTGTTAACCCGTGTAATTTTGATGCGGGAATTATGAATGACATACCCGGCGATTACACTTTAGAGATTGATTACGGGCTCAAGGGACTGCCCAACGTAACAATCGTACAGCCGGTTCGGATTGCTTGATGTATTTGAATTTTGCACGCTGGTAGCTATTGAAAGCTAGCTACTGGCTTTCAATAGCTACCAGCTGTTGTGAGACTCCCGATTTATTCGTTCCCACCAGCTAAACACCGATAAGCATGCCCGGGGCAGAAGATCTCCGGTTTCTGCGCTCCTGAGCCAGATAACGCTGTCGAGTTCTTGAGGGCATGCGCTCGTATGTCGGCTAAATGCATCGGGGTTGTGGCTTAGCCGAGGGATTAGTCTTTCCCATAATTATCAGGCAGTCTCTTCTATTTCGCTATAGCAGCATCCATTACGCGACTGTACTACAAAAGTAAGATATGTCGATAGATAGCGCTCGAGCGAGTACTGCCAGTAAAACACTGCTAATAACGCACGGTGTGGCCGACTATCCGTATTTCCTTCGAATGGGTTTATGGCCGGGCCGGGCGGTCAATTTAAATGCCTAAGTTCGCAGTGTGGGGTGGGGTATGAGTGATGGGTTCGATCTTCCTCATCGCTAAAAGACCTAGCCAAGTACTAACGTTCGAGCAAACGTCAGGCCCTGGCTTTTTCCTCTTCGGCCTCAACCTCAGCGTTGAATTCTCGTTTAGAGGACTGCCACTGGTCTTCGGTCATACCGATACGCCAGTAGCCAGAGATCGAAACGTCCTTCTTCGGGATCTCAGATTCAACGAAGAGGAAGCGGCGCAGTTCCTTAATCATCTCGGCGACACCGTGGATGAACCAGTTAGTTTCCTTACCCTCTGGAATGCCCGCCTCGCGCACTGCGCGGGATAGCTCTGTGCCGTGGGTTGCGCCGTTGCGGAGGACCCAATGGACCTCCACGCCTTCTCGGGTTGGGAGCTCAAACTTGCGATCTTCGGCTTCGATTTCGATGTATGCGGTTGCGGTCGTGCCTTCTGGGAGGTGCTTTAGTCCGGCGCTGATAGCTGGTGCTGCGGACTCATCGCCGGCGAGTACAAAGTGTCCATATTCGGCCGCAGGTCCCCATGCGCCACCTGGCCCTAAGAAGCCAAGCTTGTCTCCGACTTCAGCTACGCGTGCCCACGGTCCAGCCAGGCCTGAATCGCCGTGGGTGACGAAGTCGACATCGAAGTCGCCGGTTTCGGAGTCCAGATTAATCAGAGTGTAGGTGCGGGTGATTGGCAGTTTATTTCGCGGTTGTTCGGCGCGAATATGCGCAATATCGAACGGCCAGGAGTAATCAGCGTCTTCTGGCACAAACAGTAACTTGATGTAATGGTCGGTAAACTCCAGCTCCTTGCCCACAAATGCAGGCGAGTTCATGCTCAAACGAACAAGGTCTGGGGAAATCTGGCGACGTCCAGTAACTGTTGCCTCGTGTGCCTTGCGGGGCTTGCGCTTCGGTGCTGCTGCTTTAGCTAGGTCAGCCATGGTTGTCACTGTCCTTCAACAAGTCTGGGGCTGTTTTGTACTGGCGGAAATTTACACGCCATACGATTAGGTAGGCCTAACATAAAGGTGGATGGAGGCTTGTTGATGATGACTATTCCTGTGAGTAGGAGCGCGCTGTGGCTGGTCGTGAGAAGATAAAGGACCCCGCCTGAACAAGAAAAACACCAGTTCGCGACGGGGGGGGTAATAAATGGGGGCCTTCATGTAACTCCCTACCCTCTATCTTTGTTTCCGCTGGTCAGGGCACTGTCTCGCGTCAATCGCCCTTACTGTCTCCCGTACAGCTCCCACTCTGTTTTCACCAGTAAAGGGTTAGGTCAACTTCAACGCGGTCTGAGTGCCACTGAGAGTAGGTGGATGGCATACCTCAATGCCTTCCAGACCTCTGCTCGCCTTGATGAGTGGCTCGTCTTTGGTGAACAGGTACTCGCACCCCGCTTCGATCGCGCAGGCCAGAATCGCAACGTCCTGAGGCTTGATCATCCTTTCTGGCCCAAGCTGTTGCGCACGACGCATCGCCCATTCATCAAGCTCAACCCAGAAAACATTTGCTGACTCAAAGAACTCTTTGGCTTCGTCAATATGCTTATTGGAGATAGGCGCTACCTGCTGCCCGCCCCGCATTCTTGGCGCCGAAACCGCCTCAACACCGACCAGCGTAGGCAGGTAGACCTCGAACTTCGGGTCTTCGAAGACACGCGCGGTACGTTCTGCGTACGTCTGTTCCTCGTCAAGGAACATATCCAAAAGCAGGCACGTATCAACGGCAACCTTGACGGCCTCTCGGGTCTTAGCCATTGGCGCTACCTACCTCATTCTCTCCACGAATTGCTTTCATTAACGCATCCACCGTGACACCTTGTTCCTTGAGGTCCGTCCAAATCCCTCGCCCTGACCGCGCGGGAGCTTCGGACCGGATAACCCGTATACGTCGTGCATCAACTTCTTCAACAACATGTGTCTCGGGGTGACGCTTGAGAAGACCATAGACACTGACTTGGCCTCGTAACCCACTACGAAGTTCTTCATCCAATTCTTCGGTGAAACTGATCTTCACGATAGGCCCGCCGGACACAGGGTGGAGCTTGGCATGAAATTGCCCCTTGTTGGCGGAGTAGTAATACAGCTCGCCCGTAACCGAACCCAGCGAGAGAGGAATCTTTTTGAAAATGGACTCGATTGCCTCTCGCAAGGGCGCGTCAAGGTGCACATCTCCCGAAGCGCCGGAAGGACTCAATCGGACGCCGGTGACACCACTTTTTGATTCAAGCTTCGTTAGATCACGGACCCACTGAACCTGTTTGAATGTCCAATTCTCGGGAATAGTTCCACCGTCGCGAAGGTGAGCAATTCCATCAAGTACTTCAGCTTCAACCGCAGGAGGTGCCAGCACGCCTGTCACAGCGCTTCCTTCTTCGAGGATGCCCATCTTAACTGGCTCATCGGTAAAGCTGGCCACCAGCTTCGTGAGTAGTTCCAGGCCTGTAAGGACAGTCTTCGCGTCCATGTCTTGCAGGGTGCCGTCAAGTTTGAGACTAAGGGCTGAGGTCTCTGAGTTTTCTTGATTGGTCATGTGTCACCTCCTTGTATATCGGTGACTTTGAGTTTAGTTAGAGGGCCGACCCTGCAGAGCTACTCGGGTAAAACATGCCGAATACCTGTGGTTCTTGTTTCGCCTGTTACCCCTGGACAGGGGTAAGCTTATCGTCCTCGTCCCGAAGCGCCTCCCGTCACTCCCGCGTATCAACTGGCCCTAGCAAATCCCCGCACAAGAGCATCCCACTGCCTCTCATACCCGACCCCCGCTACACGGCGCACCCAATCCTCAGGACCCCCGCCATCAACCGTTCGGCCTCATCCTCGGCAACGACGGACGCAGCCCCTCATTCATGCTTCGAGCTAACACGGAACCGGCGATCCCTGATCGCTCCTTCCGTCCCGGGTATAACACGTGGCCTTCACCGCCATGAGCGAGAGCCATGACGGCACCCCACCGGTTCATCACGGGCACGTCTCGCCCATCCACATCCCGAAGGATCACGTTGCCATCTCGTTGCATCTCGACCTGTTCCCACGTCAGCTCGTCCATCTCCTTGCCTCGCAATCCGGCGCCGAGTCCCAGAGCGAACACGAGTTCCTTGTACCCGAGCAACGGCGCGCGCTGTTTCGCGTCCTTTCACTGCCGAATCCGCATCCACCCATCCCACGAATACGGGTCGGCCTGACGTATTACCTGGTTCAGCGGAACGTGATAGGTGCCCTCCAGCTCGGGGTGCAGTACGGCCTGCAGATTCTCCACGGCGCGGACACCCGCTCGAGTGGTCACTCCGGCGCGCTGACACACCTGGTGAAGCTCCTCCCGTGTCGAAGGAACCTCGCCGGCCTCGAGCGGCACACGTGACAAGGAATCGAGAACGATGTAACAGTCGTGAAGCGTCGACAGTTCCTCGTCATGGTCGCTTCGATGTCTCCGCGGATACGCGCCCACTCATCCTTCGTCACGCGCTTAGGTCCCACAACGGAAGTTCCGTGCCGATTGATGTACCTAGGCATGCCCGGGAACCGCACGACATTTCCACGACATACGGCACTGTTTAGGGCTGTATCCGGCTGTATTAGCGGGGGGGGGTAGTCGGATAGGGGAAACCCTGCCCGAACAGGTTAAACGCCAGTTCAGGGCGAGGGTATTTGTGCCCCAGAGAG
>NZ_PDGW01000008.1:0-39547 GCF_014335015.1 Corynebacterium sp. LK31 | reverse complement strand
ACTTTACCGATGTCACCGACCAAGAGGTCGCCCAGGCCGAAGCATTGCTGAATAACCGGCCGCGAGTCGTGCTCGACGGGTTAACTCCTCGGGAGGTAATCTCTGGTGTTATCCATGATGCAATGACCGCCTGACCCTACCGCCTGAAAAATGGCTTGAAAGTGCTATAAACTTACACAGTTTCACATTTGCAGCCCGTTGGGCTGGCCGTGGACCCCGCCTCCCACACTGTTGGTTGTTGATTTCCATCGCTTCGGTTCCAGCACACCAACCTGCGGCCAGCACATGCGGACAGCACAATTTCTACAGGAAGGAAACTCATGCCGAAGACAACTTTCACGACCGTTGCGCACGCCCCTACCAACCTCGAAACCACGGTGACCTCTCGCGACATGAGCTTCACCCTGGACGAGCCGACTGACCTCGGGGGAACCAACAAGGGCATGAACCCGGTCGAGGCGCTGCTCGGCTCCCTCGGTGCCTGCAAGTGCATCGTCGTCCGCTCATTCGCCGCTGCCCAGGGCATCAAGCTCAACGATGTCAAGGTCGAGTGCTCTGGTGTGCTCGATCCAGATGGTTTCATGGGGAAGAACCCGGAGGCGAAGATTGGTTTCTCCGAGATTCACACCCGCTTCCACATTGATGCCGACAACACGAGGGAAGAACTAGTTGCATTCCTCGACTTTGTCGAATCCCACTGCCCAGTCCAGGACACGCTGTCCAACCCGGCTACATCTTCCTTCGAGCTTGCATAGCTGAAAATCATCGACGCTAGCGAAACAGCCTGCTGAGCAGGACGGCCACACAATCACCGTGTTCTTCGCGGTGTTTCGCCTGTCACCACAGAACTGAAGCTCCCACGGGGACCCGAACTATTTAACGCCGATGGGACGAATGCGCCAGCTCCGCGATACGAAGCACCGACTGTTCCAGCGATAACTCCGGTGTCGACGAGGCTCCCTTCGTGTCCGCATCCAGCTGTGCCGCGACAACCACAGCGCGAGCAACCGCAGGGGTTGACCAGGCAGAGGCCAACCGCTGAGTTTTCTCCAACTTCCACGGCGGCATGCCATAGCGGTGGGCATCTCTACGCGCATTGACACCACGCGCGCCGTGGAGCCGAGCTACATCACCGACCATTCCCGTGATTGCAGCCGACAGCAGTGCCGGTGCCATGCCCAGCTGCAAAGCCCGGCGCATCTTGGCCAACGCTTCCCCACCGCGACCGCGCAGCGCGAGCTCGGCAATCTCAAAGCCCGAGACCTCCGCTGACGCGCCGTAGTAGGTGCGCACTGCCTCCGAAGTGACCTTGCCCGCGGTGTCCGCACAGAGCTGGGAAATGGCAGTGGCCAACTCGCGGAGGTCCGAACCGACCGCATCCAGGACGGTATCAATGACATCGCGACGCACCTTAACCCCGTGTGAGGCGAACTCTTCGCCAACGAAACCGGGCAAGTCGTTTCTCTTGAGCGGTTGTGCTTCGAAAAAGCGGACGCCTAGCTTACGCAGGTCAGCCACCATCTTCTTCTGACGTCCCTCACCGGTGTGAAGGAGAATCAACGTGATGCCCGGCGCGGGATCTTTAACAGAATCCATCAACAGTTTGGCGGGTTCTTTACCCGCATCCTGGCAGTCGGTGACAACCACAATGCGGTCATCCCCAAACAACGAGGGGCTGAAGAGCTCCACGGCATCGACAGTGGTCATGTCCCCTGCGCGGATGGTGGTCACAGGCACCGAGCGTCCGCCCGGATCGGACTCCGTTGCTGCCTGCGCGCGGACGGCAGCGACAATGGCGAGACGGGCGCGGTCTTTCAGCAGCTCCTCTTTGCCCACAATCAAATTCACGGGTGCGACGGCGCTCAATCCCGACCTCTTTTCCGCGTTGATTCCTGCGACTGTTATTTCTAGCCTACGGGACAGCCCGGATTTCACCTCCCTCGCCAGACGTCACCATTTGAATAGAGAGCTTGTGGCCCATCTCGCTGCGGACACACCACAGGAATGTGCTCCGGGGTCATTACGATTTCTCGCACGCGCGGACCACACTCGCGGGCGACAAACCACTGCGGTGAGCTACGTATTTGGAGAACTCTGCCGCTCACGGCCTCAGCGATATACGAAGGGGACTCCACCACCACGGTTCCTGTCGTGGGATTATCAACGGCTGGATCGAGCCCCTGGGTATGCCATGTCATTTCCTCGGTGATTCTGAGGGCAATTCGGCACTGCCGGCTGAGCGAGGTTGGTGCAGAGCTGCTGTCCGGATCTCGCGCAGAGCGGTCTACAGAAGCGCCATAGCTGACGGGCCCTTCGACAGCGCCCGCGTGAATGAGAACAATCTGGTTTTTCTCAGCACAGGCGGCAAGCTTCCACCCCTGTGGGGCACGCGCAATGTCGAGGCCGAACACCCAAATAACGGCGTAGCTACAGGCGGCCAGGACAACTGCAAAGCCACCAGCGCGAAGCGCAAGACGGGGCCGCGCCCAGAGCGTCGTCAAGCATGTGATTGTAAGCGTGCAGGAGACGACCAACGTGACCGTTCCAGTGGCGGGCGTGACGATGTCTGCAGTAAGGCGTGCGACTTGATAGATCCACCACGCGCATGGTGCAGCACACCAGAGCAGAGCGTTGACCAGCCAATTGAGATGCAATGCGGCGGCAACGGCAGCGAGCGAACCGGCGATAGTAACGGGTGCGACGGCGGGCGCGGCGAGCAGATTCGCCAACAGTGAGATATGGCTGATTTCGCCGATGAGAAGCGCCAATACGGGCATGGTGACCACGTGTGCGGCAATCGATACGGCGATGGCGCGGACTACTGGGGCAGGCCAAGTCCCCATAACGGTGGTGGCGGACAGACGTCTGGCAAGGGGCTCGGCAAGAAGGACTAGCCCGGCGGTGGCCGCGACCGAGAGGGCGAAACCCACTGATACCGATAGGTCTGGTGCCAGGAGAATCAACCCAATAATGCCAGCCGATAGCGCCGCGATCGCTTGGCCAGCTCGTCCTACGAGAATAGCCAACAGCCCAATGCAGCCGGTGACCACTGCGCGTAGCACTGAGGGTTCTGTGCCCACGATTGCTACAAACCCATACAGGGCAACCGCGGCGACTGCGACTCGCACTCGCGGCCCAGCCCAGGAGAAGACCGCCACGACAGCCCCGACAACAAGTGCAACGTTGGCTCCAGAGACGGCCGACAGATGCGAAAGTCCGGAGGCGGTCATCATGTCGCCGTCGGTGAGGCTAAAGCCACGCTCATCGCCGATGGCCATGGCGGGAATGAGGCGGTCGGGGCCAAAGGGGAGATTCTGCGCCGAGTCAAAGAGCTGCTGCCTCACGTCAGCGGCAAGCCCCTGTGGTGGCGCAATGACCTCAACATCTCCGCGTAGGTTCAGCTGGATTCCGCTGATGCAGGGTTTGTTGGCCGCACGTATACCGGCTGTGGATTCAACTACGGTGTCTCTCGTGACCGACAACAGTGACTCGTCGCCAAAAACCGTCACCTGCCCAGGAAGGCCCTCGATGCGTGCCTTCGCACTGGCCCCGAACTCGGTTGCTTTCGGCTCCGTGACCAGGCGCAACTGCACTTTCGCCATCCTGCCAATGTCGTGATGGAGCTCGTGGGCTCGGGCTCGCGCTATGCGGATTCGCATGGCTACCGCAACGCTGGCCACCGACACAGCTGGCACCAGGATAGTGGCGATCGCTCGCCAGCCGGATGTCACCGCGCCTCTTCCCCATCGCCACGACCAACGCTGCCACGCCCACGGCAACACCACCGCAGTCACGATTGCGCACGGTGCCACAACTATCGCCCATTCTGGGCGCATGATCACTGCCACCGCAGTCGCCCACGCCAACACCGCTGCTGGCACTAGCCGCACATCGAGCCCAGCACGAGCGCGCAGGTCAGACGGTGGCGACATCGCGCAGAGCCTCTACCTTCGCCGGGCCGATTCCCGGAACCTCCTCAAGTGCGTCGATACTCGCAAAAGGCCCGTTCTTTTCTCGAAAGTCGATGATTTTGGTCGCCGTTGCGGGTCCGATTCCGGGCAATTCCTCCAACTGAGTAGCAGTAGCGGTGTTGATGTTGATCTGTCCGTCCGAGCCGCCCGGGCCAGCCCCGCCTGCAGCACCGGCGCCAGAACCACCAGAAACATCGGTGCCAGAACCGCCAGAAACATCGGCCCCGCCCTCCGCCGTCCCTGCTGGCAGCGCCTCTGCCCCGACCACAATCTGTTGACCATCAACCAACGGCGCCGCCAGGTTCACACTGGCAGGATTAGCCTCCGGCAAAAGCCCACCCGCACGCTCAATTGCCTCCACCACCCGCGCGCCCGCTGGCACCTCCACCACGCCTGGATTCACGACCAACCCCACTACCGACACAATCAACGGCCCCGCCTGTGCCTGAGCGTTAGTCTCCTTCCCCGCACCGCCCGGCGTCTCCGCTGAGGTTTCGGTCGTCTCCGGTGTCGTCCCCGCGACAGCCGCGTCCCGCACCGCAGGCATCTCTACCTGCGGCGACGACGGCCATACCACCGCCGCAATTGCTCCCAGGGCCAACACCGCAATCACAATGCACGCAGCCATTGCCACCCGCGGCGTCACCACCGCCCGGCGCACGGAAAAGTCCACCGCCATGCGCTTGTCTTGATCAATCGGTTCCAAGTAGTCCGCCAGCCGATTCCGCAAATTCGTCACGATGCGCACACTAGCGCCCCGCCCCACACCGCACTCCCGCGAAAGCACCTGTCGAAGCGTCATCTGTGGATAAAAAATGACCTGTGGAGGTTATCCACAGGCCACATCATCTGCTCAGTTCAGCCGCTATATCTTCGTCTCATCGCCGTCATCATCACGCTTGTCGCTTGACGACGACTCCTGCGATTTCTCCCCTTCGTTGCCAAATACAGCTCCCTCGGGATCGGACTTATCGCGCAGCGCCAAATCAGAGATAGCCTTCGCCAGGCGCTCAGCTTTATCCAGGGCTGCTTGGCGGTTCTCACTCCACGTTGGCAATTTAGAAACAGCCGTGGTGAAAAGCGGAATTCCCTGTTCATTAGTCACGACTGTGCGATGGATACGCTTATTGCGGTTGCGACTAGCAGCCGGATTCTCAACTACTTTCACCGCGGCCTGATCGGTGATTGGTTCATCCGAGTCAGTGGCGTGAGCGGTTTCAGCTGAACCAACGGAGCCATCCGCCCTTTCCATGTCAGCACAGTCACCGGAATTGCCTATGTTCCCGGAATCATCTTCCACTGCGTCGGTAACCTCAGCTTCAACAGTAGCCGCGTCACTCTCCTCCACCCTGTGGAGCAGCGCAGTTACTCCCATCTCTGCTTCAAAATCCATGGCATCCGAATCAATCGAGCCACCGGAAACCATGCCAACTGCATAGGCTCCCTGCCCGACATGAGCAGCAAGCGACTCCGGCAAATCCAGGATTCTAAACCGGGTATCGTCGGGTAGCTCTTCGGCAAGCATGGCCTGGAGCTCGTGGACGTCGTCAAGCGCGTCGGAATGATGCAGCAATACTGCAGGCGGACGGTTCGCCGATGACGCAGACCGCACCATCTTCGTGGCAAAATCCACCATCCGCTGCTTGACCTTCGCTTCTGTGCGGCACTTGGCGACGAGTGCCAGTGAGCCATCTTTAATGCCGACGATGGGCTTGATAGCGAGAGCCGTAGAGAGCATCGCTTGGCCCGCGGAGATGCGACCACCACGGCGCAGCGAATCAAGCTTTGGTACAAACAACCAGAGTCGATAGCGCTGCAGCACATCACGGGCTACATCAGCAACCTCATCACGACTAGCCCCGGCTCTTGCGGCCTTGGCTGCAGCGATGGCAGCGGCACCGACTCCAGCTCCTACGGTATCGGTGTCGATAACGGTCACGCGGTCGAGCGCACCGGCAGCCGTGACGGCGTTAGACCAGGTCGCGGACATTCCCTTACCAAGATGCAGGGCAACAACGCCAGCGTCAGAGCCGTCCTGGTTGGAGCGTTCCAGCGCACGCGCATATGCGGCGCACAGCTTCAGCGGACTGACTGCCGACGTGGTGACGGCGTCTTCATTGATGTCATGGCCGATGGGAACCACGGTGATATCGAGCTTGCGGGCAACCTCGGGCATCAGGCACGCAGTGTCATCGACAACAATGCGAACGCGACCGTCACCGGGCATGGCGGCCTCCTGAAGAATCAGAAACCTGCGATTCCCGCGCGCGAACCTTCGCATTAAAAGCATTCAGGTACCAAGAGGTCTCACCATTGACGCGCGTGCGTTGCTCCATGTCAACCCACGCAGTGTTGCCCAGGCCGTTAAACGTGCTGAAATAGTCGCGCGGCAGCTGCAGCAGGGCTGCGGTAGCGGCAGCAATGGCACCACCGTGGGACACGAGCACAAAGGTGTCCGACTCCCAATCGGGGTTAGCTGCTAGCTCAGCAATGACTGCCAGCATTCGGTTGGAGACCTCAAAGCGGGTCTCGCCGCCCTTGGGTGCCCAGTTGAGGTTATGACGCCAGTGGTCACGCATACCGGGAAACGCGGAGTCAATCTCGTCGTAGGTGCGCTCTTGCCATTCACCGAGGTCGGTCTCACGCAGGCGCTTATCAAAACTCAACTCTGCGCCGGTGGCCTCAGCTAGCGCGCGGGCGGTGTCAGCTGCCCGGGTCAGGTCGGAGGACACGATTTTTGTGATTCGCGGTTCAGCCTCCGCCAGGTACTGCGCCGCAGTACGGGCTTGCTCGCGGCCAACGTCGGAAAGCTGCGTGTCCAGCTGTCCCTGAATGCGGCCGGTAGCGTTATACGACGTCTGCCCGTGCCGCAGCATAATCAGGCGACGTCGAGCGGCAACATGTGCCTCGCGTGAGCCCGCCACAGTTAAAACTCGTCCGTGTCCGGGTTTTCGGCAGCCAGCGGAATCTCGTCGATGGAACGAGCATTGCGGGCGGAATCTTCGCCGTCCTCGTTGCTCGGCTGCTCGACGCCCTCGACCTCGATGCGCGGGCAATCGCGCCACAGTCGATCCAGGCCGTAGAAGTCGCGTTCTTCACTGCGGAAGACATGCACGACAATGTCGCCGTAATCCAGCAGCGCCCAACGTCCCTCACGGACACCTTCGCGGCGAACCGGCTTTGCGCCGAGGTCACGCAGATCGTCCTCAATTTCGTCGACGATTGCGGCAACCAGACGCTCATTGTCAGCACTGACCAGGACGAATGCGTCCGTAATCACCACCGGGCCAGAGACATCGAGAACAACGACGTCCTCACCCTTTTTGCTATCGGCGGCCTTCGCCGCGGCGGTCGCCAGCTCAATGGCGCGTGGTTGTGCAGTCACGAAAGACTTCAGCTCCTTGTGATTAAAAGTCGTGAAAAACAGCGTTTGTACTTGTAACTTACCGTCTCAGCGGGATTTTGCTAACTTTCAGTCCGCGGTATCGGACTTCGCATCCACCGACGCCGCAGCCACCGGCGCCGCATCCTCGGAGGCCGAGTTCACCGATGCGGGGCCCACAGAACCAACCGTGCCCTCAGCAGACTGGTACAGACCCCGCTTAGCGATGTACTGCACCACGCCATCCGGCACCAAGTACCAAACAGGGCGTCCTGCCTCCGCACGCTTTCGACAATCGGTAGAAGAAATAGCCATCGCGGGAATCTCGATGAGGTGCAACCGTGAAGCGTCGATTCCTTCCAAGTCCTCTGCCCGCAGGTGAACCCCTGGGCGAGTGACACCGACGAACGTTGCTGCGTCGAACATCTCCTCCCAGTCCCGCCACGTCATAATCTTCTGCAGCGCATCGGCACCGGTAATGAAGAACAGATCCGCGTTGGGATAGATGACCTTCAAATCCCGCAGCGTATCGACGGTATAGGTCGCACCCGGCCGATCAATATCAACCCGCGAGACCGAAAACTGCGGGTTCGACGCAGTGGCAATGACCGTCATCAGGTAGCGGTCTTCGCTGTGAGAGACCTTCCGGCCGCGCTTTTGCCACGGTTCACCCGTGGGCACGAAAAGCACAAAGTCAAGGTCGAAACGGTCTGCCACCTCGCTGGCGGCAACCAGGTGACCATTGTGGATGGGATCAAAAGTGCCACCCATTACGCCAATGCGCTGCCGGGGCGCGTCCGCCGACTTCGCTGTCAACGCGGCGTGTACTCGCGACCGCACACTTTTCTTGCGCTTAATCATGACTGGCACTTTACCTGGGCACTACGGACGAGTCTGTCCACGACCAGCCAGAACCCACTTGCTGCTGGTCAGCTCCGGCAGCCCCATGGGCCCACGGGCGTGCAGTTTCTGAGTGGAAATACCAATCTCTGCGCCGAAACCGTACTGCTCACCATCGGTGAATGCAGTGGAGGCATTGACGCTGACGGCAGCAGCATCAACACGGTCGACGAACTCCTGGCACACGCCCCAGTCACGTGCAGAGATAGCTTCCGTGTGGCCCGAGGAGTACTCAGTGATGTGATTCGTCGCGGCCACCACACCGTCGACGATGCGCGCTGCAATGTCTAGCGAGAGGTACTCATCCGACCAGTCTTCCGCCGTCGCAGGAATGACCTCACCAGTCCACCCAGAGGCCGCCAGATTATCGACATCGCCGTGGACCGCAACGCCAGCGTCGGCAAGCGCGTCCAAAATGCGGACCTGATCCTGCGCGGACAGCGCCGAGTCAATGAGAACCGTTTCAGTGGCGTTACAGACGCTCGGACGGCGGGTCTTGCCGTTAATCATCAGCGCAATCGCCTCGTCGATATCGGCGGAAGCATCGATGTAGATGTGGCAGTTACCGGTACCGGTCTCAATGGTCGGCACCGTTGCCTTCGTCACGACGGCCTCAATCAGACCGGCACCGCCGCGCGGAATCACTACGTCAACCAGGCCGCGGGCAGTGATGAGATCTTGCACGGAATCGTGGGTCTCACACGGCAGCAGCTGAACAAGGTCCTCCGGTGCATCGTGGTTGGCCAGCACCTCACGCAAAACCGCGACCAGCTGCGTGTTGGAGTGGACGGCCGACTTGGAGCCGCGCAGCAAGGCCACGTTGCCCGACTTCAGCGCCAGACCAAAGGCATCGACAGTAACGTTCGGGCGAGCCTCGTAGACCATGCCCATCACGCCCAGCGGAACGCTGACCTGGGAAAGCTTAATGCCGTTAGGAAGAGTGCTGCCCCGCAGCACCTCGCCTACCGGATCCGGCAGGGCCGCAACCTGGCGCAACCCACCGGCAATACCCTCAACACGATTGGCGTCAAGACGCAGGCGATCCAGCAGGGAGTCACTAAAACCACGGGCCTTACCGGCCTCGATGTCCTTGGCGTTGGCTACCAGAATCTCTTCAGTACGGGCGACCAGCGCATCTGCTGCGGCCAGCAGGAGCTCGTTCTTGCGTGCCGACGTAAAGCGAGCCAGCTCTCCCGCGACAGCCTTGGCACGCTGTGCCTTATCTAAAACCTCGGCGCGCTCAGCAGCACGCTCCGGGCTAAGAGCCGAATCCTCGGCAATGCCCTGTTGATTGGTGTTAGCAGTTTCGTTCGTTTGAGCAGTCATGCCTACCAGCATAACTAGAGTGAGACATCATTTGAGGGAATTAGCTCAGCAACCCAAGGAAAGATGTAATTCATCAACAGCAGGAACACGATGACGGCAATCACGATGGTGATGATCGCTTTCACCCACCACGGACCCGGCAGGGATCGCCAAAAAGCTGCGTACATCTAGTTGACCTCCTTGGTCTCAACACTGGCGAGAACCGCGTGAATAATGAGCCGATGAGTGTTGTCCCACTGCGGATGGCAGGTAGTCAGCGTAAGTAGAGTCGCGTCACCGATCGGATTGAGGACATCGGCGCGGTCTGGAGTGACAATGTGCTGGCCGGGAATCTCGGGGACGTTAGTTCCTTCTGGCACGCAGTCGAAGCTTTCCCCTGCGCCAGCCATACCGTCGACCGGTAATACCTTGTAGCGGTAAATAGCTTCACGCGTCTCTACAGTGATGTCATCGCACGTCTGCAGACGGTCAATGTTGTCAAAGGGAGCTCCGTGGCCGTCACGATGGGCGGCATAAGAGCTGTTGCCCACCTGCCCCGGAAGGGCTGTGCTCGGATAATGGCCGGGGCCACCGCGCAAAACTTCCTGAGAGACACCTTCGAATACGACCAAATCGCTAAAACCGGCCTTAGGAGCGGAAATCATCGCCACCGCAGAGCCAGGCACCCAGGAGCCCTCAACAGCTGGCTCCGTGCCTTCTGGCGCCGGAGCTGGGGCCGATGCCGGTGCGGACCATGCCTGCTGCAGCTCATCACGAGCCTGCTGCTGAGCTTTCCCGGTTTCAAGACCAGACCAGTACAGCAGATAAAAGGCGAAGAGCGCCACCAGCACTCCAGCGGTCAAGAGCAACTCGCCGATGACGCCAATAATTTTCGATAACACACTTAGGATTATGCCCGAAAGTTCCTCATCCAGGCAGTCCGCGCTCAGGCACTCCTCCCCCAGCCAGTCCGCACTCAGCTAGTCCCCACTCAGCCGGTCTTTGCCGAGGCACCTCTGTCCGGGCGCGCCCAGGTGCGCGTCTTTAAGCGCTGCAGCTCTCAGCGCAACGCTCTCCTAAGCGCGGGAGGCGAAATCCGACAGGTAGTCGGCATGGACGACAGGCTTCTGCATGTCATTCGGCAATTCCTCGGTGTGGTAGCCGATCATGCCCAGCAGCTCCTCAGAGTCATAGTTGACCTCGCCGCGTCCGATGACCTCACCGCTCGGGCCAATCAGGTCGACGATGTCACCAGCGGAGAACTCACCGTCAACCGAGGTGATACCGACCGGGAGCAGCGACTTGCGCATGCGGGTCACAGCGTCGACCGCGCCGGCATCCAGGCGAAGCAGGCCCGAACTATCCGCTGCGTAGAGCATCCAGAACTTCCAGGCGCTCAAGCGGTTGTCCTTCGCGGCGAAAGCCGTTCCCACGTCTGCCTGGTCAAGTGCTCGCTCAATGTTGGACGCCGAAGTCAGCAGCACCGGCACCCCAGCACGCGAAGCCAGGCGTGCGGCAGACACCTTCGAGGCCATTCCACCGGTGCCCAGTGCTCCACCGTCACCGGCGATAACACCACGCAAGTCGTTACCGCTGCGCACCTCTGGCACAAAGGTCGCACCTGGATCGGCCGGGTTGCGGTCGTAGAGGCCGTCGACGTCGGAAAGCAGAATCAGTGCATCGCAGTACGCCAGGTGACTGACCAGGGCGGCGAGGCGGTCGTTGTCGCCGAAGCGGAACTCCGAGGTCGCGACCGTGTCATTTTCGTTGACAATTGGCACTGCACCCAGCTGGCGCAGGCGGTCGATAGTGCGCTGGGCGTTGCGGGCACGCGAACGCACACCTGCATCGTCCGAGGTCAAAAGCACCTGTGCAGAAGTGCGGCCATAGCGCAGGAAGGAGCGTCCCCACTCCTGTGCCAGGCGCACCTGCCCCACAGCTGCAGCCGCCTGCTTGGTCGCCAAATCAGTGGGACGCGAAGTCAGCCCCAGCGGCCCCATTCCGGATGCCACCGCGCCGGAGGACACGACAATGACATCGCTAAAGCCCATACGCTTTTCCAGGGCATCGGCAATGAAGTCGATGCGTTCGGGATCGGTACGACCGTCAGATCCGGTCAACGAGGAAGAACCAATCTTCACCACGACGCGCTTCGCGGTCCGAATTGCCTCACGAGTCTCGGAATCGAAACCGCCTTTGGTTCCCGGAGATAAATTCTCAGTCGCCTTTTCAATCTCAGCGACGGTGGACTCAGGATTGTCGTGAAGTAGCTCGTCGACCTCCTCACGGGAAATCGGCGCGTCCGATCCAGACTTCGGCGCGGTAGCTACCGGGGCATCTAATGCATCTGCTCCAGTGACGTCAACATCGTTGGCAACGGTGTCGGAAGGGATAACTGACTCACTCATTTCACTAATGGAAAACATGACGGTCTAATGTAATTCTGACTATATAATTGTTTAAACAATCAATGGCAAAATGCAAGTTTGAAGTCTTCGCTTGCCGACGACGCTGTCGCCCGCGACTATGAGTACCGGTCGCGAATAGCCTCTTCGCCATCTCCGAAATCGTACTCGTCAATCAGACCACGGCGGGCCTGCGATGCACGCTTACGCTGCTCGGCGCTAGTGCGCTCGTTGACGTAGAGACGATCGTCGGTACCACGGCCACTCGGCACGAAGTCATCGGTGCCCGCGACCTGCTGCGGGTACCACTCGAAGGTGAGATAGGAAATCGTCACCGGGCAGCCAACCGTTGCCCCAGCCTTTGCCAGGGCATCTTCTACACCAAGCTTGGCCAGGCGGTCAGCCAAGTAGCCGACTGCCTCGTCGTTTTCGAAGTCCGTCTGGTTAATCCAGCGCTCCGGCTTACGGCCACGCACAATGAACCCATCTGGGGTATTCGGATCGCGCTCGATGGTGAAGTCCGCGCCTTCGCGCTTCTTGCCACGCACACCTTCCGGACGGATGACCGCACGGGGCTCCTGCTCTGTTGGCAACGGATGCGCCTTGCGGTAGGCGGCAATCTGATCCTTCAGGCCGTAGGTCAGCTCCTTGAGTCCCTCGTGCGTCACCGTAGAGATCTCATAAATCGGCCAGCCGAACTTCTCCAGCTCCTCGCGCTGCATGTCAATCATTTCGCGAGCATCGGGCAGGTCAATCTTGTTCAGCACGATGACGCGCGGACGCTCTGCGAGATCCCCAAGCCCCACGTCGGCCTTCAGCACCGACTGGTAGTTGGCGAGTTCCGTCTCCAACGCCTTGATGTCAGAGACCGGATCGCGGTCGCCCTCCAGCGCAGCAGCGTCCACCACATGCACCAGCACAGCACAGCGCTCAATGTGACGCAGGAAATCCAACCCAAGACCACGGCCTTCAGACGCCCCCGGGATAAGACCCGGCACATCTGCGATGGTGAAGGACTCGTAGCCAACGTTGACCACACCCAGGTTCGGCTGCAGCGTGGTAAATGGGTAGTCACCAATCTTCGGCTTAGCAGCGCTCAAGGTGCTGACCAGCGAGGACTTTCCAGCTGACGGGAAGCCCACCAGTCCAACGTCTGCCATGGATTTGAGCTCCAAGACAAGATCCTTGGCCTCGCCAGGCTCACCGAGGAGAGCGAAGCCCGGCGCACGGCGGTTCTTGTTCGCCAGCGCTGCGTTGCCCAGACCACCGTAACCGCCTTCAGCGGCGATGAAGCGGGCCCCCTTACCGGTCATGTCCGCCAGCACTTCCCCATCCTCGGTCATCACAACCGTGCCCTCCGGCACTCCGAGAACCAGGTCCTCGCCGCGAGCACCATTGCGGTGATCACCCGCGCCGGGCTTACCGTTGGCAGCCTTGATATGGGGATGGAAGTGGAAGTCCATCAGAGTGTGAATCTGCGGGTCGACGGCCAGCACAATGTCGCCACCGTGGCCGCCGTTACCGCCATCGGGACCGCCGAGTGGCTTGAACTTTTCACGCAGCACCGAGTTACAGCCGTGACCACCGTCGCCGGCCTGCAAATGCAGTACGACACGATCTACAAAACGAGACATAAAATCACACACACTTCCGAGCGGAGAGCCATCATCTAGTGCCTGGAGTAATGCCCTAATTTAAGCGAGCCGACGGGCAGAAGTCTAGGCGGTAACAAAACGCTGCCTCGCAACCTAAAAGCGCGAAACAGTACATAAACAACAAAAGAGCCGATTACCTTTCGCAGTGGGAAAGGAATCGGCTCTTCTGCAAGGCAGTTAAACCTGCCTCATATTCAACGTTGCAGTAATCCTATGTGGACAACCGGGGGTTGTTCTTAGGAGTTATTCTCAACGATGCTGACAATGCGGCGGTTGCGGCGGGTACCGAACTCGACTGCGCCTGCCTTCAGAGCGAAGAGAGTGTCGTCGCCGCCACGGCCAACGTTCTCACCCGGGTGGAACGAGGTACCGCGCTGACGAACGAGAATCTCGCCTGCCTTAACCTGCTGGCCGCCGAAGCGCTTCACGCCGAGGCGCTTAGCTTCGGAGTCGCGGCCGTTGCTGGTGCTGGATGCACCCTTCTTAGTAGCCATGATTTTCTCCTAGGGAAAAGCTAATTGGAATTTCGGCGGTTTACTTGGAGACGCCGGTGATCTTCAGAACAGTGAGCGGCTGACGGTGGCCGTAGCGGCGCTTGTAGCCAGTCTTGTTCTTGTAGTGCATGCCGCGGATCTTCGGGCCCTTAGCGGCCTCGACGATCTCTGCGTTAACGGTAACGTTGGCAAGCTTGTCGGCATCCGCAATGACATCTGCGCCATCGACGAGCAGAACCGGGGTGAGAGCCACGGACGAACCCGGCTCACCCTCGATCTTCTCGACCTTGACGAGGTCACCTTCGGCAACCTTGTACTGCTTGCCGCCGGTCTTGACGATCGCGTACATAGGAGGGCTACCCCTTTATCTGAGAAACTCGACTCAAGGAATCTTTGTAATTCCTTGACTGGACAATGGAATTGCGATTAGTTGCGTGTGCAGAACACTTCAGGGACATACCCGAAAGCCAAATCCGAGTAGATTTCCCCGCTCTGGCCGTTTCCTTACCACCAGCGCCTCAAGCACCAGTGGGCATGACCAGATACGCCTACTAATCAGCGACTGGTCAAGAGTAGCGAAAAATCCCCCTAAATTACAAACTGCCCGAGTAAGACCCTGTCCCCCATCGGTTTTCACGGTCTTCCCGGGCAGTTTCCGAAGCCACTTTCCACCCCCTGCTTTAGGGAACGGAAAACAACCTTCTATCTGGCCTTATTTCAGATTTCCAATCTCTAGTTCTGGCCACTTCGGCGCACCGCACGACGCACGCGGCGACGACGATTGGCCGGTTTCGTCTCCGGCGCCGCAGCACCGCAATTAGCCTGCTTCTGCTCTGGCTTAGTAGCGCGGTTTGAAGCGCCCTGTCGCTGCTTCGGCGCAGTCGCTTCGGCATCGCTTTGCGACGAGACCCTGCGCACCGCCCGACGGCGATTACGGCGAGCTCCCGTGCCCTGGACTGCTACGACCTCAACCCGTGACTTGCCCGAGCGGCGTCCACCGCCACTGCGGTTGGCGCTGCGGTTGGTGCTGCGGTTGCTGTCATCGCGGTTGTCTTTCGCACGATCTCCGCCCTTGCTGCCTTCAGCGTCCGCCTTTGGCTTAGTGGACTCGAAGTCCTCGCGACGCGGTGCGCGATCCGAGCGGGAGTTACCGCGCGTCGGACGACGACGGCGTGGAGAACGCTCGAACGCCTCCTTCGCCTCCTCATAGGTCTGGGACTCCTCGGCCACAGCCTTACCGGTCTTGTTAGCGTTGCCGCCCTTGCCATCCTTGGCTGGCTCCCTCACATCTGTGGTGGAAGCTGCCTGAGACTCAGCCTGAGGCGCAGTGGTTTCATCCACAGCAGTACGACGCACAACGCGACGACGGCGACGTCGAGCGCTAGCGCTGCTGGAGCGTTCAGCCTCGCCACGGCCTCCACCGTTATCGGTGCGCTCGGCACGCTCAGCACGGGTCGGGCGCTCCGAACGCTTGCGACGATCACCATATTCTTCGTCGCGGTCATCAGCGTCGCGTGCAGCCGAATCAACGGCAACATGCTCCGCTACACGGCGACGCGTAGCCCGACGGCGGCGGCGCTGCCCCTCCTGCGGCATGTAACGGTCATCCGACGGCTCCTCTGGGTCCTTCTCACGGGCTTCCGCAACAGCTGCGGCAGCCAGAGCAGCCAGGTCATTGGAGTTCTCCGATTGCTCAGTACGCTCGCGGCGCTCCTGACGGCCACGGCCGTTCTGTCGCTGCTCATCGTTTCGGCCCTGGCTCTTACGAACCCGGCGACGACGCGGCGGCTTCGGCTCATCGTTCTCAGAAGAGACGATGACAGCTTCGACAGCAGCTGCGACACGCTTGTCGGCTGCGTCCTTATCGCGCTGGTTGGTCTCCGTGTCGTCGTCACGCGTTGCCTTGGAAGAGCCTGCCTGGTCGCTCTGATCGCGGTGCATGGCCAGCGCGGCCGGGTGGTTGGCCGGATTGTGCTCCGAGCGCGACTTGTTGCGGCGCTTGGACTTGTCCTGCTCGTCGTTGCGACGGCCATTCTTGTGGCCACGGCCCTGATTGTCCTGCTCAACCGGATCGATGTGGATAATCAGACCGCGGCCATTGCAGCAGCTACACGGCGTGGAGAAGGTCTCCAGCAGGCCTGTGCCCAGACGCTTGCGAGTCATCTGGACGAGGCCGAGCGAGGTGACCTCGGAGACCTCGTGACGCGAGCGGTCGCGGCCCAGGGCCTCCTTCAGACGGCGCAGCACCAAATCCTGGTTTTCCGGCAGCACCATGTCGATAAAATCGACGACAATCATGCCGCCCAGATCGCGCAGACGCATCTGGCGGACGATTTCCTCAGCGGCCTCCAGGTTGTTGCGAGTGACCGTCTCTTCCAGGTTTCCGCCAGCGCCGGTGAACTTACCGGTGTTGACGTCGATGACCGTCATGGCCTCGGTGCGGTCGATGACCAGCGTGCCACCCGAGGGCAGCCAGACCTTGCGGTCGAGTGCCTTGGCCAGCTGCTCATCGATGCGGAAGTGCTCGAAGACATCGGCGCCGCCGTGCTCCTTGGCGAAGTAGCGCTGCAGTCGCGGCTCCAGCTCCGGTGCCAGGTCGCCGATGTAGTCCGTCACTGTGTTCCACGGGCGATCGCCCTCCACCACGAGGCGCGAGAAATCCTCGTTGAAGACGTCGCGGACGACCTTGACCAGCATGTCCGGCTCTTCGTACAGCGCGATTGGCTTTGCTCCGCGCTTGGCCTTCGCCGCCTCGGAGGCTTCCCAGATCTCCTGCCACTGCGTCTCCAAGCGCTTGATGTCGGCCTCGATGGCCTCCTTGGACACACCCTCGGCTGCGGTACGGATAATCGTGCCCGAGCCCTCCGGCGTAACCTCGCTCAGAATCGACTTCAGGCGCTTGCGCTCCGGCTCCGGCAGCTTGCGGGAAATACCCGCGCTACGGCCGCCCGGCACGTACACCAGGAATCGACCAGCCATCGAAATGTGGGTGGTCAGACGCGCACCCTTGTGACCAATCGGGTCCTTGGACACCTGGACCAGAATCTGGTCGCCGGCCTTCAGCGCATGTTCAATCTTGCGCGAACGCGACTTCGTGCCCAGCAGCTTCCAGTTCAGGTCACCTACGTAAATGACACCGTTGCGGTCGGTTCCGATATCGATGAACGCCGCTTCCATGCTGGGCAGGACGTTCTGCACGCGACCGAGATAGATATTGCCGATCTGCGTGGTCTGCGTGTCAGAGGTAACGAAGTGCTCGACCAGCAGGTCGTCTTCCAACACGCCCACCTCAGTGACAATGCCCGCGTGGTCATGGCGCTTGCGCTCACGCACCACCATCGTGCGCTCCACCGACTCACGACGAGCCAGGAATTCCGCCTCCGAGATTACGTGGCGCTTGCGCGATTCCTCACGACGCTCGATACGGCGACGTCGCTGCGCCTCCAGGCGAGTCGATCCCTTAATCGCCTGCGGTTCCTCGACCTCTTCGCGGGTTTCCTCTTCCTCGCGCTCTGTGTTTTCGGTGGTCTTCTCCGCCTGTTGCGCGTCATCATTACGACGCCCACGTCCACGACGGCGACGACGCGGGCGCGGCTGTCGCTCCGTTTCGCTTGACGACGAGCCGTCCTGCCCCTCCCCCGCGTTGTCATCGGTGCCCTGGTTGGAGGCACCGCTGTCAGCCGAAGCTGCATCCTCGGTGGCCGAATCCTTGGCCGAGGCCGGAACAGCCTGCGGAGCCAGGAAGATAGGCGCAAACGCGGTCTGCTCTTCCGCAACCGGCGGCTCCGGAACTACCGGCGGCTCGATGTCCTGCAGGGCTTCGCTCTGAGTTGCCTGCGTATCCTGCGGCTCTTGCGTTTTCTGCGGCTCTTGCGCTTCCTGAATTTCCTCTGCTGCTGGAGCGCTGGTCGTGCGGACCGCACGGCGAACTCGGCGACCACGACGTGTGGTCACTGCAGCGCTCTTTGCAGCAGGTGCTTCGGCGGAAGCTTCCTCAGCGAAGGTTTTCTCAGCGGTCTCGGCTACGGTGTCGGCAGCCTTCTTATCGGAAGCATTCTTATCTGCAGCCTTCTTCGACGACGACTGAACTACAGCCTCAACAGCTTCCTCGACGACCGAGTTCGAGTCCTTCTGCTCGTCCTTCGCAGCGGTTTCTTCCGGAGCGCCAGCGGTCTTCTTCACAGCCCGCTTACGCGTTGCTCGCTTCTTAGTCGTGCTCTTCTTCTCTGCGCTCTGCTTCTCTTCAGCCTGCTTCTCTGCGCTCTGGTTTGCCGAGGATTTCTTAGCCGAGGACTTCTTGGTGTCCTTCTTCTCGGTCACTTCCTCGGCAGGCGCTGCGTCCGACTCCGCTTCGCTCTGAGCTGCCTTCTGGTCGGCCTTCTTTTCTGCCTTCGGCGCAGCCTTCTTTGTGTCCTTCTTCGCAGCCGACTTCTTGCCGCTCTTCTTCGCAGCTGGCTTCTTCTCGGACTTAGCTGCGGTTTGCTCGTCCGACTTCTCATCCGCCGCGTTCGGCTTACCTGCCGACTGTTTTTCCTTCGCGGCCGGCTCTTCGCCGGTTGGCTTGGTCGCAGTAGATCCGTCGTCAAGCGAGGCATCCTCTGGATGATCACCGATGAAATTCAGCACTGCGTCGAGCTGATTTTGATTAATGGTGGACGCAGCGGACTTTACGACGATCCCCGCGTGCCCCAGTGCTTCGATGGTTTCCTTCGAGGTCAACCCCAAGCTCTTGGCCAGGTGGTGGACTCGGGTTTTCAGAGCCGCTGACTCACGATCAAATTCGCGTGCCTTAGCGACAACATCCTGGCTGAAATTTGCCACTGTATTTGTTTCTCCTTGACACCCCACCACGCAAAACCCGACAACAGGAAGCACACTCTTTGTCATTCCATGTGCGCCTACATCCGTTGTGGCCTTGGAAACCAGGCGGAGCAACGATGTTGCGACAGCCACTTCATTTGCGCCAAATACGCAGATAGAGGGCCGAAAACGATGAACAATTATGAAAGTCTTATTGGCAGGCCTACCGGCTGACTCAGGGATTCAGCGATCACAGGCGGAATATCTCATCCACCGGAGCGAACTCCCGAGCACTACTGCTGCTGTCCATTGTCGCACATATCGAGCAGGTGGCGCGCACCGACATTGGTGGCGGCGGGCCAATCCGAGTTACTGACTGCGTTTATGACAGAAATGGCCTGAAAAATTGCCGGAAAGTGTCATAAACTCCTACAGTTTCACATTTGCAGCCCGTGCCCGCATTCACACGTGCAGCCCGCTGAAGGGCCGCCCCACGGTCGTCGACAAGCAAAAAGCGCCGAACCGGCAAACAATTGCTTGCTCAGTTCGGCGCCAGTTCAACGCTCACGGGTCAATGCTGAACCGTCAACGTTTAGAGGTTCGGGAACCAAATACCAATCTCGCGCTCAGCGGACTCCGGAGAATCGGAACCGTGAACAACGTTGTTAGCAACCTCAAGTGCGAAGTCACCGCGGATGGAGCCCGGAGTTGCGGCCTCAACCGGGTTGGTGCCGCCAGCGAGCTGACGCCACGCAGCGATTGCGTTCGGGCCCTCGATAACACCAGCGACCAGCGGTGCAGAGGTGATGAAATCAACCAGCTCACCAAAGAACGGCTTATCGACGTGCTCTGCGTAGTGCTCCTTCGCAGTTGCCTCGTCAGCAACACGGAGGTCAAGCGCGACCAGCTTCAGGCCCTTGCGCTCGATGCGGGAGATAACTTCGCCGACCAGACCGCGGGAAACGCCGTCCGGCTTGATCAGAATAAGAGTACGTTCAGTCATGGTGAGCATCATACTATGACAAACCCCGCTGCACCGGAGTGGTGGTGCAGCGGGGTGAAAGTCGCGACTACGAGCGCGGGAGACTTACGAGTGCTGGGTGGTCAACAGACCGCGCTCCATACGCTGGAGGAGGTTCTTCCGCAGATGCAGAATGTAGGCCCACACCAGGGCGAAGAAAATACCCACCACGCCCATAGACACGTGCGTGAAGATAGCCAGCACACCAAAGACCTGCAGCACAATGTTCGCCTTCAGTGCCCAAGGCTGCTTCTGCAGGAAGGCCATCGCAATCAGAGCCAAGCCCAGGATGGTGATGTACGTAACCGAGAAGGTCTGGTTAATCTGGCCGTCGGGAATGCGCGTGACCACAGTCAGACCAAGCAGCACCGAAATAGCCTGCATAATCAGCGTGCCGGACATAACACCGCGCAGACCCTTCAGCGGGTCCTTAGCCGGATCGTGTCCCGCACCGAGCGGGCCATACTTGCCGCCCTCACTCAGGTCACGCCCCTCGCGGTAGGCGCGCAGGGCCTCGCGGTCGGCAGCGGTGTAATCCTCCGCGCCATTGCCCTGTGGCTGGCTCGCCTGAGATTCGCTCATTGCGGGTCCTTTCCAAATAGTGTCCGGGCTTCGCCCGCAGTGACAACAGATCCAGTGACGATCACACCGGAACCAGAGACAATACCGTCTCCGGTGTCGGTTTCCTCAGCCAGCGCTACAGCTAGCTCAACGGCGGACGGCAGAGTCGGTACGCGATGCACGCGCTCCTCGCCGAAAATCTCCTCCGCGAGGTCAGCCAGGTCGTCGTAGTGCAGCGCACGCGGCGATGTGTTCTGGGTAATAACCACTTCTTCGAAGTAAGGCTCCAGCTCCACCAGCAGCCCACGAGCATCCTTCTCCCCCAGCACCGACAGCACACCGATGACACGGCGGAAGTCGAACTCAGCGGAGAGGGCCGTGCGTAGCGCACGGGCACCGTGCGGATTGTGGGCGGCATCGATGAACACCGTCGGGGTCGAGCGCACGCGCTCCAGGCGGCCGGGCGATGCGACCGTCGCAAAGCCTTCGCGAACCGCATCAATGTTGAGCGGACGCCCCGGACCTGCGCCGAAGAACGCCTCCACCGCAGCCAGTGCTGTGGCTGCGTTACGCGCCTGATGCGGACCGTGCAGCGGCAGATGGATGTCGTCATACTCGCCGGCCAGGCCCTTGAGCGTCAGGTTCTGCCCGCCGACCGCCAGCTGATGACTGACGACGCCATACTCAACCCCAGCACGGGCGACCGAGGCATCCATTTCCACGGCACGTCGCAAAACGACGTCCATTGCTTCCGGTTCCTGCTCGCCGACAATGGCGACATTGTCCGGTGGCGTGAGCAAGTCGTCCTTATTCCACCGCGACTTGATGATGCCGGCCTTCTCAGAAGCGATTTCAGCCAGGGTATCTCCGAGGTACTCCGTGTGATCGAGACCGATTGGGCAGATGACTGCCACGTCGGCCTCCACCACGTTGGTCGCATCCCATGTGCCACCCATGCCGACTTCCACCACGGCAACATCGACAGGAGCGTCGGCGAAGGCAGCGTAGGCCATGGCCGTGAGGACCTCGAACTTGCTCATCTGCGGGCCGCCCTTTTCGGCGGACTTGGCGTCAACCATTTCCACGTAGGGCTGAATCTCGCGCCAGATGCGCACGTAATCGCGTGGATGAATGGGCTGGCCATCGATGGCGATGCGCTCGGTAACCAGCTGCAGATGCGGACTGGTGGTGCGGCCGGTGCGACGACCGAGAGCGCGCACCAGCGATTCAATCATGCGCACAGTGGAAGTCTTGCCATTCGTGCCGGCAACGTGAATGACCGGAGTGGCACGCTCGGGATGGCCGAGGATGTCCATCAGCATCTCGATGCGCTCGAGCGATGGGTCGATCTTGGTCTCCGGCCAACGCTGATCCAGCTCGGCTTCGACCTCTGCGAGCTCACGCAGCTCCTCGGCGGTGGCCTCCAGCGGGGCCGGCTCATTGACCGGGCGGTCCACATCGACCGGCAGGCTCAGGCCTTCCTCGGACACGGAGACCTCACCGAGGCGCATGTCATCGGGCATGCGGTCATCGGCCATCACACCGGCGATTTCGCGAGGCTCAAGGTCCTCGACGATCTGGGAGTCAGCCGGATCGAATTCGAACTCAGGCGCTGCGGTGGACTCTTCTCGCACCGCAGACTCTTCCTGCGCCACCGAATCGTCCTCGCCGCCAAGATTCAAACGAATCTCCCCTGCAATCTCATCGTGTGATTCAGCACCCCGAGGTTCGATATCCCGTGGTTCGGTCATGCCTGCGGAAGTCCCTCCAAACGAGCCTTAATGCGGTCAATCTCCTCCAGTGCGAACTGGTGGCGAGTCTTAATCTTCTCCACGACTTGCTCCGGAGCCTTGGACAGGAAGGCCTCGTTGCCGAGCTTCTTTTCGGTGCCGGCCAGTTCCTTCTCGGCCTTGGCCAGGTCTTTTTCCAGGCGCTTGCGTTCAGCGGCCACGTCGACGGTGCCGGAGGTATCCAGCTCGATCAGAACCGTGGCCTGAGACAGGCGCACCTCAATGGAAGCGGTAGCGGTGAATCCATCCTCCGGTGCCTCAGCACGAGCCAGCGAACGAATCATCTCTTCCTGAGCAGCCAGATCAGCATCCGCCAGGTTCATGCGTGCCGGCACGCGCTGCGACGGCTTCACACCCTGGTCATTGCGGAAACGACGCAGCTCGGTGACCAACTTCTGGGCATCGGCAATACGACGTGCGGCAACCTCGTCGACAGCAGCGCCGTCGGTGGTCATGGTGGCATCCGGCCAGGCGGAAATAACCAGAGAGTCCTCGAAGCCCTCCGCGCCGTCGGTAAGCGCCTTCCACAGCGTCTCCGTGACGAACGGCATGGACGGGTGCAGCAGACGCAGCAGCGTATCCAGCACGCGGCCGAGAACCAGACGCGTGGAGGCGGCGCGGGCGGCCTGCTCCTCGGTCATGGTTTCGCCGTCGTTCAGGCGCGGGAAGTCAACCTTGGTCATCTCCAGGTACCAGTCACAGACCTCGTCCCATGCGAAGTGGTAGAGGGCCTCGTTGGCCTTGGAGAACTCGTACTTATCCAGCGCAGCGTCAACCTCGGCGCGGACCTGTTCCAGGCGGTCCAGGATCCAGCGGTCGGTGTCGGTGAGCTGGTCGCGGTCCGGCAGCTCGCCCACGTGGGCCCCGTTCATCAGCGCAAAGCGGGTGGCGTTGAACAGCTTGGTGGCGAAGTTACGGGAGCTCTGAGCGGCGTCATTACCGACCGGCAGGTCAGAGCCCGGGTTAGCGCCACGCGCCAGCGTGAAGCGAAGTGCGTCCGCACCGTAGTCACGGACCCAGTCCAGCGGGTCAATGCCATTGCCGAGGGACTTCGACATCTTGCGACCCTGCTCATCGCGGACCAGACCGTGCAGGAAGACATCCTTAAACGGCACCTGCGGACGACCGTCGCGCCCCTTACCCAGCGGTGAATCAGCCAGGGTGGCAGCAAAGGTCGAGAACATCATCATGCGCGCGACCCAGAAGAACAGAATGTCATAGCCGGTGACCAGCACGGATGTCGGGTAGAACTTCTCCAGCTCTGGGGTGGCGTCCGGCCAACCCATCGTGGAAAACGGCCACAGCGCAGAGGAGAACCAGGTATCCAGCACATCCGGATCCTGCGTCCAGCCGTCGCCCGTCGGGACCTCATCATCCGGGCCGACACAGACGACCTCGCCATTCGGGCCGTACCAAATCGGGATGCGGTGGCCCCACCACAGCTGACGGGAAATACACCAGTCGTGCATGTCATCGACCCAGTCGAACCAGCGCGGCTCCTGCGAAGCCGGGTGAATAACCGTGTCGCCCTCGCGAACAGCATCGCCGGACATCTTGGCCAGCTCATCGACCTTAACGAACCACTGCAAGCTCAGCAGCGGCTCAATCGGCTCACCCGAGCGCTCCGAGTGACCAACCGAGTGAACGTACGGGCGGACCTCCTTGACAATGCGCCCCTGCTCACGCAGAGCCTCCGTCAGCGCGGTACGGGCCTCCGCACGATCCATGCCGTCGAAACGCGTGCCGGTGTTGAAGATACGGCCAGTGGTGTCGATGACCTCCGGCATATCCAGGTCGTGGCGCTGGCCCATGGCGAAGTCATTCGGATCGTGCGCCGGCGTGATCTTCACCGCGCCTGTACCGAACTCGCGGTCCACGTAGTCATCGGCGATGACCTGAATCTTCAGGTCCTCGCGGAACGGGTGGTCCAGAACCTTACCCACCAGGTGCGTGTAGCGCTCATCCTCCGGGTGCACGGCAATTGCCACGTCACCCAGCATCGTCTCCACACGAGTCGTCGCCACAACAATGGAGTCTTCCCCATCGCCGTAGCGGAAGGACACGAGCTCGCCTTCAGCGTCCTCGTACTTGACCTCAATATCCGAGATTGCAGTCTGCAGCACTGGCGACCAGTTGACCATGCGCTTGGCGCGGTAAATCAGGCCGCGGTCAAACAATTCCTTAAAAATCGTCTGAACCGCACGGGACAGGCCCTCGTCCAGAGTGAAGCGCTCACGGGACCAATCCAGGGAGTCACCAATCTGGCGCATCTGGTTGCCGATACGTCCGCCGTAATCGTGCTTCCACTCCCAGACCTTCTCCACGAATTCCTCGCGGCCATAATCGAAGCGGTCCTTACCTTCGGACTCCTTCAGCATCGCCTCGACCTTGGTCTGCGTTGCGATACCCGCGTGGTCCATACCCGGCAGCCACAGCACCTCGTAGCCCTGCATGCGCTTACGGCGCACCAGCGCATCCATCAAAGTGTGGTCCAGTGCGTGGCCCATGTGCAGCTGACCCGTCACATTCGGCGGGGGCAGCACAATAGAGTAAGCCGGCTTGGAGCTAGACGGATCAGCCTCGAAATAGCCAGCGTCTACCCAGCCCTGGTACAGGTCCGACTCCACGTCAGCCGGGTTCCACGACTTGGGCAACTTATCTGCTCTGTTTAGGTCCACGTTGTTCTCAGTCACGCGTCACATCTTAGCGCCTTGCCCGGATTTGGTTTTCCAGGGGCTTTACGACGGCCCTTGCGCCCCACCCATATCTGCCATCAGCGACTTATACACCGCCTAATTCAAGCCTTTCTCCCGCTCCGAGCCAAACCGCGATTACCGCGCAAAATAAAAACGCTCTCTTGTGAAATCATCACAAGAGAGCGCCTCTAAACGGCCGTTGAACAGCTCTTAGACCAGCAGGTCCTTAACAGCCTCGCGCTCTTCGCGCAGTGCCTTGACGTTGCGCTCGATGCCAGCGCGCTGAACCTCGGAGAGATCCAGGCCCTCAACGCGAACCCACTCGCCGTCCTTGGCGTAGCACGGAACACCAGCGACCAGGCCCTCGTCGATGCCGTAGGAGCCATCGGACGGAAGGGCGACAGAGACCCACTCGCCCTCTGGGGTACCCGTGACCCAGTCACGCATGTGGTCAACTGCGGCTGCGGCAGCGGAAGCTGCGGAGGAGGAACCACGGACCTCGATGATTTCTGCGCCACGCTTGGCGACACGCGGAATGAAGTCCTGCTCGACCCACGCAGCGTCCACCTTGTCGGAGACCTTCTCGCCTGCAATGGTGGCGTAGGTGATGTCCGGGAACTGGTCTGCGGAGTGGTTACCCCAGACAATCATGTTCTTGATCTCAGTGGTCGGAACACCAATCTTTTCCGACAGCTGAGACAGGGAACGGTTGTGGTCCAGGCGCATCATGGCGGTGAAGCGCTCTGCCGGGATGTCCTTAGCGTGGGATGCGGCAATCATGGTGTTGGTGTTGGCCGGGTTGCCGACAACCAGAACCTTGATGTCGTCTGCTGCGTGATCATTCAGTGCAGCACCCTGCGGGCCGAAGATCTTGCCGTTGGCGCCCAGCAGTGCGGAGCGCTCCTCGCCCTTGCCGCGCGGCTTTGCACCGACCAGGAAGGCGGCGTTGGCACCGTCGAATGCCTTTGCCGGATCATCGGTGATGTTGATGCCAGTCAGAAGCGGGAAGGCGGAGTCAAACAGCTCCATGGCGACGCCTTCGGTGGCGTGCAGCGCCGGAGTGATCTCCAGCAGGTTCAACTCAACCGGGGTCTCAGGGCCGAAAACCGAACCGCTGGCAATGCGGAAGAGCAGGGAGTAAGCGATCTGTCCGGCGGCGCCGGTAACTGCAACCTTTACGGGAGTCTTGTTCACTTCAGGCCTTTCTCGAGAGAGAATCAATTCGCTGCCCACTCTAATGCGACTACAGAATTGGCGCAGACGGGGGCGACGGGCTCAGGCCAATTCTGAAAAACGGATAGCATTAGGCATGACTTACGGTCATGTACTCATTTCACTAGAAAGAAGTCCGCGACCGAGCAATTTCACCCCCGTTAGATAGCCAAAACCCCGTAGTCGCCCTCTAGTCCAAGCAAAGGATTTTCATGAAGTCTCCAGGCTCCTCTGATGCAATCCCCCATGCAGTCTTGGTGGCAGCACTTCAAGAATTCACCGCAAAGGGGTATGCAGATGCCCGTTTGGATGCCATTGCTGCCGCCTCTGGTGTCTCCAAGCGCATGCTTCACTACCACTGTGGTGACAAGTTGGGACTCTACAGGGCGACGTGGGCACATGTGCTGGAGACCGTAAGGCCTGACGACGACGACCTGCGCCCGCACTCCAATGTGCCGGTGGAAGCCCTGCAGCATGTGGTCGGTGTTATCTATGACTACTTCTCGGCGAACCCGCTCGCCGTGCGGTTCATCATCCAGGAAAACCTACATCCGGTCCTGCCGCTAGAAGGCGTGACTGGGCTTGGTGGTCAGAGCCCAATTGTTTTGGAGTTTGACCGCATCTTGTTGCTCGGTCGCGATTATGGTGCATTCCGCACTGATATTTCCGCACTTGATCTTTATATTCTCGTGCTGTCGCTGGCCACCTTCCCCACCCTGCACCAGCGGACTTTTGAAAACCTCTACGGCATTGAAATGCAGTCGACAGTGTTGTCGGACAAGCTGCGTGAGTTCGCTCAGGACACTGTGACCAGCCTGTTGACATCCTCGCCTCGCAACGAACCGGGCAGCTCGTACACTTCCCTGCTGGCCTCCCATGGCGCCAACTCGTCCGCGCTTGGCGCAGAGGTCTACGGCGATCAGCCCAACCCAGAGACTCAGGACTTGACTACTGACGATGCCCCGGATTACCGCGACATCTACGGCATGGACGACTAGGGCTCCACACAGACATCAAAACCCGGTTAGAGCGGCTACTCTAACCGGGTTTTTAGCTACCTTTACGCAGTCTTCTTATCCTCGCTGCGTTCAACGAGTTCCGGCGCTGCACCGTCCGTGATGCATTCCTTGTGGACAATGACCTCCGCGACGTCGTCACGCTCTGGTACCTCGAACATCACGGGAACCAGGATCTCTTCCATGATGCCGCGCAAACCACGGGCGCCGGTATTGCGGCTAATCGCCTTGGCAGCAATGGCGCGCAGTGCCTCATCGTCGATGGTAAGGCGCACACCGTCCATGTCGAACAGGTGCTGGTACTGGCGAACCAGGGAGTTCTTCGGCTCGGTGAGTACACGAACCAGCGCGTCCTCATCGAGGTTGGTGACCGATGCGATAACGGGAAGGCGGCCAATGAACTCAGGAATCAGGCCGAATCGAACGAGATCCTCCGGCAGCACGTCGCGGAATGGATCCTTCATGTCCTCGTCGTTAGCCGAGGTGACATCTGCGCCGAAGCCCAGGCCCTTCTTACCGACACGCTCCTGAACGACCTTTTCCAGACCGGCAAACGCACCGGCGACGATGAACAGGACGTTGGAAGTGTCGAACTGAATGAACTCCTGGTTCGGCAGCTTGCGCCCACCCTGCGGGGGCACGGCGGCTACGGTTCCCTCGAGAATCTTCAGCAGCGCCTGCTGCACACCTTCACCGGAGACATCGCGAGTGATGGAAGTGTTCTCGGACTTGCGCGAAATCTTGTCAATCTCATCGACGTAAATGATGCCGCGCTGTGCCTTCTCGACGTCGAAATCAGTCGCCTGCAGCAGCTTCAGCAGGATGTTCTCCACGTCCTCACCGACATAGCCGGCCTCGGTCAGGCTGGTGGCGTCAGCAATCGCGAACGGCACATCCAGCTTGCGAGCCAGTGTCTGCGCGAGGTAAGTCTTGCCGCAGCCAGTCGGCCCCAGCAAGAGGATGTTCGACTTCTGCAGCTCGACGTCGTTGTCCGACTTGGTCTCCGCAGCACGAAGGCGCTTGTAGTGGTTGTAGACCGCTACCGCTAGGGTGCGCTTAGCCATGTCCTGGCCGATGACGTACTCATCGAGGAAGTCGCGAATTTCCATCGGCCGCGGCAGGCGGTCGTCGTTGCCAGTTGCCTCGCCGCCGGTGTTGAGCTCCTCTTCGATGATCTCGTTGCAGAGCTCGATGCACTCATTACAGATGTACACACCAGGTCCGGCAATCAGCTTCTTGACCTGCTTCTGACTCTTTCCACAGAAAGAGCACTTCAGCAAATCCGCACTTTCTTGCATACGCGCCATGAGGCTCCCGCCGCCGCCTTTCCGCTTCGTTGCCAATAACTGCTTCAGACCAGCCTACCGTGAGTGTGCGCAAATACCGGCTTCCACGCCAGGGGCGAGGCGAATTTCACGCGATCTCGCCCGGTGCTTTACGACGGCCAGTGCGCAGCACTCCAAAGAGACCATGTCCCCATTTAGGCGTTGTGCTTGCGGTACTCGAAGACCTGGTCGATGATGCCGTACTCGACGGCCTCTTCAGCGGTCAGGATCTTGTCACGGTCGGTGTCCTTGCGGATCTGCTCTGCAGTGCGACCGGAGTGGCGAGCCAACGTCTCCTCCATCAGCTTGCGCATGCGCTCGATTTCGTTCGCCTGAATCTCCAGGTCGGAAACCTGGCCCTGGATTCCCTGGGTAGCCGGCTGATGAATGAGAACGCGCGCATTCGGCAGAGCTGCACGCTTACCCGGTGCACCCGCAGCGAGCAGCACGGCTGCCGCGGAGGCAGCCTGGCCCAGGCACACGGTCTGCACGTCGGGACGCACGTACTGCATCGTGTCGTAGATGGCCATCAGCGAGGTGAAGGAGCCGCCTGGGGAATTGATGTACATCGTGATGTCACGATCCGGGTCCAGGCCCTCAAGCACCAGCAACTGCGCCATGATGTCGTTAGCGGCGGTGTCATCGACCTGGGAGCCGAGGAAGATAATGCGCTCTTCGAAGAGCTTGTTGTATGGGTTGGATTCCTTAGCACCAAAGCTGGAGTGCTCCACGAAAGAAGGAAGCACGTAGCGCGACTGCGGCATCTGCATATTGTTCATCTCCATGTTGATTAAATCGCCTCTAATTATTCGCTACTGTCCGCTTTTAGCGTGCGGTGTCCTTGAGAGCGGTCACGACGTGGTCAACCAGGCCGTATTCCTTAGCCTCAGCTGCGGTAAACCAGCGGTCGCGGTCCGAGTCTTCCTCAATGCGCTCGACCGGCTGACCGGTGTGCTGCGCAATCAGACGAGCCATCTCCTTCTTGGTGGCAGCGAACTGCTCAGCCTGAATGGTGATGTCGGATGCGGTACCGCCAATACCTGCAGATGGCTGGTGCATCATAATGCGGGCGTGCGGCAGTGCGTAACGCTTGCCCTTAGCACCTGCGGCGAGCAGGAACTGACCCATGGAAGCTGCCAAGCCCATGCCGTAGGTAGCCACGTCGCACGGAACAAACTGCATGGTGTCGTAAATGGCCATGCCGGCGGTGACGGAGCCACCCGGGGAGTTAATGTACAGCGAGATATCCGCCTCCGGGTCCTCAGCTGCCAGGAGCAGCATCTGACCGCAGAGCTTGTTGGCAATCTCGTCGTCGACCTGCTCACCCAGCCAAATAATGCGCTCCTTGAGCAGCTTGTCGAAAACCGTGTTCGTCGACATCTGGGCGTTATCGCTCATCTGTGTACTCCTTCTTCGTACGTGTGCGAGTTTGTCGTTCACTAGAGGGTAACGAAAAGGGCCGTCCCTTTGTTTCAGGAACGGCCCTTGTTCGCTATAAGCGTTGCAGCATAAGGAATGCGTCGCGCTAACGGCGGGGCTTACTCAGCCGAGTTGTCCTCAGCCTTGTCGGACTCAGCCTTCTCAGCCTCAGCTTCGACCTCACCGAAGTACTCGTTCAGATCGATTTCGTTGCCCTCAGTGTCCTTGGCGGAAGCCTTCAGGATCGAGGTGGCCAGAGCCTTGCCGCGGCGAACGTCTGCAAACAGGTTGCCGAGCTGGCCGGACTGCTGAATCTGCTGGATGAACTGGTTCGGGTCCATGCCGTAGGACTGAGCAGTGAACAGGATGTGGTCGGTGAGCTCCTGCTGGGAAACGTCCGGCTGGATCTCCTCAGCCAGTGCATCCAGGAACAGCTGGGTGCGAACAGCTTCCTCAGCGGACTTCTTGGAGTCCTCGTCGAACTGCTCACGAGTGGTGCCCTGGGCCTCCAGCATGGAGTTCAGAACCTTCTCGTCGCCGCCGAACTGACCCAGCAGCTGCTGCAGCTGGCCCTCGACCTGCTCCTTGACAACACCCTCCGGAAGAGCGATTGTGGTCTGCTCCATTGCGGCAGCCAGGACCTTGTCGCGGACCTGCTGAGCCTGTTCGCCCTTCTTGGTGTTCTCGACCTGGCGTGCCAGGTCTTCCTTCAGCTCCTCGATGGTGTCGAACTCGGAAGCCATCTGAGCGAAGTCGTCGTCAGCTTCCGGCAGCTCGCGGACCTTGACGGACTGAACGGTAACGGTGACCTGAGCGTCCTCGCCCTCGTGCTCGCCAGCAACCAGCTTGGTGGTGAATTCCTTGGACTCGCCCTGGGACAGGCCAACAACAGCCTCATCCAGGCCGTCAATCAGATCGTCGGAGCCAACCTGGTAGGACAGTCCCTCGGTGGAAGCCTCTTCCAGCTCTTCACCGTCGATAGTGGCGGACAGGTCGATGGAGACGAAGTCATCCTTCTCAACTGCGCGCTCAACGCCGGTCAGGGTGCCGAAGCGAGCGAGCAGGTTCTGCAGCTCAGCCTCAACAGCTTCCTCGTCGGCGACCAGCGGGTCAACCTCAACTGCGATGTCCTCGAACTTCGGCAGCCCAATCTCCGGACGGACGTCGACCTCAGCGGTGAACTCGACGAGCTCGCCGTCTTCCAGCTTGGTGATGTCAACCTCAGGCTGACCGATAACCTTCAGCTCCTCCTCACGAACGACCTCGTCGTAGCGGGACGGAACCATGTCGTTGAGCACCTGCTCCAGGATTGGGCCGCGGCCGAAGCGGGCCTCAATCAGCTTTGCCGGTGCCTTGCCCTTACGGAAGCCCGGAATCTGGACCTGCTGAGCCAGTGCCTTGTAGGCATTGTCGAACTCTGGCTTCAGCTCGTCAAACGGGACCTCGACGGTAATCTTCACTCGGGTCTCATTGAGCTTCTCAACGGAAGACTTCACTGGTGCACTCTCCTGCAACTCGATGATTAATTCATAGACCACGGGAGTGCCCGTGATACTGGTCGGGGTAGCGGGATTTGAACCCACGGCCTTCCGCTCCCAAAGCGGACGCGCTACCAAGCTGCGCCATACCCCGTATGCGTCATTCGAAACCTAGCAGAAACCCCTTTGGAGCATCTGCACCGGGGCCCTCATAGTCGCGAAATCGCGTTTCCACAACGGACCCGTATAGATTTACCTGACGATTAACGAAATCACAAAACCACGCGTTCAACCAGGCCATTACTCTGTCTGAAAACGCTTTACGACGCCATCGAGAGCCAACCTGCCAACTACTACTGGTTTCATGAAATCCATGCATATCACAGGGCGTTTGCATCACCTCGGCACTGCTTTTGGCGGCCTCGTTTACTGCAAACACTCCATTCGTCGGCCGACCCTCCAAAGAAGCCGCCTAAAACGACTGCCCCTTTGTTGAGTCGTGTGACAGTGTAATCAACGGCTATACGCCTGTTTCATATACCCCATATTGCTTTAGTTTCATTTTCTGTTTTTCCCGGCCACAGCCACTTTTCTTTAAATCCTTCGAGAAAAACCTGGCATCGATTTTTGTATGTGCGCTTTAACGAGTTAATATGCCTTGTACCAAGACACGGTCTGGTTGAGGCGAGTGCGCATCTAAACCGGATTTCTGTCTATGGGGATGTCGTATAGTGGCTAATACCTCAGCCTTCCAAGCTGAAGACGCGGGTTCGATTCCCGTCATCCCCTCCATGTGAAAGCACCCTCCGGCCAGCGTCGGAGGGTGTTCTTCTTTTTGACGGGATCCGTCCCGAAATCCGTCACAGGCATGTCACGACCGCGTGCGCGCGTCACGGTTTCATACAGCGTCGGTAACAAGTCGGTGGCACTGTCATGTCGGGTCTTTTGCCGTCGTCACGCACAACTAGTCCCGGCGGCATGAATCCTCGCATCATCGACAAGGACACCGGCGTCGAGCTGTGGACCGTCGCCGAATGCGCGGAGTTCACCGGTACCGCGCGCGGCACGTTCACCAGCTATGCGGGCCGTGGCAAAGCGCCGGTGCCGGCGGCGAAGCTCCACGGGCTGAACCCGCGGAACTCCGACGACGTGCGCGAGTGGCAGAAAGGCCACGAGGCGAAGGGCAAGTAGCCGGCCCAATCTCGGACCGGTCAGCCCGGCATGACCGGTCAGCCCAAGTAGTGGGCGGCGACGACGTTGGCGATCTCGTCGGCGTCGTTGTGGGCGACGAGCACGCCGTGGCCGTGGCCCGGCAGCTCGATGAGCTCGCCGCCCATGACCGCCTGCATCGCGCGGCCGCCCGTGCCGGTCACCGCCGCATCGCGGTCGTAGTGGAGCAGCAGCGGCTTCGACTCGAGGGCGTCGCCGCTGAGTTCCACGGCAGCGCCCTGCCCCGGCCAGCCGAGGCATAGCTGCCCCGACGACAGCGCATCGGCGTTGAGGCGGAAGATGTCGCCGCCGGTGAACTGGTCGAGGTACGTGCGGGGAATGCGGGACGGGTCGGCGGCGGTGACGTTGTCGTTGCAGATGATCGCCCGCTCGATGGTTCCCATCGCCTCGGTCTGCGCCATCATGTCTTCCGGGGTCACGCCCTCGGGTAGTTCGGGGGTCTCCACCTCGCCGGTGACCACGGCGTCGGCGATGTCGGGCCACATGCTCTCCGAGTACGTCGCCGCGAAGGTCTGCTGCAGCAGCACCGACTGATTGCCGGCGCCGGGGCGCATCAGGTTCGCCGCGAAGGAATGGCTGCGCCACGCGACGGGCAGAACGCCGTCGGCCAGCTGCATGAACGCCTCCGGGTCGTCGGCGAAGGCGGCGGGCACGTCGCCCACCTGCGTCGGCGGCGGGTAGACCTGACCCGGCGCGCCAACCTCCTCGTTGATGCGCTGCGACCAGCGCGCGTACACCTGCAGGGCGGTGGTGCCCAGGCCGTACTCGTCGTCACGGTCGGCGATCCACTGGAACATCGCGTTGAGAGCCTCGCGGCGCCACGGCTCGCGCGAGTCTCCGAGCCGAAAGTAACGGTCGGCAGGATCGACCGAGGAATCCAGCACCATCCGGCCCGTCTTGTCCGGGAACAGGGTCGCGTACGTGCTCATCAGATCCGTGCCGTAGGACAGGCCGTAGAGGTGCATGACGTCCTGGCCGAGCACGTCGCGGACATGGTTGAGATCGCGAGCGGTGTTCTCCGTGGTGATGGTCGCCGCGTATCCCGGTTCATTGGCTTCGCAGGAGGCGTACATCGCGCCGACCTGCCCGGAGAGCAGACCCGTCATCGGGATGTCCGCCACGTTGCAGTTCAGCGGGGTGCCCCAGGCCAGGCCGCGCGACTCGACGGCGATGAGGTCGAAGTGCTCCCGGACGGCGGTCGGCATCCTCACGGCCTCGTCGGAGAACATTCCCAACGCGTCGCCGCCGGGGCCGCCCGGATTGCCTGCGATGACGCCACGGCGCTCCCCCGTCGCCGGAACCCGGCTGACAGTGAGGGAAATCGTCGCGCCCTCCGGGTCGGAATAATCACGTGGCATGTCGATGTCCGCGCACACGGTGCCCGGCGCGGTCATCGCCGCGGTCGGGCACGCGCCCCAGTCCAACCCGCCGAGATCGGCCGGACCGGCGGAGCCGCCGGCCGACGCCTGCGGCACCGACAGCAACGTGCCCGCCAGCGCGAGCGCCGTGACCGGGGCCAACGCCCTGCGGACGAAGGACGTCCGGGACGACGGGGCCGCTGAGACTCGGCTCGCGGACCGGGCCTCGGCACCGGTCTCCACAGAGGAGACGGCGGGGGACGCTGCGCCGAATGCGGCGGGGGACAACTTCTTCGTGGGGCGCACGGGGATAAACACCTTTCATCGACTGCAACGAACGGTATCAAACCGTAACGCCGACCGCACGCCGTTCAAGGCACGAAGATTAAGGCACCGGCCGCACGCTGTTCAACGCACGGAGATCAGGGCACGGACCGCACCCGGTACACCAGCACCGCACCGACGGCGGTGAGCGCGCCCGCGAAAACGTACAGGCCGGGGTACCCGCCGAGGTTCGCCAACGCGAAGGCGGCGAGCACCGGGGCGGCCATGTTCGGGCCGGCGACGGCGAGGTTCATGACGCCCACGTCACGCCCGCGCTCATCGGCCTTGGGCAGCACCTGGTTGATCAGGGCCTGATCGACGGCCATGAACACGCCCCACGACAGACCCAACAGCACCGCCGCGCCGACGACCATGGCGAAGCTCCCGGCGAACGCCATGATCGCGCAGGCCCCGGCGACGCCCATCGACGACAACGCCACGAACACCCGGCGCTTGCCCATCTTGTCGGACACTTTGCCCGACAGGATCGCGGTGACGATGACGCACAGGGCATACGCGCCGGTGAGGACGAGCACGCCGGCATCCGGATCGGGGTGGCCGATGTGATCGCGCAGGTAATAGAACAGGTAGAACAACGCGACCGAGTTGCCCGTGGTCACCAGGAACCGGGCGATGAACACCCACGTGAAGTCGCGGTAGAGCCCTCCGGGCACCTCGGCGACGGCGGGCACCACGGCGTCAGCGTCCCCGCCGGCGTCGTCAAGCACCGGAGATGCGGCCGCCTGCGACCGCACCCGGGACACGTCGCGGAAGCCCGGCAGGAACTGGCCGATGAGCACCAGCAGCAGCGCCGCGGTGACGATGTACGCCAGCCCCAGGTCGAACACCGTGGCCACGACGGTGCCCAGCACCACGCCGAGGGTGTACGTCAGCCCCAGCACACCCGAGACCACGCCGTACTGATTGTCCGGCACCGTATCCGGCGCCACCGCCTGGGCCGCGTTGATTGACGCCGCGATGGCCAGCTGGAACACCGCCCACCCGATGGTCAACGCCATGAAGCCCGGCGCGGCGCCCAGGAACACCAGCGACCCGGCCGCCGCCAGCCCGCCGAAGAGGATCCACGGGGCGCGGCGGCCCCAGCGCGTGTCCGTGCGGTCCGACAACCACCCGGCCAGCGGATGCCCGATGATGGAGAAGAACCCGCCGACCGCCATGAGGAGCGCGAACTTCTCCTCCTTCTCCCCCGGATGCCAGATGAGGATCTGCTGCGCCAACAACAGCTGCGTCGGCGCTGCCCACGAGATGTTCTGCCCCAGGTACAGCAGGCCGTACCGCACGATCCAGCCGGTGGTCACCGGCGTGCGCTGGGCGGGGTCGGCGGTGAAACGCCCGACGTCGGAGATGGCGCGTTCGGAGGAGCCGGCGTGTTCGGAGGAGCTCATCCCTGCACCCCATCCGGCTCCGGCGGCTGCGCCCGCACGTTGGGGTCGGTGTGTTCGTCCGCGACGGGGTAACGACGGCCTGCGGTGTAGCGCCGGTGCAGCTCCGGGGTGATCCGCCCGGTGCGGGCCAGCTCGGCCAGCAGGTGGCCCGACGGCTTCATCGTCCGTTCCTGCGTCTCGTAGTCCAGGTGGACGATGCCGAATCGCGGCTCTTCGCCGTCGGCCCATTCCCAGTTGTCCACGAAGCACCAGTGGTACCAGCGCTCGATGGGCACGTCCGACTCGGCGATGGCCCGCAGGTGCTCCAGGATGAACCGCGGCCGGAACGACTCCAGCCTGCGGTCGGCAGCCCCGGCGTCCGGGTTGGCGTAGTCCCCGGCCGGATTCGGCTTTTCGACGCCCGCGTCCACGCCACCGACCGACAGCTCCAGATCGCCGAGATCGCAGGTGCCGTTTTCGGTGATCCAGACCGGTCCGCCGAAACGCTCGTTCAGGTCGCGGGCGCATTCGACCAGGCCCTCGGGGTGGATTTCCCACCCGAGGTCGTTGACCGGAGCCCCGACGAAGGTGCCGTCGTCGAACTTGTCGACGGCCGTGCGCGAGTAGTAGTTCAGGCCCAGGAAGTCGTGGTGGCGGCCCGACGGCAACCCGCGGCCGACCTTCGCCCCGCCCAGCAGCGGATGGAACTTCCCCGCCAGATGCGCGTCGGCGACGATGTCCTGGAACAGATGCCGATTGATCCGCGCCAGGCCGCGGTGGATGGGGTTGCGCGGATTGCGCGGCGCGAACGCCCGTGCGTGGTGGGCGATGCCGACCTTCGCCCGATCCCCCTGGATGCCGTGGATGACCTCGTAACCGCGGATGTGGGACACCGCCATGTTGCGCAGCACGGCCATCGTGTCGCCCCACGAGCGGTTGCCCGGCGGGCCCGAGCGGAACATGTGCGCCTGGGTGGCGTACACGTTCGGCTCGTTGACGGTGATCCACTCGTCGACGAGGTCGTCGAGCGCCCGCACGGTCGTCTCCGCATAGCGCAGGAAAGCCGCCGGCGATTCATCGGAGGTGAAGCCGCCGCGCCGAGCGAACCAGAGCGGATTGACGAAGTGATGGAGCGTCACCAGCGGACGAATCCCCTTGTCCCGCAGGTCGGCAATCTCCTCACGGTAGCGATCCAGCACCGCATGGTCGAACTCCCCCGGCCGCGGTTCGATACGCGCCCACTCCACGCCGATGCGAGCGATGGGCAGACCCAGCGACGCCATGAGCTCGTTGTCCTCCCGCCACCGGTTCCAGTGGTCGGTGGCGCGCAGCGGGGTCGAACCATCGGCGATGTTGCCGGGCTCGCGGGCCCAATCGAACCAGTCGTTGTTCTCGTCACCGCCCCTCGATCTGCCCGGCGGCCGACGCCGTGCCGATCAGCAGACCCCGCAGATCGACGTCGTGATGCAACGGCTTCGCGAGCGGCGACGTGCGCGGCTGAGGATGGAGAGTTCGGTCATTGGCAGGCACATTGGTTGACATGCCGACATCCTATGTCACACATCACGCCTAGTTTTTGGTTTTCCAACAAAATGTTATGGGTTTCGCGCGTCGACGGGGTCGTCGTAAAGCAACCGAGTAGAGCAACCGGATCGTTCGCGAAAAATCCGCTCCCCCTGGAACGAATCGGAGCCCCGGCCCGTTGTTGACGATGTCCCCCCAAAAAAATCAAAAATCACGTTAGGAACCCCACTTGTCAGCCTTCTAAGCTGAAGACGCGGGTTCGATTCCCGTCATCCCCTCCACGCAACCGGGCGCATTGCTCCCGGTTTTTACTTTCTGAGCCGACGTCCGGGGACCAGAAATTCTTCTGACCTCTGTTCAGGATCCAGTGCTACGGGTACTCTGGGCACCATGAAGCCCACCATTATCGATGCCGATACTGGACACGAACTATGGACCGCGGTCGAATGCGCTGCTTTTTCCGGCACCGCACGTGGCACTTTCACCAGCTACGCTGGCCGCAAGAAGGCTCCTGAACCCGTCGCGAAGCTTCATGGGTTGACCCTGTGGGATTCCGAAGAAGTTCGCGCATGGCACGCCAATCGGAAGAGCCGCACCAAGAGCACCGACTCCGCCGAATCATAGATACCTACCCATACCCAATCATTTCCTGGTTCCCGAGCTACATCTGTCGGACAGATATGTAAGCTCGGGAACTTTTTTCGCTCTACATGCGTTATCTCAAGTAATTACAAGCAGTACCCGCAATTTCCTTTTTGGAGGCCTAGCCCATGGGGGCTTTAATTCTGATCGCGATCACCGTCGGCGGCGCAATTATCATCGCGTCGATGGCTCAAAACCGTTCAAACAGGGCCTTTGATGCTCGCCAGAACAATCAATTGGAAGACGCCGTCGCAGACGCCCGCCGATGGATTGAGCGACTGGGCTCACAGGTATTGAACCTGGCTGGCACCGATTCGGCTTCCACGCAGGCTCTTGCTGACGCATCCGAGCGCTACAATGCCGCTTCCTCGCAGATTTCTACTGCGCGCACCCCGGCACAGGCGCGAATGGCCCGCGAATCGGCGCTGGAGGGCCTGCACTACATCAATGCGGCTCGCGAAATTATGGGCCTGCCGGCGGGGCCGACACTGCCACCGCTGGAGGGTCAGAAGGCCGCTGGTTCTGTGACCGAAACTCGCACCATTGAGCACGAAGGCCACTCGGTTACCGCCTCTCCATACGCCACCCCGGAAACTCCGAACTACTACCCCGGTGGTCGTGTCGCTGGCCGTCCGGTTCCGGCCGGTTGGTACTCCGAGCCCTGGTGGAAGTCCGCGCTCCGCACCGGTGTCTGGACCGCAGGCTCGATGCTGCTGTTCTCTACCCTCTTCCACGGTATGGCCGGTGTTGCCTACGGCGCTGATGAGTTCGCCAGCGGCATGGGCACCGGCGCTGACGACTTCGGCGGCACCGAGGACTTTGGAGCCGAAGACTTCGGTGGCGACGATTTCGGTGGAGATGACCTTGGCGGCGACTTCGGTGGCGGCGGTGCAGATGCCGGTGACGCAGGCGACGGCGGAGGCTTCTTCGACGGCCTCTTCGGTGGCGGCGACGGCGGCGGCGACGGCGGCGGATTTTTCGACGGCGGATTCGACGGTTTCGATATTTAGAAAAAGCCCGGCGCCGCTATTTCGCTAAATCCGCAAAAGGATCGACAGTGCCGTCTGTCTGAGGCCGATACTCAATTTTTCTGGCGGCGAATCGACCAGCTTCCTTGCCAAGGATGCTGCTAATTAAAGCAACAGCCATATCCATACCTGCTGCGACTCCTGATGAGCTCCAGCGATCTCCGTCTTCAACCCATCGAGCCGCTTTCACCCACGTCACTTCGTTTCCGAACGAGGTAGCCCAATCAAAAGCCAACTTATTACTAGTTGCCCGCTTTCCTTCAAGTAGCCCAGCCGCAGCTAGCAGTGCCGACCCCGTGCAGACCGATGCCACTAACCGCGCCCGGGACCCGATGTGCTTAAGCCAGTCCAAAAACTCTGCATCCTCAACTAGTGTTCTGCTCCCTGCTCCACCGGGCACCAGGAGAATATCGACTGCCTCGAGTTCAGCGGTGCAGCGCGTGGCGATAACCTCCGCCCCCTGAGCGCTGGTTATCGAACCGGCAATGTCGGCGACATATTCGACCTCAATCTCTGGGACATGACCAAAAAGGCCAACCGGCCCAAAAACGTCTAAGAGTTCGAACCCGGGGAACAGTACAACAGTTACTCGGCGGTGTGCTTCCGGATTTGCCATAGGCCAATTC